>NZ_JBHYFM010000017.1:0-58843 GCF_051859525.1 Roseinatronobacter sp. | reverse complement strand
TCTGAGCCAGGATCAAACTCTCAAGTTGAAAGCTGAATAATCAGCTATCCTTGACGTCAAACCCAAGCACATATCACACGATCAGGAACTGAACCCCAATCGCGTTACCTCTGTTCTGTGCTTCCGTTCCAAAGAAACAAAAGCCGCAAAACAGTGAAGCTGACACTCACATCATCGAATGGCACAAACCAAACTAGCGAGCCGATATGTGTCAGGCCGATCCATCGAAATAGACCAAACCGCCCACATATCTCTTCAAGTTTCCAAAAATTTCAAACAGCACAGAAACAAAAACACACGTAAGAAGCGCCATACATAAGGCGCATCCACATGCATACCTGTCCCTAAATCTCAACCCTCAAACAACCAATCTCACAACCAGCCGCCCAAGGCAACCAACCGCGTTCCCGCCGCCGGTGAAGCGCTATCTAGGCAATCAAACAAATACACGCAAGAGACAATTCAAAGAAAAAATGAAAAAAAGAGCCTGCCAGATGAATATGACCGTTTCTTGAACATTTGCTGCACAAATCAGGCATCCGCTTTTATGAAAATTACCCAAGCGCAGCGGATCAAAGAGCAGGTCAGGGGAATCAGCTGCATCATATGACCTGTCGGACCGAATCTGGCAGGCGGGGAAGCGGCACCGCACCTGCGGTTTGGCGGGCGGGTCGGGCATTGCCTTTTGCAAGAGAAGAATCAGGGGCCGGATCAGCGCGAAACAAACACAACACTGTCATTGGATTTTATGTTTTCAACGGGCTTAGGTGCGACGCGCGGATTTCAATAGCACTCAAGAAAACTTGTCCTTCATCCAGATCCGGTTTGCCCGCGTATCGCTTGCATCATCACCAAGTAAAACCCATGGAGGACGATATTATGATGAAATCTACCTTGAGTGCAGTTGCAATGGCCGCCGTTTTTGCAGCACCCGCCTTTGCAGATAACCATGATATGGACATTGTGGATATTGCCGCCGGTAACGAGGCATTCTCGACGCTGGTGGCGGCAGTCACTGCAGCGGGGCTTGTTGATACGCTGAAGGGCGACGGCCCTTTCACTGTGTTTGCGCCCACAGATGATGCGTTCGCGGCCCTGCCCGAAGGCACGGTAGAGGCGCTGCTGGATGATATTCCGACCCTGACCGCGATCCTGACCTATCACGTTGTCCCCGGCGCTGTCATGTCGGGCGATCTGGCGGATGGCATGATGGCTGGAACCGTGAACGGCCAGTCCGTGACCATCGGGGTCGGCGATACGGTAACTGTGGATGGCGCAACGGTCATTCAGGCCGATATCGAAGCCAGCAACGGGGTGATCCATGTGATCGATTCCGTGATCCTGCCGGAATAATTTCCGCACCCCCCCAACGCCGGTAGAACCGGTGCGAGCGGGCGGCCATTGTGCCGCCCGTTTTCGGTTTTACGCCTTGAAGCTGCGCACAGTCTCGATCATCAGGGCAACATTTTCCGGGTCCGCATCGGGGGTAATGCCATGGCCCAGATTGAAGATATGCGGCCCCTTGCTGAAGGCGCGGACAACACGCGTTGTATCATCCACCAATGCCTGCCCGCCCGTAACCATATGGCTGGACGCCAGATTGCCCTGCACGCAGCCGTCGCATTGCACATGTTCTGCCGCCCATGCCGGCGTCACCGAATTGTCGATGGCCACACAATCCGCCCCTGTGGCACGCCCGAACCCGATATAGCCGTCACCGGCTTCGCGCGGGAAGGCAATGACAGGCACGCCGGGGTGGCGTTCATTGATGGCCTTGATGATCTGGCGGGCGGGTTCCAATGCGTAGCGGGTGAAGGCATCGCCCTTCAGCGACCCTGCCCAGCTGTCGAAAATCTTGACAACTTCGGCGCCCGCCTGAATTTGCATCGACAGATATTCGATTGTTGCCAGTGTAATGCGATCCATCAGGGCATCGAATGCCTGCGGCTCGGATTCGCGCATGGTATGGGCCGGTCCCTGATCGGGGGTGCCGCGTCCGGCAATCATATAGGTGGCCACAGTCCATGGCGCGCCGGCAAAACCGATCAATGTCGTCTCGCGCGGCAATTCGCGCGACAGGATGCGCACGGTTTCATAGACAGGCGACAGGGTGTCATGAATCGCATCCACGGGTTTCAGGGCATCCACACCGGCGCGACTGGTAATCTGGGACAGGCGCGGCCCTTCGCCGGTGACAAACCACAGGTCCGCGCCCAGCGCCTGTGGCACCAGCAGAATGTCTGCAAACAGGATTGCCGCGTCGAACCCGTAGCGGCGAATCGGCTGCAAGGTGACCTCGGCCGCCAGTTCGGGGTTGTAACACAGCGACAGGAAATCCCCGGCCTTTGCCCGCGTGGCGCGATATTCCGGCAGATAGCGGCCCGCCTGACGCATCATCCAGATCGGCGGCGTTGGCAGCGTTTCGCCTGCTAAGGCGCGCAATATGGTCTTGGTCGGGGCGGGTGCGGTCATGCGTATACTCTCCTTGAATTCCTCTCTCGTCCCAAGCCCCGCACAGGTTGTCAAGTGCAGTGTACACTCTGCGCTTGTAAGGACAGTAGCGCAGCGCTAATCAAGTGCCATGACACATGTATACCCGACCCCCGACCAACCCCTGAAAATCGGCACACGCGGCTCGCCTTTGGCACTGGCGCAGGCCCATGAGACACGCGCGCGGCTTATGGCCGCATTCGACCTGCCCGAACAGGCATTCGAGATTGTGCCCATCAAAACAACAGGCGACGACCGCAGCATGATCGACGCCGACCGCCCGCTGAAGGAAATCGGCAACAAGGGCCTGTTCACCAAGGAAATCGAAGAGGCCATGCTGGCAGGCCGCATCGACATTGCCGTGCATTCCATGAAGGATATGCCGACCGAACAACCCGACGGGCTGGTGCTGAACTGCTATTTGCCGCGCGAGGATGTGCGCGATGCGTTCGTCTCTCGGCGCGGGGTCGCATCGCTGGCCCAGCTGCCTGCGGGTGCGGTTGTCGGCACATCCAGCCTGCGGCGCAGGGCGCAGTTGCTGAACCGCCGCCCCGACCTGAACGTGGTGGAATTCCGCGGCAATGTGCAAACCCGCCTGTCCAAACTGGACAATGGTGTGGCCGATTGCACCTTTCTGGCGATGGCGGGCCTGAACCGGCTGGACATGGCGCATGTCGCAAGTTCCGCAATCGACCCCGAAGACATGCTGCCCGCCATCGCCCAGGGGGCCATCGGCATTGAATGGCGCAGCACAGACGACCGCACTGCCGAAATGCTGGCGCGACTGCATGATATACCCACGGCCCAACGGCTGGCGGCGGAACGCGCCTTTCTGGCGGGGCTGGACGGGTCTTGTGAAACGCCCATCGCCGGGCTTGCCGTGATAGAGGACGGCGAAATCTGGTTGCGCGGCGAGATCCTGCGACCTGACGGGTCCGAACGGCTGTTTGACGAAGTGCGCGCACCACTGGCCGATGCGGCACTGCTGGGGCAGGACATGGCCGCAAGATTGCGCGCGCGCGCGCCTGCCGGTTTTTTTGACTGGCACTGATACGCCACAGGGAAACATAAGGACGCCTGACTGCGCCGTTTCACGCGATCACTGGCAAGTTGCGCACACGCCCCTTATCTATGATCCATCAGATAAGGGGCAGGCATGGCATCCGGCAGATTGACATACAGGCTCGCCGATCAGGTTGAACGCGCTGGCGCCACAGTCACAGGCGCAATTTCAGGGGTGTTTTCCGAACCCGCGCTGCGGCTGGGGGTCACCGGTCTGTCAGGCGCAGGCAAGACAGTGTTCATCACCTCGCTGGTGGCCAACTTGCTGGATCGCGGGCGTATGGGCCGGATGCAGGCCGTGGCAGGTGGCCATATCGAAGCGGCCTTCCTGCAACCGCAACCCGATGACACCTTGCCGCGCTTTGAGTACGAAAAGCATCTGGCCGCGCTGACCGGCCCAGCGCCCCACTGGCCCGAAGGGACGCGCCACATCTCGCAATTGCGGCTGTCGTTTCGGGTGCGCCCTGCGGGGTTGCTGTCGGGCATCAGGGGCAGCCGTATCCAGCATATCGACATCATCGACTATCCCGGCGAATGGTTGCTGGATCTGGTGCTGCTGGACAAAACCTATGCGCAATGGTCCGGCGAAACACTGGCACGGCTGGAAAACCGCCCCTATGCACAGACGTTCCTGACCCGACTTGCCGCAACCGACCCCGCAGCGCCACATGACGAAGCGACAGCGCTGGCCCTGACCGACTCCTTCACCGCTTATCTGCACACAGCCCGCACGAAGGGGCTGCCCGACATCACCCCCGGCCGTTTGCTGCTGCCCGGCGATCTGGCAGGATCGCCCGTGCTGACATTCGTGCCCATGACCGGCACAGGCCCGCGCGGGTCACTGGCGCGTGAAATGGCGCGCAGGTTCGACGCCTATAAGGCACAGGTGGTCCGCCCCTTTTTCCGCACGCATTTCGCCCGCATCGACCGTCAGGTCGTGCTGGCCGATGTGCTGGGCGCAATCCATGCGGGGCCGGATGCGGTGGACCGTCTGGGGCAGACAATGACGGAACTTCTGTCAACATTTCGCCCCGGTCGCACAGCATGGCTTGCCCGCATTCTTGGCGGCAAACGGGTCGAACGTATCCTGTTTGCCGCCACCAAGGCAGACCACCTGCACCACAGCCAGCACCCCCGCCTGACCGCGATCACCACCGCGCTGCTGCGCCAGTCGCGCGACCGCGCCGATTTTGCAGGCGCGAACACGCATGCTGTTTCCCTTGCAGCCCTGCGCGCCACCGTCGAGGAACAGCACGAACAGAATGGCCAGATGCTGGATTGCGTGCGCGGCAAACTTCTTGACAGCGGCAAGCAGGCCGCTTTTTACGCAGGCGATCTGCCCACAGACCCCGCCCGGATCATCGGCCAATCGGGGCGCGACACACCGCGCTGGCTGGATGCGGATTACCAGTTCATGCGATTTGCCCCCGCCCCCCTGACCCGCGCACCCGGCGACGGGCTGCCCCATATCCGGATGGACAGCGCTGCCGAATTCCTGATCGGGGATCTTTTGACATGACTGACAGAAAACCCGTCCTCCTCGAACTTGATGGGGTGGTCCCCCCCGCCAGCCCAGACACCGCGCCCCCCCTGCCGGATGATGACGGCCCGCCCGGGCAGGCCGGCAGCGGACGCGCAATGCAGCTTGCCATGCTGGGCGCGCGTGCAAGATTCACAGTCTGGGCGAAACTGGGCTGGACCGCATTTGCAGGCTTTGTGACACTCGCCCTCACGGTAACAGCATGGGATTTTGTGACGGGCCTTGTCAGCAGAAACCCCACACTTGGCTATCTCGCATTTGGGCTGATGGGCCTTATTCTTGCGGCGGGCTGCGTGATGGCACTGCGCGAATGGACAGCTATCCGCCGTCTGCGTCGCATCGACAGGCTGCGCCAGCAAGCGCAGGGCGCCAGAACCACGCAGGACCGCCCCGCAGCGGCAACGACGCTCGCGGCGCTTATGGCGCTGTATGCCGACCGGCCCGACATGCGCTGGCCGGTTGACCGCATGACCGAAATCGCAGGCGACCAGCCGGATGCCGAGGCCCTGCTGGATCAGGCCGAGGCCACGCTTCTCGCCCCGCTTGATGCCGCAGCGCGCCTTCAGGTCGAAACCTCCGCACGGCAGGTGGCGCTGCTGACCGCCATGATCCCCCTTGCCCTGGTCGATGTGATCGCCGCCCTGATCACCAATCTGCGCATGATCCGCCGGATCTCTGAAATTTATGGCGGGCGGGCAGGCACCTTGGGCAGTCTGCGTCTGCTGCGCGGGGTTATCACCCATCTGCTCGCAACAGGGGCCGTCGCCGTGGGCGAGGATATGGTCGGCGCGCTGGCCTCGGGCGGGATCGTCTCGAAACTGTCGCGCCGCTTTGGCGAAGGGGTCGTGAACGGCGCACTGACAGCGCGACTTGGCATTGCCGCAATCGAAATCTGCCGCCCCCTGCCCTTCCAGACACTACCCGCACCGCGCACAACCGCCATAATGCGCCGCGCCGTCAGCGGTCTGTTCGACAATGTTTCGTAATTTCACGCTGGCCCAAATATCCACGGGGTTGCCCAAGGGGGGCGTGCCCCCCTTGGGGCGGGGGGTTCAGCACGGGTCGCAGACCCGTGATGCCGGGGGGCAGCCGCCCCCCGTCCCCCCTTCCGGTCAGGCCTTTCGCGCCATGGCATGATATTCGGGGTTCGGTTCCATTCCCGTAGCCGACGCCACCCTGTTGGACATCGAGAAGAACCCCACCACTGCGATAATGTCAAAAATATCGCGGTCGGAAAATCCATGCGTGCGCAGGGCGTCGCGGTCCCCCTCGCCCACCTTGGCGCTGGCCTCGGTGACAAGGGCCGCAAAATCCAGCATGGCGCGGGTGCGTGCATCCAGCGGCGCGGCGCGGTAATTCATGACCATCGCCTCGCCCAGCGCCGGATCGCCCGACAATTCGCGCACGGCTGCGCCATGGGCGACCTGACAATACCAGCACCGGTTGATCGACGACACGACCACGGCAATCATCTCGCGCTCCAGCTTGCTCAGGGCGCTGTCACCCAGCATCAGGTCATTATACATACCCACAAAAGCGTCGAATTTTGCGACATCGAACAGATAGGCCTGCAAGACATTCGGCACCATGCCCAGTTTCTGCTGTGCAAGGTCCAGATATTTCTGTGTGCGTTCCGGCAATGGGTCAACCGCTGGCAGGTTCAGCTTTGTCACTTGCTTGGACATGTCAGTCCCCCTTCTGACGATAGGAATATTGTGCCATCACCTGCATGCCCAGTGCGTCATACAGCGCGCGCGCCGGTGCGTTTGCTTCGGTCACGGCCAGTGCCAGCCATTGCGCGCCCTGTGCCTGCGCCCAGAATGCGGCCCCTTGCAAGATATTGCGCGCAACGCCCTTGCGGCGCAAGGCGGGGGCCACTTCGACCGCGTGCACCATGGCAATACCGTCATGGACAGCACAAAAGGCAGCCCCAGCGGCGCGGTCCTGACTGCGCGCGATCAAACCCGCTTTCGGCCCGCGCGCGCGCGACATCACCTGCACCCGCGCCGCCCCGATACCCCCGTCAGCCCAGATCCTGCGCATGATCGCCAGCGGCGGCCAGACCGGATACAGGCTGATGGCAGGGGGTTCTTGTGCAATGGCGGCAATCGGCGCGGCATAGATCACACTGGGGTCGACACAGCGATACCCATGCACGGCCAGCCGGTCCTGCAACAATGTCTGACCCGCGCGCAGCATGAAAAGCGGGGCCTGTGACAGGGCGCGCATGGCGGCCTCGGCTTCTTCAATGCTTGCGCCCTCATCTGTCGTGGTGGCCGCGCTGACGCGCTTGCCGCCGCCAGCGCCATCGCGGATGATCCAGCCCGACACCGCCTTGTGCGACAAGGCGGGCCATGTCCCCTCCAGCGCAGCGAACAGCGCGTCAGGGTCAGGCAGTGTCACGCAACGGCCTCGGGGAACAATTCGGACAGTCGCACCATAGCCGCATCGACCTGCGCACGCGCCTGCCCGCGCACAACGACATTCGCCCCGTAAACCCCGTCACGCTGGAACGGATAGCACCCGATGGACAAATCGGGATAGGCGGCGGCCAGCGTGGACAGATCGGCCGCGATCTCGCCCTCGCCACGGTTGACGCACAGGGACTGGCTGTAAAGCGCCTGCCCTGATGTCAGCAGCGGCAGCACGGACGCCACCATCGCCTGAAACACTGCGGGCACACCCGCCATCACATGCACATTGCCAATGCTGAACCCCGGCGCCGAGGAAACGGGGTTTTCAATCAGGCTGGCCCCGTCCGGAATACGCGCCATACGCAGCCTTGCGGCGTTCAACTCCAGCCCCGTGCGCTGGTAATGCGCAGCCAGAATGGCGCGCGCATCGTCGCGTATATCGACATTCACCCCGAAGGCTGCCGCCACCGCATCGGCAGTAATATCATCATGCGTGGGGCCAATGCCGCCGGATGTGAACACATAGTCATATTCCACCCGCAGTGCATTCAGGCTTGATACGATCTTTTCATGTGTGTCGGACACAATCCGCACTTCTGCCAGATCAATGCCGCGCGTGCTTAGCTGTCCCGCCAGATAATGCATATTCGCATCACGGGTGCGCCCCGACAGGATTTCATCACCGATGACCAGCATCGCGGCGGTGGGGTTGGACATTCGTATCTCCGATCTAACTGCCTTGTTCTGGTATAGAAGCGCGGCGTGCAGGTTTCAAACCCTTGTCGCACGCCCATACGCGGATTTGTCAGTCGCGGGTCAGTTCCGCCTCTTGGCGCAGCGCGCCCATCAGGTCCGACAGCAGATTGACATAGCTTTCCGTGATCAAGCGCCCGTCAGCGTCGAAATGGTCCTTCGGGCCAGCGACCAACACTTCTGGGCCTTGCAGCAGGCGCGGGCGAAACGGCACCATCATCAGGCGCAGCGCGAATTGCGACCGTTCCCCGCCTGCGCGCCCCGCTGCGGCCGACACGATCGCCACAGGCTTGCCCGTCCATGGCGCGCCCCCGCGACTTAGCCAGTCCAGTGCATTTTTCAGAACACCGGGCGGGGCCTTGTTGTATTCGGGGCAGGCAATGACAACGGCATCCGCCGCCTTGATCTGGTCTTTCAGGCGGGTGACTTCGGGGGGCATGCCCTGCGCCTCCAGATCCTCGTCAAACAGCGGCAGGCGCAAATCGCCTTCGGTAAATCCTGCGCCATCAAACAGGCGCGCAGCCTCCAGCAACAATTTCCGATTAAAAGATTGCGCGCGCAGCGACCCGCACAGACCGACAAGTTTCAAATCCGACATGGAACCTCCTTCAGGCATATGTGTTCATAGCTAGGGAAGAACCGGCGAATAGCAATCATCGCGGTTGAACATAGGGCTGCAATCTCCCAAACTGGCGCGGAACAACAAGCAAGGCGAGGCATTCATGACCATGCGACATGGCGGGCAAATTCTGGTGGATCAACTTAAGGCCCAAGGCGTGCGCCGCGTTTTTTCCGTGCCGGGCGAAAGTTTTCTTGCGGCACTGGACGGGTTGCATGAGTCCGGCATTGAAAACATTGTCTGCCGCCATGAAGGGGGCGCCGCCATGATGGCCGAGGCCCATGCAAAACTGACCGGCCAGCCGGGCGTTGTTTTTGTCACCCGCGGACCGGGGGCCACGAATGCGTCCAGCGGCATTCATGTCGCCATGCAGGATTCCACACCGCTGATCATGTTCGTGGGCCAGATCGACAACCGCCACCGCGACCGGGAGGCGTTTCAGGAAGTCAATTACCGCGAATTCTTCAAGCCCATCGCCAAATGGGCCGCCGAGGTGGACCACACCGACCGCCTGCCCGAATATATCAGCCGCGCCTTTCATCAGGCTGGTTCGGGACGCCCCGGCCCTGTGGTGCTGGCATTGCCCGAAAATATCCTGTCCGCCCGCGCCGATGTGCCCGACCTGCCTGCCGTGGCCCCAACCCCGCCCGCAGTGTGTTCCGAACAGATTGATGCCGTGCTGGACATGTTGTGCAAGGCCAAACGCCCGCTGGTGATTGCAGGCGGGTCGGTCTGGTCCAGCGACACGGCGCATGCCCTTGCGCAGTTTGCGGGAAATTTCGGCCTGCCGGTTTGCGCGACCTTCCGGCGGATGGACCGCATCGACAACCGTAACCCGAATTATGCGGGCGATCTGGCCGTGGGCATGAACCCCAAACTGGCGCAGCGCCTGCGCGATGCCGATTGTCTGCTGGTTCTGGGGTCACGGCTGGGCGATATCGTGACCGGCGGGTATGAACTGGTGGACCCCGCCAGCCCGAACAAGACCGTCATCCATATTCACCCCGATCCCAACGAGCTGGGCCGCGTCTATCGCCCCGATCTGGCGCTGGCGGCCCCTGCAGTGGATTTCATTGCCAAACTGGCAAAGCGCGATGCCCCCACGCATGCCGACTGGGCCGACTGGACGCGCGCGGCACACGCCGATTATCTGGATTGGGTCACCCCTGTTGAAACACCGGGTGCTGTGAAACTGGAACAGGTGATCCATGCATTGTCCGACCACCTGCCCGAAGATGCGATTGTGACCAACGGGGCGGGCAATTACGCGGCCTTCCTGCACCGTTACCTGCGCGCACGCGCCTTTCCGGGCCATCTGGCACCGACTTCGGGGTCCATGGGCTACGGGTTTCCGGCCGCGATTGCCGCCAAGCTGGAACACCGTGATCGGGCGGTGGTCTGTTTTGCAGGCGACGGCTGTTTCCAGATGACCCTGAACGAGATGTCCACCGCCCGCCAGCATGGCGCGAATATCATCGTGATCGTATGCAATAACGGTCAGTATGGCACCATCCGCATGCATCAGGAAAAAACCTATCCCGGACGGGTAAGTGGCACAGGGCTGTTCAACCCCGATTATGCCGCACTGGCGACGGCCTATGGCGGGCATGGCGAACGGGTGGAACGTACAGAAGATTTCCTGCCTGCCTTTGACCGCGCGATGGCGGCAGGGCGTCCCGCGATTGTGGAACTGGTGCTGGACCCTGACGCATTATCGCCATCGCTGACCGTGGCGAAGGCACAGGCGCTGGCGGGGTCCTGAATTCATAAGGGGGGCGAGGGCGCTGCCCTCGCGCTCCCGGGATATTTGGGCCAGAATGAAATCAGATGGACAAAAGCGCTGGCAGGTCGGGCATTTTGTGAAAGACGGTTGCGCCCTGCGCCGCAAGATGGGCCCCGTCGCAATCGGGGGCGTAACCGAAACACCGCATGCCTGCGGCACGCGCCGCGCGCGCGCCTGTTGCGCTGTCTTCAATCACGACGCAGGTATCGGGTGCATGGCCCATGACCGCTGCGGCATGCAGGAACAGGTCAGGCGCGGGTTTCGGATGCGCCACATCCTGCGCGGCAAAGACATTGTTTGTGAACCTTGCGGTCAGTTCGGGGTGCTGGCCCAAAGTGACCTTCATCTTGGCATACCGCCCGTTCGAGCCGATGCAATAGGGGCGTTGCGCGCGATCAAGCGCTTGCAGCACATCCACGATACCGGGGATCATGGGCGTGCCCAGTGCAAGATGGTCGCAAAGCCGCGGGTAGAATGTTTCCACCCAGTCGGGCGGCAAACCTGCGCCCAGTTCCCGGGCGCGTTCCGCGACACCCGCAATCGTGCCGCCGACAAAAAGCCCCATGATCTGGTCCAGCCGCAGGTCAAGCCCGTGTGCGGCCATTTCATCGCGGATAAACCTGTTGGACAGGATTTCGCTGTCGACGATAACGCCGTCGCAATCGAAGATCACCAATGCGGGTGTCATGTTGTCCCCTGACATGTGAGAAGTGAAACATATGTGTCCCCGTAACGGCGCTGGTCCAGCAGATGCAAGCCGGGGGGGGCGGGTTGGGGGGCGTTTTCTTCCCAGACGATCAGCGCGTCATCTGCCAGCCAGCCGCCCGCCTGCGCGCTGGCCAGCGCCAATGCGCCCAAGCCCTGACCATAGGGCGGGTCCAGAAACACCAGCGAGAAGGCCGCAGCGCGGTTTTCACCCAAAGCTGTGGCATCGCGGCGGAACACTTTGCTACACCCCATGGCGCGGAGTTTTTCAATATTCTGGCGCAGCAACCCGCGCGCCACTGCGCCATCATCCACAAATGTGACATGCGCGGCCCCGCGCGACAGCGCTTCCAGCCCCAGCGCGCCAGTGCCTGCAAACAGGTCCAGCACGCGGGCATTTTGCAGCACATCGCCATAGCCGCCATTGACCAGCAGGTTGAAGATCGATTCGCGCACGCGGTCCGATGTGGGTCGCAGATGCGCCTGCGCATCACCGCTGCCCAGATCGGCTAGTTTGGTGCCGCGAAACCGCCCGCCAATCACCCTCATGGCTGCAACAGGGATTTCAGGTCGATGGCGGGGTCTGTCACCTGTGCGGGATCAGGACTGCGGCCGGCTGCAATCAGGCGTTTGGCCAGCATGAAAGCGCGCGGATCATTTAGCGCATCCACCGCCAGCAGCTTGTCGCCCGCGTAATACCAATGGCTGCGCACCCCTGCTGCATCGCGCACCGCCACACGGTCATAGCCCAGATTCAGCCCTGCGATTTGCAACTTCAGGTCATACTGATCGGACCAGAACCACGGCATGGGGTCATAGTCCAGCCCCGCACCCAGCATGTTCTGCGCCACCAGTTCAGCCTGATCTATGGCGTTTTGCACCGATTCCAGCCGCAACCGCTGGCCACGCCACGGAAAGGACGCGCAATCGCCCGCGGCCCATACCTTGTGGTCGGATGTGCGGCCCTGTGCATCAACCGCGATGCCGTTTTCCAGATACAGGCCCGCCGCGTCAGCCAGCGCCGTGTCAGGCACCACGCCGATACCCGCAATCACAAATTCGGCGGGCAGCACGTCCCCGTTGGCCAGACGCACAGCGGTAACGCAGTCTTCCCCCTCCAGCGCGGCCAGTCCGGTATTTTCCAGTATCCGCACCCCGTGCGACTGATGCAGCGCGCGAATCGCATCTGATGTTTCGGGCGCTGCCACACGTTGCAAAATACGCGGCGCCATTTCGACAACCGTCACGCCCAGCCCGCGTTTGGCCGCAACTGCCGCCGCTTCCAGCCCGATATAACCGCCACCGATGATGACAAGCTGGCGACCGGCGACGAATTCCGGTGCCATCGCGTCCACATCGGCCAGGGTGCGCACAGTATGCACGCCCGCCAATGCCCCGCCCATGGCTGCGGGCAGATTGCGCGGCACCGTGCCGGTTGTCAGTGCAAGCTGGTCATAGGCAATCGCCTGCCCACCCACCGTGACCGTGCGCGCGATCCGGTCAATCGCAGTGACAGGCGCGCCCAGAAGCAGGTCAATATCATGTTCGTCATAGAAACTGGCAGGGCGCAGATACAGCCGTTCCAGCGCCATATCCCCCAGCAGATAGGCCTTGGACAGGGGCGGGCGCTGATAGGGTGGCACGGCTTCCTGCCCGATCAGGGTAATCTTGCCCGCAAACCCCGATGCACGCAATTTCGCCACAAGGGATGCACCTGCCTGTCCGGCACCAATGACGACTATTCTTTCCATACGCTGCCCCGCTGCCTCTGGCTTAATCTGTGTTGGACCCTATATCTTGGTAAGTGGCAAACACAACACAGCAAGGAGCATATATAATGGCAATCACCACCGGCGACACCCTGCCCGCCGCCACATTCAGCCGGATCGGCGCAGAAGGGCCTGAACAGATTGACCTGTCCAGCCTGACCAAAGGCCGCAAGGTTGCAATTTTCGCAGTGCCGGGCGCATTCACGCCCACCTGTCATTCCGCGCATGTGCCCAGCTTCATCCGCACCAAGGATGATTTCGCCGCCAAGGGCGTGGACGAGATTATCTGCATTGCCGTCAACGACCCCTTCGTGATGAAGGCATGGGGCGAAGCGACAGGCGCGACCGAGGCGGGCCTGACCCTGCTGGCCGATGGCACAGGGGCCTTCACGAAATCCATCGGCATGGATTTCGACGCACCACCTGTCGGCCTGATGGGCCGGTCCAAACGCTATGCGATGCTGGTCGAGGATGGCAAGGTCAGTGTGCTGCACACCGAAGAAAGCCCGGGCACCTGCGACGTATCAGGTGGCGAGGCGCTGCTGGCCGCGATCTGATCCATGGACGGGGGCGCGCTTTCGGTCACGCTGGTTCCTGATCTGGGGCATGTCAGCCCGCAGGATTGGGACGCCTGTGCCTGTCCGGAAGCGGCCCTTGGCCGCCCGCTGGACCCGTTTACAACACACCGTTTCCTGCGTGCACTGGAAACATCGGGTTCCGTGGGTGCGGCTGCGGGGTGGGAACCGCGTCACCTGATCGTGCGAAACGGCGGCCAGCTGGTTGCCGCCGCCCCCATGTATGTGAAATCGCATTCGCAGGGCGAATATATTTTCGACCACGCATTTGCGCAGGCCTATGGCCGTGCGGGTGGCGACTATTACCCCAAACTGCAAATCGCGGTGCCCTTCACGCCCGCAACGGGGCGGCGTTTACTATGCGCGCCCGATATGGACGACGCAGGGCGCGCGGCCCTGCTTCAGGCACTTGCGCAGATTGCCCGCGACAATGCGCTGTCATCCGCGCATGTCACATTCTGCACCGAAGCCGAGTCGGCGGCGGGCGCGGAGCTTGGCTTCCTGCCGCGCGTCACCGAACAATTCCACTGGGAAAATCGCGGCTATGCCGGTTTCGACGATTTTCTGGCGGATTTATCCTCGCGCAAGCGCAAGACCATCCGCAAGGAACGCGCACAGGCGCAGGGCTTTGGCGGGGACATCCGGCACTATACGGGCGCGGACATCCAGCCTGCGCATTGGGACGCCTTCTGGACCTTTTATCAGGACACTGGCGCGCGGAAATGGGGCACGCCCTATCTGACGCGCGCGTTCTTCGATCATATCCATGATACGATGCGCGATGACATTTTGCTGGTGCTGGCGGAACAGGGTGGCCGGCCTGTTGCGGGGGCGCTGAATTTCATTGGTCGTGACTGTCTGTTCGGGCGCTATTGGGGCTGCATCGAGGACCACCCCTGCCTGCATTTCGAACTGTGCTACTATCAGGCCATGGACTTCGCCATTGCCCATGGCTTGCACAGGGTGGAAGCGGGCGCGCAGGGCATCCACAAACTGGCGCGCGGGTATATGCCGTCGCGCGTGCATTCCCTGCACTATTTCCCGCAACCGGGGTTTCAAAAGGCAGTTGCACGCTATCTGGCGGATGAAACGCAGGCCATCAATGATGAAATGGACATCCTGCGCGACCATGCGCCGTTTCGCAAACAGACCTGACAGATAGGGGGTAAATGACATGGCCGAAAAACTGACCGACACCCAGTACCTAGACGCACTGCTGGCCAATGGCTGGCACAGGACGGACGGGCGCGATGCGATTGAAAAGAAATTCACCTTTGCCAATTTCGCCGAAGCCTTCGGCTGGATGACGCGCTGCGCAATCCTTGCCGAGAAGATGGATCACCACCCCGAATGGTCCAATGTCTACAAACATGTGACTGTGGTGCTGACAACACATGACGCGGGCGGGCTGACCGATCTGGACGTGAAACTGGCCCGCAAGATGGACCAGTTCGCCGCCAATTGACGGGGACCATCCATCACAGACCGGCCCTGCGCCCGGCCAGCGTGGCAAGTGCACCGCGCCACGCGGTGCACGGGGGCGGGCGGGTGGGCCACGTTGGTCGGGCGCATTCCTTTTTCTTCTGGCACAGACGCGCAATTCCCCCTATGCGACAGCCATGGAAAACACATCTTTCCCCCTGTTCCTTGCCTGCCTGCCGGGGCTTGAACCTGTTGTGGCGCAAGAAGCGCAGGCCTTGGGCCTGCCGTCGCCTGTCATTGTAGCCGGCGGGGTGGAAACAACGGGGGCATGGCACGATGTCTGGCGTGCAAATCTGTGGGTGCGCAGCGCCAGCCGCGTTCTGATCCGCATAGGCCAGTTTCGCGCGCTGCATCTGGCCCAACTGGACAAACGCGCGCGCAAGTTTCCATGGGTCGACTTTCTACGACCGGACACGCCGCTGCGCATTGATGTGACCTGCACCCGCTCGCGCATCTATCATCAGAAAGCTGCGGCGCAGCGCATTGCAACCGCAATCACCGAAACCCTTGGCGCGCCTGTCACCGCCGAAGCCGAGCTGCGTGTGATGATCCGCATTGATGATGACATGGTCACCATCTCGCTGGACACATCTGGCGAGGGGTTGCACAAACGCGGCCATAAACTGGCCACCGGCAAGGCGCCCTTGCGCGAAACCATGGCCGCGGCGTTCCTGCACCAGATGGGGTTTGACGGCACACAACCCGTGATCGACCCAATGTGCGGGTCGGGCACGTTCCTACTGGAAGCTGCCGAACGCGCCGCTGGCCTGCCGCCCGGTCGCACACGCCCCTTTGCCTTCCAGAACTTCGCCAGCTTTGACGCCAGGGCGTGGACGAAACTACAGGCGCACGCCCCCAAAACCCCGCCCTTGCAGTTTTTCGGCTTCGACCGCGATCAGGGCGCGATCCAGAACGCCCGCGCCAATGCGACCCGCGCGGGCGTGGCGGACTACACCGCCTTTGCCTGCCAGCCCATCAGCGCGCTGACACGGCCCGACACGCCCGCCGGTCTGATCATGGTCAACCCGCCCTATGGCGGGCGGATCGGGAACGCGGCCAAACTGTTCGGGCTGTATGCCACGCTGGGGCAAGTGCTGCGTGAACACTTCGCAGGCTGGCGGCTGGGGCTTGTCACATCGGAACGCAAACTGGCCCATGCCACGGGCCTGAACCTGCAATCCGGTCCCCCCATTCCCCATGGCGGGCTGAAAGTGCAGCTGTTCCAAAGCGGCCCGCTATAGCGCGGGGTGGACATGGCTTGTCGTCACGCCCACAATCTGAAACAAACCAAACATGCGCTGATACCGGCATGAATGACGCGAAAGGCCAGCAAATGGCACATATTTCAAGCACCGCCCCCGGCCCGGAAGAGGCACCGGACATTATCCGCAAGGCGGCAGCCGATACCGTCGCGGTAGAGGCGCGCGCGCTGGACTACCTGTCGCAGAACCTGCCCGCTGATCTGGAACCCGCGATCCACCATATCCTGAACATCAAGGGCCGTGTGATCGTATCGGGCATTGGCAAATCCGGCCATATCGGTCGCAAGATTGCGGCCACGCTGGCGTCAACGGGCACGCCCGCCTTCTTCGTGCATTGCGCCGAAGCCAGCCATGGCGATCTTGGCATGGTCACCAATGACGACATCTGCCTGCTGATCTCGAATTCCGGTGAAACCACCGAATTGCGCGACATGCTGTTTCACATCAAGCGCTTTTCAATTCCCATGATCGGCATTTCCTCGCGTCCGGACAGCACGCTGATGAAGGCCGCGACCTACCGCCTGACATTGCCGCAGCTGCCCGAAGCCTGCCCCATCGGCATGGCCCCCACCACATCTACCACGCTGACACTGGCATTGGGCGATGCGCTGGCCGTGGCCTTGATGGAAGTGCGCGGTTTCATGCCCGAAGATTTCCGCCTGTATCATCCCGGCGGCAAGCTGGGCGCACAGCTGAAAACCGTCGCCGATTTCATGCATGAAGGCGACTCGCTGCCATTGCTGGACCACAGCGCAGATATGCAAACCGCCCTGCTGACCATGACATCCAAAGGGTTCGGCGTGGCGGTTCTGATGGATGGGCCGCGCATTGTGGGCGTCATGACCGATGGCGACTTGCGCCGCAACATGGACGCTCTGATGAGTGTGCGACCCGCTGATGTGGCCAACCCCAGCCCCGTGACCGTGCAGCCCGACATGCTGGCCGCCGAAGCGCTGGCACTGATGAATGCGCGCAAGATCAGCGTGTTGCTGGTTGCCACGCCAGCAGGTACACCTATAGGCATTGTTCATATCCACGATTTCTTACGCGCGGGGGTCATGTGAAAACCGTTTTGTTCATTCCGGCACGCTATGCGTCCACCCGTTACCCCGGCAAACCGCTGGTAACACTTCGCCAGCGCGACGGGTCCGCCAAATCCCTGATCCAGATGAGTTGGGAAGCCGCCCTGCAAGTGCGCGGCGTCGATGCCGTCTATGTCGCCACTGACGATGACCGCATCGCAGATGCCGCGCGCGGGTTCGGGGCCGATGTGGTCATGACATCCGAAAGTTGCGAAAACGGCACGGCACGTTGCGCTGATGCGCTGGCACGGCTGGCCATTGCGCCCGATCTGGTCATCAACCTGCAAGGCGATGCGCCGCTGACACCACCCTGGTTTGTCGAGGCCCTGATCGACGCCATGCAGGCCGACCCGTCCGTGGGCATGGCCACGCCTGTGCTGCGCTGTGACCGCCAGACCTATGAAAATTTCATCGACGACCGGCGCAACGGGCGTGTCGGCGGCACCACCGCTGTCTTTGACCAGAATATGAACGCGCTTTATTTCTCCAAGGAAGTGCTGCCCTTCATTGATGCAGGCAAAGTGCCCGACCCGATTCCCGTATTCCATCACGTCGGCGTCTATGCCTATCGCCCGTCGGCACTGGCGCAATATGCCGCGATTCCGCCTTGCACACTGGAGAATCTGGAAGGGCTGGAACAGCTGCGCTTCCTGTATGGCGGGATACCCGTGCGCTGCGTCGAGGTGGATGCGCGCGGGCGGGTGTTCTGGGAACTGAACAACCCGATGGACGTGGCACGGATTGAGTCTGCATTGCAGGAGGCACCATGATCAAGACAACCCCCATCCAGATCGGTGACATCAGCATCGGCGGCACACATCCCTTCACCCTGATCACCGGCCCGTGCCAGTTGGAAAACCTGGATCACGCGCGCATGATGGCCGAACGCATTGCCGCCGCCTGCGCGCCCACGGCAACCCGCTTCATTTTCAAGGCCAGCTATGACAAGGCAAACCGGTCATCCATCGGCACGCAGCGCGGGCTTGGCATGGATGAAGGGTTGCGCATTCTGGACCAGATCAAACGCGAATTCGGTGTGCCGGTGCTGACAGATGTGCATGACGCGCGCCAATGCGCCCCTGCCGCCGAAGTCTGCGACGTGTTGCAAATTCCCGCGTTTCTGTGCCGGCAAACAGACCTGCTGCTGGCCGCTGGCGAAACCGGCGCGGCCATCAATGTCAAGAAAGGGCAGTTTCTGGCCCCGTGGGACATGGGCAATGTCGCCGCCAAGATCGCGTCCACCGGCAATACGCGCATCATGCTGTGCGACCGTGGCACGTCCTTTGGCTATAACACGCTTGTCAGCGATTTTCGTGGCCTGCCCACAATGGCGCAAACCGGCTATCCTGTGGTGTTTGACGCCACCCATTCGGTGCAGCAACCCGGCGGGCAAGGCACCACATCAGGCGGGCAACGCGAATTCGCGCCTGTTCTGGCGCGCGCCGCTGTCGCCGTGGGTGTGTCGGCGCTGTTCATCGAAACCCATCAAGACCCCGACACCGCCCCGTCAGACGGGCCGAACATGATTCCGGTGGACAGGATGGAGCAGCTAATAGGCCAGCTGCGCGCGCTGGATGATCTGACAAAATCGCAGCCGCATATCGCGCTGTAGACGTCACAAAACATGTGTTGCGGCAGCGCTGTGCAGTCGCGGCTTGATACTGGCGTTGACGCGCGGGTCAATGCCTGCAGCGTGGGGCGCATACCCCTGCGCCCCGTTCAGGCCGATAAATGCGTCATTCCCATATACCGCAGCGTTTGCCCATCCCGCCGAAAGATTGACATCTGCATCGCCGCAGTGGACATAGGTGTTCAGCTAATATTCCAGTTTTGCCCCCAAACCTGCGCCCCACCCCGCAGAACTGAAACCATACTCAAGACGGGACATGACACATGACAAAACCGCTTATTCTGTCCATCGGCGAAGCAATGGTGGAACTGTCCCAAACCGGACAACCCGACCAATGGCGGCTTGGCATTGCAGGCGACACATTGAACACAGCGTGGTATTTGCGCCGCCTTTTGGGAAATGACTGGCGTGTGGGGTATATGTCGCGGGTGGGACAGGGCGATTTTTCGCAACGCATGCTGGATTTCCTGAACACTGAGGGGATCGACACCACCCATGTCAGCCGTGACCCTGCACGCGAAATCGGCCTGTATGCCATCAGCCTGAACAACGGCGAACGCAGTTTCAGCTATTGGCGCGACACATCTGCAGCCAAGGCCCTGGCAGATGACCCCACCCTGCTGAAGCGCGCGCTTGAGGGGTGCAAGATCGCGTATCTGTCCGGCATCACAATCGCCATCCTTTCCCCTGCTGCCCGCCAGACCCTGCATGCAGCGCTGAAAACCGCGCGCGCTGCGGGCACAACGGTGGTGTTTGACCCCAATCTGCGCCCGCGCCTGTGGGACGATACAGCCGTCATGCGCTGCGGGATCGAGGGCACAGCCGCCCTTGCCGATCTGGTCCTGCCCAGTTTCGACGACGAAGCCACCCATTTCGGCGATGCCGACATGCAGGCCACAATCGCGCGCTACCTGTCGCTTGGGGCCGGTCATGTGGTCGTCAAGAACGGGGGCGGCCCGATGTGCTTCGGCGGCGCGCATGGCGCGGGTGACATCACTGACCTGACGCCCGAAACCCCGGTTGATACCACATCGGCCGGTGACAGTTTCAATGCGGGCTATCTGGCCGCATGGCTGCGCGGTGCGAATTGCGCGACCGCCATTCGTGCAGGCCACGCCCTTAGCCGAGAGGTCATCGGCCATCGTGGCGCGCTGGTCCCGCAGGCGGTTGCGGCTGTCACCGCGCGATAAGACCGCGACCACTGGCCCGCAGGCATTCCGGAACTAAAAAACCCCCACCCGAAAGGGCAGGGGTTTTTTAAGTGGCGCGGTTGACGGGGCTCGAACCCGCGACCCCCGGCGTGACAGGCCGGTACTCTAACCAACTGAGCTACAACCGCGCTATGGCGTCCAATTATGCGAAGCGTCTGCCCGCGTCAAGCGGCTATCGGCAAAAAAGACCCGCTAGGCGGTGTCTTTTTGTTTACGGAAATGACGCAGCGCCAAACTGGCCAGAACACCAAGATAAACAAGATCCGCAACAACCAGCGTGATCCATGTCCGCAAGAACAGGAAACCCACGAAAACACTCATCCCGACCAGAACCCAGATGGCGTATTCGCGCTTGATCCTGATTCCCTTCAATGACGGGGTTGGCAGGCGCGACACCATCAGCAAGCCCACCACCGACAAATAAAACGCCGTCAGAACCGGAAATCGCGACGGGTCCACCAGACCGGCCAACCCCGCATAGACCGGCAACAGGCCCAGCATCGCACCGGCTGGCGCAGGCACGCCCACAAAATGGCGCGTTGCCGTATCGGGGCCTGCGCGACTTATATTGAACCGCGCCAGACGCAGACAGGCACAAACAGCAAACACCAGAACAAACACCCAGCCAAATCCCGCCATGGGACCAGTCAGCGCATACCCGAACACCAGAATACCGGGCGCCACACCGAAACTGACAAAATCCGAAAAGCTGTCCAGTTCCGCCCCGAAGGAACTTGCCGCATTCAGCTTGCGCGCCAACAGACCGTCAATGCCATCAAGGATGGCCGCCAGTATGATCAGCGCCGCCGCCAGTTCAAAGCGCCCGTCAAACGTATAGCGAATGGCACTTAGCCCCGCACACATGCCCAGAATGGTGACAAGATTGGGCACAAGCTGCACGAATGACAGGGTATCGCGACGGTATGGCATATCAGCGAATCGCCGCCATGCGGCGCGGCTCGCCGCTTGTCAGGTCGGCAATCACGGTTTCTGCGGAAATCATTGTCTGACCCAGCGCCACCAGCGGTTCCACACCATCGGGCAGATACACATCCACACGCGACCCGAACCGGATCATCCCGAAACGCGCGCCGGTGTCCAGCATCTGGCCTTCTTCCACCTCGCACAGGATGCGTCGCGCCACCAGTCCGGCAATCTGCACCACGGCAATCTTGCGCCCGTCAGCCATTTCCAGCGCCATGGAATTGCGTTCATTGTCAACCGACGCCTTGTCCAGTGACGCATTCAGGAACTTGCCGGGCCGGTAGGCGATCTTGGCCACCCGCCCTGCAATGGGCGCACGGTTCACATGGCAGTTAAAGACATTCATGAACACCGAAACGCGCGTCAGGGGCTGGTCGCCCATTTCCAGTTCAGCGGGGGGAACGGCGGGTTCGATCAGCGAAATCACCCCGTCAGCGGGGCTGACCAGAAGCCCTTCGCGCACAGGGGTCTGACGGTCAGGGTCACGGAAGAAATAGTAACACCACACTGTCAGGCCAACGCCCACCCAGCCCAGCGGCTGCCAGATCAGGAACAACACCAGCGTGACCACGGCAAATATCGGGATGAATTTATATCCCTCCTTGTGGATCGGCTTCACCACGGTCGAAAGCATGTCAGCGGCCATACGGCCCTCCTGTTATGTCAGATGGGGTCTATATCACCCTCGGCACGCCTCGCATGGAAGGACGCAGCGAACCTGTCAAGGTTGCCTTCTACAATAGCGTCCCGCAACCCCTGCATCAACCGCTGGTAATAAGCCAGATTATGCCATGTCAGCAGCATGGAGCCGATGATCTCATCCGCCTTGATGACATGGTGCAAATAGGCACGGCTGTAATTGCGGCAGGCAGGACAGGTGCAGCCATCTTCCAGCGGGCGCGGGTCATCACGGTGGCGCGCATTG
This sequence comes from Roseinatronobacter sp., assembly GCF_051859525.1. Classification (NCBI taxonomy): domain Bacteria; kingdom Pseudomonadati; phylum Pseudomonadota; class Alphaproteobacteria; order Rhodobacterales; family Paracoccaceae; genus Roseinatronobacter; species Roseinatronobacter sp. Next base: position 36,557 of record NZ_JBHYFM010000017.1, on the reverse strand, counting down.
CGCAGGTTCACTGGCCCGCGCGCCGTCCAACCCTGCCCCGTACGGCCCGACCGCGACGGCAGAACGCAATCGAACATATCAACCCCGCGCTGGACCGCGCCGACAATGTCATCGGGCTTGCCCACACCCATCAGGTAGCGCGGCTTGTCATCGGGCAGTTGCGCGGGGGCATAATCCAGCACATCGAACATCAGCTCCTGCCCCTCGCCCACGGCCAGCCCGCCAATGGCGTAGCCGTCAAATCCGATTTCGCGCAGCTTCTCGGCACTCTCGCCCCGCTGGTCACGATAGATGGACCCCTGCTGGATACCAAACAGCGCATGGCCGGGCCGGTCGCCAAACGCCGCACGCGACCGCGCCGCCCAGCGCATGGACAATTCCATCGACGCACGCGCCACTTTCTCATCAGCGGGAAAGGGGGTGCATTCATCGAAGGACATGACAATGTCAGACCCCAGCAAACGCTGGATTTCCATGGACCGTTCGGGGCTAAGCATATGGCGCGACCCGTCTATATGACTGGCAAAGCGCACGCCTTCCTCTGTCAGCTTGCGCAGGCTGGCCAGCGACATAACCTGAAACCCGCCCGAATCCGTCAATATGGGCCGGTCCCAGTTCATGAACTTGTGCAACCCGCCAAGGGCTGCGATGCGTTCGGCGGTGGGGCGCAACATCAGGTGATATGTGTTCCCAAGCAGAATATCCGCACCCGTTTCGCGCACCGATTCGGGCATCATGGCCTTGACCGTCGCCGCCGTACCCACTGGCATGAAGGCAGGCGTGCGAATGTCGCCGCGCGGGGTATGAATCGTGCCGCTGCGGGCGCGGCCGTCACGGGCGGAAATGTCGAAACGGAATGTCATCTGTCTGGCCTCTTGCTCGGACATGCCCCTTTGCCGCAAATCCCCGCGCTTGCCAAGGGGCCGCCCTGCCCGTTCATCTTGCAAAAAATACTCAATACCGCCGTCAGGGGCGCGACTTGCGCAAATATACATAATACGCGCCACTGCCCCCGTGGCGCAGATGCGCCTCGCGCAGTTCCAGCACCGCGCCGGACAGGGGTGCCATACGCAACCATTGCGGCACATCATGTTTCAGCGCCCCGCGTCTGCGCGGGATCGGGCCGTCATCGGCGACGGTCTTGCCCTTGCCAGTGATCACCAGAACCAGTCGCAAACCCTGTGACTGGGCGCGCAGGATAAACCCGTTCAACGCTGCATGCGCCTGTGACAATGTCATGCCATGCAGGTCAATGCGGGCTTCTGGTTGCAGTTTCCCCTTGGTCATGCGCTGGAACTTGCGCTTGTCCATGCTGACCGTGGCACCCGCCAACGCATCCGACAGCGCGGGCGCAAGGTCATGCATGGCGGTGCCACCTGACGGGCTTGGCCGCAAAATCGTGCTGCCCTGCGGTCGCACCTTCGGGCGTGGCTTCTTGGGCGCAGGGGCAAACGCCTGCTCGGTCATCTCCGGGGTGTCGAATGCTTTGGCCAGATCGGACCGCAAGGGCCGCGCGCTTTTCGCGACGCGGCCCCAAAGTTCCAGATCATCGGGATGTAACCTGCGGGATTTGCGGGTCATCCCCTGCCTCCGAATGTCACTCGCCGGTGGCGACCAGTTTCCAGTTCGGGCTGTCGGCTGTCATGTCGCGCGCAAAGGTCCAGACATCGCGCTGGCGCTTGATCTCGTTCGGATCGCCTTCGACAACCTCACCGCTGTCGATCTTGCGCACCACAGATGTCAGCTCACCAAGAAACTTGATTGTGATCTCGCCTTCTTTGGTGTCTTCGTCAAACGTGGCGCCAACCAGATCCATTTCGCGCAGCCCCACAAAAGAGGCGTCTACCCGAACGCCCTGCTGTTCACGCAACTGCACAACTTCGTCAAAACTGTTGAACACATCACGCGACAGAAACGGCAGGATGGAGTCCATATCAGAGGATTCAAACGCCATCAGGATCATCTCATAGGCGCCACGGGCACCCTGAAGGAATTCACCCACGCTGAAATCGGGATCGACCGCTTTCATGCGTGCAAGCGCGTCTGCCATGTCGGACCCTTCGGGAACATGGTCTGTAATATCGGTATCTGGACCACCGTCGATAACCTCGAATCGCGGTTTCGACAGGGGTTCTGCCGTTCCATCGCCACGCTGAACAGGTTTTGATTCAAAACCGTCGCGGGTTCCAAGAACGGCCCGCAGGCGCAGAATAAGAAAGACAGCAATGCCTGCAAGAATAAGTAGCTGGATCACGGCGGGTTCCATTGTTACCTCGGCCAGGGGTTGGTATGGCGGTTCAAATGCTTATGTAAGGCGCGTTGGTCGCCAAGTCTACCTTCCAAAGTAACATGATTCCCCACGAGAGGCCGAAAGATGTGGATTCTGATAGCCATACTGGCCATTCCGGTCATTGAGATTGCCCTTTTCGTTCAATTTGGAAGTGAAATAGGCGTTATCGGAACGCTGGCATGGGTTTTCCTGAGCGGCGCGCTGGGACTGGTGCTGATGCGGCTGGAACCCTATCGCAATGCCGAAAGCGTGCGCGCGGCCCTTGCACGCGATGCAAGCCCCGCCAGCCCCATGGCACATTCGGCCCTGCGCATGATCGGGGCGCTTCTGCTGCTGCTGCCGGGGTTTTTCACGGATGGGCTGGGGCTGTTGTTGTTGCTGCCGCCGGTGCGGGCGCTGATCCTGCAGCGTCTGGTTCTGAACGCGCGGGCCGCGCCATCGATGCGTCCTGCGCGTGACGACGTTATTGACGGCGATTATGAACGCCAGCCCGATGTGCAGCAAAACACACAGCACCTGCCCCCTCGCCAAAAGCGGGATTGAGCCACCCGCCCCCCCCTGCTACAAGCGCGCCGAAGAATAACTGACCCTCAACAGGAGCCTGGTAATCATGGCAGAAGAAACCAACGGCGCACAGCCAGCCGAAACCCCCAAAGTGAACATGCGCGTTCTGGCACAATTCGTGCGCGACCTGTCGTTTGAAAATGTCGCCGCGCAGAAGAAACTGCAAGGCAACAATGTCCAGCCTGACATTCAGGTGCAAGTCAGCCTTGATGCGAACAAGCGTGACGTGGAAAACCAGTATGAAGTCGCGACCAAGTTCAAGATCACATCCAAGAACAAGGAAGATGACCAGGCGCTGTTCATCGTGGAGCTGGACTATGTCGGTGTTTTCCTGATTGAAAACGTGCCCGCCGAACAGCTGCACCCGTTCTTGCTGATCGAATGCCCGCGCATGATCTTCCCCTTCGCGCGCCGCATCATTTCCGATGTCACGCGCGATGGCGGTTTCCCGCCGCTGAATCTGGACACAGTGGACTTTCTGGCGCTGTATAAGCAGGAGATCCAGCGTCAGGCCGCGTTGCGTGCCCAGCAGGGCGAAGCACCCGTCGCCAACTAAGGCACGGCCTGCCCCCATAATATACCCCCGCGCAAACCGCGGGGGTTTTTCCGTTTCCGCCTTGTCCGGCTTGCAGCACGGCCCGTCCTTGCGCTAGGGAAGGCAAAACCCCCATTTCACACGAAGGAAAGCACATGGCGTCCTATCAATATGTCTACCACATGGATGGTGTGTCCAAAACCTATCCCGGCGGCAAGAAATGCTTTGAGAATATACGCCTGTCCTTTCTGCCGGGTGTGAAAATCGGGGTTGTGGGTGTCAACGGCGCGGGGAAATCCACCCTTCTGCGCATCATGGCCGGCACCGACAAGGACTTCACCGGCGAGGCATGGGCCGCCAAGGGCGCGCGCGTGGGCTACCTGCCGCAGGAACCCGACCTTGACCCCGATCTGGACGTGCGCGGCAATGTCATGCTGGGTGTGGCCGAAAAACAGGCCAAGCTGGAACGCTATAACGAACTGGCGATGAACTATTCGGACGAAACCGCCGATGAGATGGCCGCCCTGCAAGACCAGATCGACGCGGAAAACCTGTGGGATCTGGACAGCCAGATCGATGTCGCCATGGAGGCGCTGCGCTGCCCGCCCGACACGGCCAATGTCGACACGCTGTCGGGTGGCGAAAAACGCCGCGTGGCGCTGTGCAAGCTGTTGCTGGAAGCGCCCGACATGCTGCTGCTCGATGAGCCGACCAACCACCTTGACGCCGAAACCATTGCATGGCTGCAAAAGCACCTGATCGAATACAAGGGCACCATCCTGATCGTCACCCATGACCGCTATTTTCTGGATGACATCACCGGCTGGATTCTGGAACTCGACCGCGGGCGCGGCATTCCCTATGAGGGGAATTACTCTGCTTGGCTGGAACAAAAGGCCAAGCGCCTTGCGCAAGAGGCCCGAGAGGACAAGGCCCGCCAGAAGTCGCTGGAACGAGAGCTGGAATGGATCAGGGCGGGGGCGAAAGCGCGGCAGACCAAATCCAAGGCACGGATTGCCGCCTATGAAGAAAAGGCAGGCCAGTCCGAACGCGAGAAGATCGGCCGCGCGCAGATCATCATTCCCAATGGTCCCCGCCTTGGCGGCAAGGTCATCGAGATCGAGAACCTGCAAAAAGCCTATGGCGACCGCCTGCTGATCGAAGACCTGTCCTTCGCGCTGCCACCGGGCGGCATTGTCGGCGTGATCGGTCCCAATGGCGCGGGCAAATCCACGCTGTTTCGTATGCTGACCGGACAGGAACAGCCCGACGCAGGCACGATCGAGTTCGGCGACACAGTGCAACTGTCCTATGTCGACCAGTCGCGCGACGCGCTGGACCCGAATAAAACCGTCTGGGAAGAAATCAGCGACGGGCTGGACATCATCCAGCTTGGCGATGCAGAGGTGAATTCCCGCGCCTATGTCGGGGCGTTCAACTTCAAGGGCGGCGATCAGCAAAAGAAGGTGGGCCTGCTGTCAGGGGGCGAACGCAACCGCGTGCATATGGCCAAACTGCTGCGCGCAGGCGGCAATGTGCTGCTGCTGGATGAACCGACCAACGATCTGGACGTGGAAACCCTGCAAGCGCTGGAAGCGGCGCTGGAAGATTTCGCAGGCTGCGCCGTGGTCATTTCCCACGACCGCTTCTTCCTTGACCGCCTGTGCACGCATATCCTGGCGTTTGAGGGCGAGGCACATGTGGAATGGTTCGAGGGCAACTTCGCGGCCTATGAAGAAGACAAGAAGCGGCGGCTGGGACCGGATGCGCTGGAGCCGAAGCGGGTGAAGTATAAGAAGTTTACGAGGTGAGGGGGGTTATCCCCCTCCTTTCCCTAGAAGTTCGATGATCGGACGGGTGGCTTCGGCAATCTCGTTTATCTCGGTCACTGCACCTTTTGTTTCTCTAACACCACGTCGAACAACCCCGATAGCGCTCAGAGTTTTTTCCAATATATTGCGATCTTTAGGCACCTCTGTCAGATGAATGACAATTGCACCTGTTAATTCGTTCAACTCACGCTCGATAAAATCTGCGCCGAAAGCATAGTATTTCTCCAAAGCGTTTTCAATTTGCCTGAGACGTTCAGAGACATTCAAACGCAAATCGAGAGGCAGGTCAGAACTCGAAATTTCCATTCTAATCTCGCGTAAACGCGTTGAAAATTCGATTGTTTCCGCCTTTGGTTCGTTGATGTCTGCGAACCCTTTCAAACCCATATGAATCGAAACAAGGTTTGTGAGGTTTTCTGCTTTTAAGAAATGTGATTTTGCTGTCTGCATATTCATGCTAAATGCCGATAGGTCAAGAATATTGCGAAACGGTTGATAGAGTTTCTGAAGATGCTTCTTTTCGTCCTCAGTGTGTGGCAGCGCTGCAATATCAGCTTCAACTTTTGAAGCTATTGAAAATAAACGCTGGGCAGAAAATATTTCTGACGGGTTATCTGTATCTAAAACCTTCGCCAAAACTAAGGCAAAGCGTTTCGCTTTATCTTTTTCTTGCGCGCATTGCACAAGTATCTGGTTCAAGGATTGAGCTGACGTTAGCATGCGTACGAGCCTTACAATGTCGTAGTACAGATACCATACATGTTAGCAAAAGGTAGACAAGCGAACTATCTGTTGGCGTTTTACGGTTCTCGGGATAACTTCTTGGCAAGCAAATTTTGTTTCTTACGAATAGCGCTCACTTGACCGTCCGCACATTTGTACATACATTATGATCAACTTCGACTGGGACCATGGCAATAGCGCCAAATGTGAAAAGCACGGCCTGACCCGCGCCCAGATCGAGAAGATGTTCCGCGCGGGCCTGTCTGTTGCGCCCGATCCGGAACATTCCACCAATGCCGAACAGCGCTTCATCGCGCTCGGCCTGACGCCAGAAGGTCGCGCGGCCTTCATCGCTTTCTGCTGGCGGGACGGTAAAATTCGCCCCATCAGCGCCCGCTATATGCACGCCCGAGAGGTCACACGCTATGCCGAAGCCTTCGCCCACATACGTCCCCGTCCTGACAACTGACAAGCAGGCCGAAGATTTCCTTGATCAAGACCTGTCCGGTTTGGACTTCGCACAGTTCAAACCCATGCGATTCGAGGCACTGCCGAAATCCGCGCGTGTGACCATGCGCTTGCCTGAACCCCTGATTGCGGCGCTGAAAGCGCGCGCCAAGGATCGTGGCATTCCCTATCAGCGCCTCATCCGCGAAGCGTTGGAACAGGCCCTGACCAAACCCTGATCACCGCCGCCGCTGTTCCGTTTCCGCCACCACGTCAAACAACCGCGCCGACAACTGACCGCCGAAGCGCATATTGCCCAGAATAACGGTTGTTTCCGCGCCGGTGTCATCGCGGATGACCCATTGGCGCAATTCCGTGGGGTTGGCGGAAAAATTCAGGCGGATGGACCCGTATTGCGGGTTTTCGGGGTCTTGGGCGACCACGGTTGTCACATCGCCGTCCACGGTGTGACCCACGACCATACGCGCGCGCTGGAAATCCACATTCTGTTCCAGAATGATATTCAGGGGCGTCTGGCGCAGCGGGTATTGGTTCGGCCCCTGATTGGACCGCCCGTCAAACACCGACACCTGACTGCCGCCCGCCATGACCAGTGCGTTTTCGGGCGGGTCATATTCAAACCGCATGCGGCCGGGGCGGCGGATATACAGCCGCCCTGTCACCAGCGACCCGTCGGGGTTTATCTGCGTAAACTCCCCTTCGGCGGTGGTGAAACTGTTGAAATAGGCCGAGATTTCCGCAAGCGGAATAGCCTGGGCCATGGCTGGCCGGACCAGCGCAAGCGCTGGCAGGGACAGGAAAAGGGAACGGCGTGTGATACTCATGAAACCCTAAATAATGCACGATGCGCCAAGGGCAAAGCCACGATCTGATCACGCGCCCTGACAAGGCAGAGAGTTGCCGATCAGCACAGGCTACCCCTGTTCGGGGATCAGGATCTCGCGCTTGCCGACATGGTTTGCGGGTGTGACAAGGCCTTCATCCTCCATCTGCTCCACCAGACGCGCGGCCTTGTTATAACCGATGCCCAGTTTGCGCTGGATATAGCTGGTGGAACATTTGCGGTCCTGAATAACCACCTGCACAGCCTGATCATACAGCGCATCTTCGCCGGTGGTGTTGCCCCCAAGACCCAGAACCGCGTCAATATCGGCTTCCTTGTCGGATTCGGGGCCATCGACCACACCGGATTTGTAATCGGGCGGACCAAAGGATTTCAGGTGGTTGACGATCTCCTCCACCTCCTCGTCGCTGACGAAGGGACCATGCACGCGGGTAATGCGCGAACCGCCCGCCATATACAGCATGTCGCCCATGCCCAGCAGCTGTTCCGCCCCCTGTTCGCCCAGAATGGTGCGGCTGTCGATCTTGGACGTCACCTGAAACGAAATGCGCGTGGGGAAGTTCGCCTTGATGGTGCCGGTGATCACATCGACCGACGGGCGCTGCGTGGCCATGATCAGGTGAATGCCCGATGCGCGCGCCATCTGCGCAAGGCGCTGGATGCAGGCTTCGATTTCCTTGCCCGCGACCATCATCAGGTCGGCCATCTCATCCACGACGACAACGATATAGGGCAGCAGTTCCGGCGCGAATTCCTCGGATTCGAACAGCGGATCGCCGGTTTCATCGTCAAACCCTGTCTGGATGGTGCGCTTGAACATCTCGCCGCGCGCAAGGGCTTCGCGGACGCGGCCGTTATACCCTTCAATATTGCGCACGCCCATCTTGGACATCTTGCGATAGCGCTCTTCCATCTCGCCTACGACCCATTTCAGCGCGACAACCGCTTTCTTGGGGTCGGTGACAACAGGCGACAACAGGTGCGGAATGCCGTCATAGACCGACAGTTCCAGCATTTTGGGGTCAATCATGATCATGCGGCATTCATCGGGCGTCAGACGATACAGCAATGACAGGATCATGGTGTTGATCGCCACCGATTTGCCCGAACCCGTGGTCCCCGCGATCAGCAAATGCGGCATCTTGGCCAGATTGGCGACAACGGGTTCGCCGTCAATCGCCTTGCCCAGCGCCAGCGGCAGGCGCATCTGGGTGTCACCAAAATCGCGCGCCGACAGGATTTCGCGCAAGACCACCTTTTCGCGGTGGGCATTGGGCAATTCAATCCCGATGATGGAGCGGCCCGGCACAGTGGAGACCCGCGCCGACAGCGCCGACATGGACCGCGCAATGTCATCGGCCAGACCAATGACGCGGCTGGCCTTCAGCCCCGGTGCGGGTTCAAGTTCGTATTGCGTGACAACCGGACCGGGACGCACGCTGACGATTTCGCCGCGCACGCCGTAATCATCCAGCACCGATTCCAGCATCCGTGCGTTTTCTTCCAGCGCCTCATCACTCAGGGAATAGCGCTGCACATTCGCAGGGCTTTCCAGCAGCGACAGGGGCGGCAGTTCATAGCTGACCTGTTCGCGCGTATCGAAGGGGAATGTCGGTTCTGCCTCGGCGCGGGCCTGCCGCGAGGTCTGGGGCTTTGCGGATGGGGTGGCCACAACGCGGCGCTGCAACACCTGACCGGGGCGCACGGCCATTGCGGGGTCATGCGACACCGGCGCGACGGGTTGCGGTGTGGCAAACACCGCCGAAGGGTCGGGGTCGGGCACCGCAGGGCGGGCAGCCATCATCCAGTCAGGCATCGGGACATTTCCCATTGGCGGCGCGGCCATCTGGGCGGTCAGGCTTGCAGTCAGGGGCTGCGGGGACACCGCATCCGGCGCAGGACCATGGGCAGGCCGCGCAGGCGCTTGCAAGGGCGGTTCGGCCACGATGCGCGGTCCGCCCGAAACAGATGCAGGGCGCAGGTTCGGGTTGAACACCTGTGCGGGCTTGGCATGTCTGCGGTGGCGCACGGCATCCGCGATACGACTGCTGATGCGGTCGGGCGCAGGCGCTTGTGTGGCCATAGCCGCATCGTGGGGGTGACGCTCGACCAGTTCGGGTTCGGGCATGGGGGCCGGTTCGGCACCGCGCATGCTAAGCGATTTCAGCTTGGACAAGAGACCACCACTGCGGGGTTCATCATCATAATACTGGGGCTGTGGCGCGGGCTGGCGCATATCGGCGGGGGGCGGCATATCGGCGACCATCGGATCAACCAGAACCGTATCATCATGGTGCTGCCACTGCGCGCTTGCATGTCCCGAAGGGCGGATAACCGGCGCGGCCCGACGGGTCAGAACAGGTTCGTCCATCGCCTGCGACCGCTGGATCACAGGTTCGCGGTCGTGATGATACCCGCCATGCGCGGGCGCGGGGTGGTCATAGGCGGCTGCCTGTGCACGCGCATGGTGGTTTTCCTGCACCTTGCGCAGAACTGCCCCGCTTGCCAGTTGCGCCCCGCGCAACCCGCCGGACACACCACCGCGCAGCAATGTCATCACACCCGCATAGCTTAGAATAACGCCCGTCAGCAGAAACCGCGCGAAGGTGAACGCCTCGCGCTGGTTGACGCCCATGACAAAACCCCAGACTGCCAGACTTGCAATCAGCATCATCAGCGACATGAACACGACACCGGCGGCAGGTGACATGGGCAACGCGTTCAGCACCGCCCCCAGAACCGTATCGCCAAACACACCGCCCATGCCATACAGCATGTCCCAGCGCGCCGAAGGCACGAAGCTTGCGCACCAGATAGAGGTTACGGCAATCGCCAGCGGCAGGAACACGCCGCGCGCCATCACGGAATCATGCCCGCGCCCCAGAACCAGCCGCAGACCCCAGCCGCCCAGAAACAGCACAATCCCCCAGGACGCGATGCCTGCAATAACCATCAGGGGCGATGCGATTGCCGCGCCGATGCGCCCAAGTGAATTCTGCACCGGCGCATCACTCGACGCCATCCAGCCCGGATCAGCAGGCGAGTAGGACCCCAGCATCAGCGCGACGACAAAGGCCAGCACACCCAGCCCGATCCCAGCCAGTTCGCGCCCGCGTTTTTGCAAAATCGCCTGCAATTTGCTGTCCAGAAGCGGATCGCGCTTGTCAATATTGTATGATGCCATCTGACGCGCCCCTTGGGTTTAACTATACAGGCAGGTGCGCAAGCGGATCAGCGCATCCTGCATTTCATCAATCAAATTCACCATCGCCACGCGGATAAACCCGTGACCGGGGTTAAACCCGTCCACATCGCGCGACAAATACGCCCCCGGCAGCACCCTGATGCCGGTTTCGGTCCACAGCTTCAGCGCCGCCGCCTCGCCGTCACCCACAGGCAACCACAGAAAAAACCCGCCCGCCGGTCCCGCATATCCGGGCACATTGCCCAGAATACGATCTGCCAGCGCGTATTTCTGCTGATACAGCGCGCGCGACCGGTCCACATGCGCCTCATCTGCCCAGGCAGCGGCGGCAACATGTTGCAAGGGTTCGGGCAATGGCGCACCGCTATAGGCGCGCAACTGCCGGATGCGGCGTATACATTCCACGCCCCCCGCAACAAAGCCCGACCGTAGCCCCGGCAGGTTCGACCGTTTCGACAGCGAATGGAACGACAACACGCGTTCACTGTCCGCGCCCATCTCGGCGGCAATTTCCAGCACGCCGGGGGGGGGCGTGTCGCGGTAAATCTCGGAATAGCATTCATCGGCGAAAATGCGGAAATCATGCTTTTCGGCCAGCGCGATCAGCGTGCGCCAATACTCCGCATCGGCAACCGATCCCTGCGGATTGGCGGGCGAGCATACATAGGCGATCGCCACGCGGTCCAGCACATCAGCGGGCAGGCCGGCATAATCAGGCAAATGGCCCGTAGCCTCGGTTGCAGAAATAAAACGCGGCTCTGCGCCGACGGCAAGCGCGGCGACGGCATATACCTGATAGAACGGGTTGGGCGTCAGGATAACAGGCGTTTGCCCGTTCTTGCGTTCAGGACACAGCGCAAGGGCGGCATTGAACAACCCTTCGCGCGTGCCGTTCAGAACCATCAGGTTCTCGGGCATCAAGGACACGCCATAACGCCTTGAAATCCAGCCTTGAATTGCCTGCAACAGGGGGGGAATCCCCTCATTCGCGGGGTATTTTGCAAAACTGCCGATATTCGCATTCAGCACATCCGCCAAAAATGGCGGCATGTCATGGCGCGGCTCGCCAATGGTCATGGCGACAGGCTCACCACCGGGTTGGTGGTGATCCAGAAGCGCGCGCAGGCGCGGGAATGCGTATTCAGGCAGGTTCGAAAACCGCTCTGGGTATGCCATGGACTGCCTCGACTGCTCGGGGTCTTTTGCCCCATTATTGACCGCAGGATAACGCGCAAGGGCCGCCCCGTCCAGAAAAACGACTGAAGTTTTGCCAATAACCCCGCGAAATTGTGGCATTTTCGTAGATAACCCAAAAGCACCACCATATATGGCGGTAGCCTTGCGTGATACCCGCTATTTGTTGCGGTTGATCTGCGGCAAGCGTGCCTACCGCACCGACAGCGCCAACTCTGCCGCCGCCCCAAGGCGCAATAATCGTTCCTCGGCCATGGGCGGGCACATCAGACTTAGACCGACCGAGGGCACAGCAGTCGGCAATGTCAACGCACACAGCCCCAGCATATTGCCAATGCGTGTATTGCGCAGCGTCAGCAGGTTTTCCGTGGTGAAATAGGCATGGTCCTGCATCAGGCGTTCCGCGTTGGGCGGCATGTTCGGCGCAGTCGGCAGCAAAACCGCATCATATCCAGCCGTTTGTGCCAGATAAGCGGCGCGGTGGCGCATCAACGCATCCCATGCGGCAATGTAATCCGTGGCCAGATGGTCACGCCCCGACCGGAAACGTTCCAGCACGGGCGCGAACATAACGTCCGGCGCGGCCTCGATCCGGTCGCGCCACACGGCGTAGCATTCCGGCGTATATATGACCGCCGACAGCGCCAGTGCATCACTGACACAGGACAGCGATTTGCGGGTAATCTGCGCGCCCGCCTTGGCCAGCTTGTCAACCGCCGCTTCAAACCCTTGCGCGGGCAGGTCGCGAATGCCGTCAAACGCTGCCCCGTCCAGAACCAGAAACTGCCGCCCCGACAGGCTGGCGCCGCGCAAATCCGGCACTGGCCCGTTTTCCAGCGCTGACAGCAGCAGCGCGCAATCCTCGACACTGCGGGCCAGCGGGCCAGCCGTGTCGAATTTCGGCGCAAGCGGGACCACACCTTGCAGCGTCAGCCGCCCATGCGTGGTTTTCAACCCCACCAGATCATTCCACGCCGCCGGAATACGCACCGACCCGCCCGTGTCGGACCCGATGGCCGCAGCCGCCAGCCCGAACGCCACCGACGCCGCCGCCCCCGATGAGCTGCCGCCCGGAACCGCGTCAGGGTCATTCACGCAAGGCGGCGTGGCGGTCACCGGATTCAGCCCCAGACCGGAATAGGCAAATTCCGTCTGATGGGTCTTGCCCAGACAAATGGTCCCCGCGCGCGTCATGGTCTGCAACAGGTCCGCGTCATGGTCGGGCACGCGCCCCTTCAGCACCGCAGACCCGCTTTCGGTGGCAACGCCAGCCGTGTCGAACAGATCTTTCCATGACAGGGCCACACCGTCCAGCAGGTGGCGGCGCAGACCCGCGCGCGCGCGGTCCCGCGCGGCGATGGCTTCATCCAATGCGCGGCTTTCGGTCAGGCGTGCGTAGATGCGCGTTCCGGCGGAATGTGCCTGAATGGCCGCCAGATAGGCTTCGGTCAGCGCAAGCGGACATAAATCCCCTGCACCGATCGCGCGGCCCTGTTCTGCGGCGGGTCTGGTCAGCCAGTTTTCTGTCATGTCAGGGCATCCTTGATCCTGTGGCCAACCGGGGGCTGTCTGCCCCCGGACCCCCAGAGAGTATTTTGGGCAAGATGAAATGGGAACCGCAAATTTGCCGCTTTGCCGCATGGACAAGTCTGTGTGCCATGCCATAACTGCAGTATGACATATGATGCTGATATTTTGATCGTAGGGGGCGGGCTGAACGGCCCGTCATTGGCGCTGGCGCTGGCGCAGGGCGGCTTGCGGGTGATCGTGGTGGATGCGCTGGCACGCGACACGCGCAAGGATGCGGAATTTGACGGACGGGCCTATGCGCTGGCACTGGCATCGACACGCGTTCTGCAAGGGATCGGCATCTGGGACGCAGTGGTCAATGATGCACAGCCCATGTTGCAGATCAAGGCCAGCGACGGGCGCGCAGGCGAAGGGGCGGCACCGTTTTTCCTGCATTTCGACCATGCCGAGATTGAAGAAGGCCCGATGGGCCACATGCTGGAAGACCGTTTTTTGCGCCGCGCATTGTTGCATGCAATGGACAACAGCCCAAACATTACCCAGATCGAGGGGCGCCGCGTCATCGCACAGGACGTGGACGCCCATGGTGCCAGCGCCACCACGGATGACGGGCAGATATTGCGCGCGCGCATTCTGGTGGGCTGCGACGGGCGCGACAGTGCCGTGGCGCAGCGCGCGGGTATCAAACGTACCGGCTGGGATTACGGGCAGACCGCACTGGTCTGTGCCATTGCCCATGAACAGCCCCATCACGGCTGCGCACATCAGTTCTTTATGCCCGCAGGCCCGCTGGCCATTCTGCCGCTGCCCGGCAACCGGTCGTCTATTGTGTGGAGCGAACGCACAGACACCGCCGCAGAAATTCACGCCATGGATGATGCGGAGTATCTGGCCGCCCTGCGCCCGCGCTTCGGTGATTTTCTGGGCGGGATCGCGCTGGCCGGCAAGCGTTTTGCCTATCCGTTGCGGCTGACCATTGCCAACAGTTTCATTGCCCCGCGTCTGGCATTGGTGGGTGATGCCGCGCATGGCATGCACCCGATTGCAGGTCAGGGGTTCAATTTCGGCCTGCGCGATGTTGCCGCCCTGGCCGAGGTGTTGATCCTGGCCGCGCGGCGCGGCGAGGATATCGCAAGCCCGATTGTGCTGGAACGCTATCAACAGTGGCGGCGGTTTGACACCATGATGATGGCCGTTGGCACCGATAGCGTGAACCGCATGTTTTCCAACGATTCCGCGCTGTTGCGCGGCGTGCGGGGTCTGGGCATGGGGGTTGTTCAATCGCTGCCGGGGCTGCGCCGCCGGTTCATCCGCGAAGCCGCCGGTCTTACGGGCGATCTGCCCCGCCTGATGCGTGGATTGCCCATCTGAGGTTGATCACGCCCCCTGTGGCGCAGGCGGGACGTTTGGCAGTTCCGCACAGGGCCTTCAGGGCTTTCACCCCCTTGTGATAAACAAAACTGACCAAATCCCGCGCTTGTGACGTATCATCGCAGGAACAAGCAAAAGGATTTCGGATATGAAGCTGCACGCTTTTGCATTCTGGCTGATCGCCATGTTTGCCCCCGCCCTGCCCGCCACCGCACAACAGGTTGAAACCGCCATTGTCGCGGGCGGCTGTTTCTGGTGCGTGGAATCAGATTTCCGGCGCGTGGATGGCGTGGTGGATGTGCGCGTGGGCTTCACAGGTGGCACAACACCCGACCCCATTTATGAAGATGTCGCACGCGGGCGCACCGACCATCTGGAAGCGGCAATCATCAGCTTTGACCCCGCGCGCGTCAGTTACGACCAGATCCTGCACATGTTCATGCGGTCCATTGATCCGCTGGATGCGGGCGGCCAGTTCTGTGACCGGGGCGCGCATTACACCACGGCCATTTTCGCCACACCCGAACAAACGGAACAGGCGAACGCCGCCATTGCTGCGGCCGAGGCCGAACTGGGCGCAAGCGTTGTCACCCCCGTCCGCACGGCAACCACTTTTTATGAAGCCGACGACTTCCATCAGAACTATGCCAATTCCGAGCAACGCACATTAACCCGTTTCGGCTGGATCGAGCGGCGCGTCGCTTACAAAAGCTACCGCGAGGGGTGCGGGCGTGACCAGCGTGTGCGCGAAATCTGGGGCAGTTCAGCGCCCTTCACCGGCTAGCGCGTCAATCTGCGCACGGCTGGGCATTGCAGCCGCCGCGCCGGCACATGACACCTGCAAGGCCGCAGCGCGTGTTGCAAATTGCATCGCATCAGCAGGGTCCTGGCCTTCGGATAATGCGGTAACCAACGCGCCTGCAAAACAATCGCCTGCGCCAGTGGTATCCAGCACGCGGACTGGCAGCGCCGGTACAAACACCTCCGCGCGCCCGCGTTCATGCCAGCTGGCACCTTTGGCCCCTTTGGTTATGACAACAACATCTACGGGCAAATCGGCAATCGTGACGCCCAGCGCTTGCTGTAGTTGCTGCGCCTCAATCTCGTTCATCATAAGCATGGAGATATAGGGCAACACCGCCTGCACGGCATCCGCTGAAAACGGGGCCGCGGAATACACAATCTTCATTCCGCGGGCGCTGGCGGCAGCGGCAGTTTCACGCTGCCATGCGGTTTCATTCTGCATCAACAGGAAATCCCCTGCACGCGCGCCCTCCAGCGCAGTTAGCACAGGGTCAAGCGCCAGCGCGTGATTGGCCCCGCCATGCAGCACAATGGCATTCTCGCCCGATTGGTCCACCATGATGATGGCATGTCCCGTGGCACCATCCAGCACCTGCACAGCACTGCAATCAACGCCATAGCCCGCCATCACATCGCGCATGTCCAGCCCGTCCGCACCGACCGCCCCCAGATGGCGCACAGTGGCACCCGCACGCGCCGCCGCAACCGACTGGTTCGCCCCCTTGCCCCCCAGATGCACCGCATAGGCACCACTGGCCAGCGTTTCACCAGCCAGCGGCAGGTGATCAAGGCTGTGCACATGGTCGATATTGATTGACCCGAAACACCAGATATCCGCGCCCCGCCCCATGGTCAGACAATCTCGCAACTGGCCATGACCGCCATGTTGACAATGTCACTGACTGTGGACCCGGTTGAGCAAATCTGGATGGGCCTTGGCACGCCTGCCAGAATCGGGCCAATCACTGTGGCCCCCGCCATTTCCTGCATCAGCTTGACGCTGATCGACGCAGAATGCCGCGCAGGCACCACCAGAATATTCGCAGGCCCGGTCAGCCGCGAAAACGGGTAATGCGCCGCAGCCTTGGGGTTCAGGGCCACATCGACCGTCATTTCGCCTTCATACTCGAAATCCGCACCGCGCTTGTCCAGAATACGCGGCGCAAGATGCATCTTCTCGGCGCGTTCGGACACCGGATAGCCGAAAGTGGAAAAGCTGACGAAGGCCACACGCGGCTCCAACCCCAGATGCCGCGCAACAGACGCCGCGCGCGTGGCGATATCGGCCAGATCAACCTCTGACGGCCATTCATGTACCAATGTGTCGGCAATCAACACGATACGGCCTTTATGCAGCAACGCAGTCACGCCCACCGCGCCATCTTGCGCGCGGGCATCAAAGACATGGTTTATCAGGCCCAGAACATGCGCCGATTTGCGCGTGGCCCCTGTCACCAGCGCATCACCATGGCCATGCGCCAGCATCAGCGCGGCAAAGACATGCCGGTTCCGCGCGGCCAGACGGTGAACATCTTTCAGGTCATGGCCCTGCCGTTGCAAACGCGCATACAGGAAATCCTTATAGCTGCCCAGATGGCGCGTGTTTCCGGCGTTCACCACTGTCAGCTCGCGCACCGCATCGCCCAGACCCTCGGCCTCCAGCTTGGCCTTCACGTCATCCTCGCGCCCCACAACCAGCGCCTGCCCGTAGCCACCACGCTGATAGGCCACAGCGGCCCGCAACACCCGTTCATCATCGCCTTCGGCGAAAATCATGCGCGATTGCGCCTGCTTGGCCCGTGCATGAATGGATTGCAGCACACTGGCCGTCGGGTCCATCCGCGCCTTCAGCGATTGCACATAGCCGTCCATATCCACAATCGGACGCCGCGCCACGCCTGTCGCCATCCCCGCCTGCGCCACTGCGGGCGGTATTGTATAGATCAGGCGCGGGTCAAACGGCGTGGGAATGATATAATCGCGCCCGAAACTCAGCTTGCGCCCGTAAGCCATGGCAACCTCGTCAGGCACATCCTCGCGCGCCAGTTCGGCAAGCGCACGCGCGCAGGCGATCTTCATCTCGTCATTGATGGCGCGCGCATTGATATCCAGTGCACCGCGAAACAGATACGGGAACCCCAGAACATTGTTCACCTGATTGGGGTAATCACTGCGCCCCGTTGCCACAATCGCATCGGCACGCACAGATTGCGCTTCCTCCGGTGTGATTTCAGGATCGGGGTTCGCCATGGCGAAAATCACCGGATTATCGGCCATGGCCGCCACCATCGCAGGTGTCACCGCACCCTTGGCCGACACGCCCAGAAACACATCCGCGCCCACCATCGCCTCTTCCAGCGTGCGCGCATCGGTGCGCGCGGCATGGGCGGATTTCCACTGGTTCATCCCCTCGGTCCGGCCCTGCCAGATCACACCCTTGGTGTCGCACATGATGCAGTTATCGTGCAATGCACCCATGGACTTGATCAGCTCCAGACAGGCAATCCCCGCAGCGCCTGCGCCGTTCAGCACGATCTTGCAATCCTCGATCCGCTTGCCCGACAATTCCAGCGCATTGATCAATCCTGCGGCACAAATCACGGCCGTGCCATGCTGGTCGTCATGGAATACCGGAATATCCATGATTTCCTTCAACCGGCTTTCAATAATGAAACATTCCGGCGCCTTGATATCCTCCAGATTCACCCCGCCAAAAGTCGGGCCCATCAGTTTGACCGCATTGATAATCTCGTCAGGGTCTTCTGTATCCAGCAAGATATCAATCGCGTTCACATCGGCAAACCGCTTGAACAGAACCGCCTTGCCTTCCATCACGGGCTTGGACGCCAGCGCGCCCAGATTGCCCATACCCAGAATGGCTGTGCCGTTCGACACCACAGCCACCATATTGCCCTTGGTCGTGTAATCATACGCCGCCTGCGGGTCGTCCGCGATGGCCTGAACAGGTATCGCCACACCGGGGCTATAGGCCAGCGACAGATCCGCCTGCGTGGCCATCGGCTTTGACGCAGTGATCTCATACTTGCCGGGCGCGGGCGCATGATGATAGGCCAAGGCCTCTTCGGCGGTGAATTTCGACTTGCGGGACATAGATGCGGCTCCTCCTGAATACGCCCCTCATACCCAGTTGAACGGGCGCGGTAAACAAAGGGAACGGGACTGTTAGCGCTGTCAACACCTGTTTCAGTCTGGTTTAAATATCCGCAGGGGGTGAATTGCGCGCGCCCCCGCGCGCAAGAGGGGGCGCGCGCGCCCCCTTTCCCCCGCACGCAGCTTTCGTTACCTTCGCGCAAACGCGCCCACACACACGACACACGCCCCGCAAGGAACGCCCCAGTGAACGAAACCGTCACGCCGATGATGGCCCAATATCTTCAGGTCAAACAGCAGCACCCCGATGCGTTGTTGTTCTACCGTATGGGCGATTTTTATGAATTGTTCTTTGACGATGCCATCGCCGCCGCTGCCGCCCTTGATATTGCCCTGACCAAACGCGGCAAACATCTGGGCGAGGATATCGCCATGTGCGGTGTGCCCCACCACGCCGCAGAAGGCTATCTTCTGACCCTTATCCGCAAGGGGTTTCGCGTGGCCATCGCGGAACAGATGGAAACGCCCGAACAGGCAAAAAAACGCGGATACAAGTCGGTGGTGCAGCGCGATGTCGTGCGCCTTGTCACCCCCGGCACCCTGACCGAGGAATCCTTGCTGGATGCGCGGCGCCACAATTATCTGGCCGCCTTCATCGAAATGCGCGACGAGGGCGCGCTGGCATGGGCCGACATATCCACCGGACAGCTGCGCGTCATGCCCTGCGCCCGAATACGCCTTGGGCCTGAACTGGCCCGCCTTGGCCCGCGTGAAATACTGGTCAGCGACACACAGGCGGACGCCCTGCGCCCGATTGCCGATGATATGGGCGCGGCCCTGACACCGCTTGCACCCGCCAGTTTCGACAGCATCGCCGCCGAAAAGCGGCTGTGCGATCTCTACAAGGTGCAAACCCTTGACGGATTTGCCCAATTCAGTCGTGCAGAACGCGCGGCCCTTGGGGGGCTGGTTGATTATCTGGACCTGACCCAGCGCGGCAAACTGCCGCTGTTGCACCCGCCCGTCCGCGATGCCGCCGGTGATCTTGTCCAGATTGACGCGGCCACCCGCCGCAATCTGGAACTGACGCAATCGCTGACCGGCGGGCGTGACGGCGCGCTGCTCCATGCGATCGACCGCACAGTCACGTCAGCGGGGGCGCGATTGCTGGAACGGCGGCTGTCCTCGCCCTCGGCACGGCTGGATACGATCCTTGAACGTCAATCTGCGGTGACCTTCCTGCACGGGCAGAACCGCCTGCGCGCCGACCTGCGCGCCGCATTGAAGGAAGTGCCCGATCTGGACCGCGCCCTGTCGCGTCTGGCACTGGACCGCGCCGGACCGCGTGACATGGCCGCCATTCGCAACACCCTGACACAGGCCATTGCGATCAACGCATGTCTTGCCGAACACACGGCCCCGCGCCTTCTGGCAGATGCGGCAGGCGCGCTGACAGGACATGACGCGCTGTTGGACCTGCTGGACGCCGCCCTTGTGGCAGACCCCCCGCTGCTGGCGCGCGATGGTGGCTTCATCGCGCAGGGCCATGACACGGACCTTGATCAGGCCCGCAAATTGCGTGACGAAGGGCGCAGCGTCATTGCGCAGATGCAGGCGGACTACGCGCAGGACACCGGCATCACGTCACTCAAGATCAAGCATAACAATGTGCTGGGCTATTTCATCGAAGTGACCAGCACCCATGCAGACCGCATGCTGTCCGACCCCCTTTCCGCGCGCTATATACACCGCCAGACCACCGCCAATCAGGTGCGCTTCACCACGGTCGAACTTTCTGAAATGGAGACCCGCATCCTGAATGCAGGCTCGCGCGCGCTGGAGATCGAGAAGCGCCTTTTCACCACGCTGCGTAACGCAATTCTTTCCCGCGCGGACCATCTGGCCCAAACCGCCCGCGCACTGGCCGAAATCGATCTGGCCAGCGCATTGGCCGATCTGGCGCGCGCGCAGAACTGGTGCGCACCGCGCCTTGACACCTCGCGCGCTTTCGCGGTCACGGGCGGGCGCCATCCGGTGGTCGAGGATGCACTGGCGCGCAGTGGCAACAGCTTCATTGCCAATGATTGCGACCTTGGCGCCACTGACGGCGCTGCGATCTGGCTGCTGACAGGCCCCAATATGGCGGGTAAATCGACCTTCCTGCGCCAGAACGCACTAATTGCCATTCTGGCGCAAATGGGCGCATGGGTGCCCGCGACCGATGCGCATATCGGCCTTGTCAGTCAGGTTTTCAGCCGCGTGGGGGCCAGCGACGATCTTGCGCGCGGCCGGTCAACCTTCATGGTTGAAATGGTCGAAACTGCCGCAATCCTGAATCAGGCCGATGACCGCGCGCTGGTCATTCTGGACGAAATCGGGCGCGGCACGGCCACCTATGACGGGCTGTCCATTGCATGGGCCACACTGGAACATCTGCATGACGTGAATCGCGCGCGCGCATTATTTGCCACGCATTACCATGAAATGACCGCCCTTGCCGGCCGGCTGTCCGGCGTGGAAAACGCCACTGTCACCGTCAAGGAATGGGAAGGCGACGTCATCTTCCTGCACGAAGTCAAGCGTGGCGCTGCTGATCGCAGCTACGGGGTGCAGGTCGCGCGCCTTGCCGGACTGCCCGACAGCGTCATCACCCGCGCCCGCGAAGTGCTAAGCGCACTGGAACAAGGCGAAACCGGCAAGAACCCCAAAGCTGTGATAGATGACCTGCCGCTATTCTCGGCCGCGCGCGCCCCTGCCCTGCAACCGGAAAAACCAAACCCCGCCACAGAAAAACTCGCCCGGATCAATCCGGACGAGTTGTCACCAAAACAGGCACTTGAACTGCTGTATGAACTGAAGGCCCTTGGCCAGACATAGGGTTCATCTTGCCAAAAATACTCAAACAAGGGGCAGAATGCCCCTTTACCCCGCGGGCGTCGATGAAACGCCCACATGTGCAGGGCGCAGCAACTGGTCATACAGTTTGAAACCGTCCGCCATGACCTGAATGATCTGGCCCGCCTTGAAATCGGGGACCGGCGCTTCAAACATTGCCTGATGGGCATGCGGGTCAAACATGTCGCCCACTTCGGGGCTGATACGTTCGACGCCGTGTTTCTGCATGACATTCGTCAATTCACGCAGGGTCAGTTCCACACCTTCAACCAGACCGCCAGCCGCGCTGCGCGTCTCGTCTGTCACGGCATTCAGCGCGCGCGACAGGTTGTCATAGACCGGCAGAATATCGCGCGCGATCTTGGACCCGCCATAAAGCTGCGCATCGCGGCGGTCTTTCTCGGCGCGTTTGCGGCTGTTCTCGGCCTCGGCCAGTGCGCGCATCATGCGGTCGCGCATTTCGTCACGCTCGGTGCGTGTGGCATCCAGCTCTGCCTCCAGCGCCAGATACGGGTCCGCATCCGGTGGCAGGTCGGCCTGTTGCTCGGGCGTCTGGTCTTGTGAAAACTCTGTTTCGGTTTCCGGATGCAGTGTCGGTTTCGGCTCGGCCATCTGTTTACTTTCCTTCACTCTGCCTGCCGGTCGGACAGGATCCGGCCGACAAGCTGCGCAGTATAATCCACAATCGGCACAATCCGCCCGTAGTTCAGCCGCGTAGGACCGATCACGCCGACAGCGCCAATAATCTTGCGTTCTGCGTTCATATAAGGGGAAACCACCAGACTTGAACCCGTAAGTGAAAAAAGTCTGTTTTCTGCCCCGATAAAAATGCGCACGCCTTCGCCCTGTTCTGTCAGTTCCAGAAATTCCGCAATATCGCGCTTGCGTTCCAGATCATCGAACAGGGTCCGAATGCGGTCGATATCTTCAGTGCCGGCCCCTTCGTCAAGCAGATTCGCGCGCCCGCGCACAATCAGGCGTTCCTGCGGTTCGCCTTCATTTTCCCAAACGGCCAGACCCTGTTCCACAAGGCTGGCGGCCAGCACATCAATCTCGCGCCTGTTGCGGCTGATCTCGCGGCGAAACCGTGCCAGAAGCTGGGTAACGCTGGCCCCTTCGACCATGGAATTCAGGTAATTTGCCGCCTCCCTCAGGGCCGAAGGGGTCAACCCGCGCGGCGGGGTAAAGACGCGGTTTTCAACATGGCCATCCACGAAAACCAACACCACCAGCGCCCGATCAGGGGCAAGGCTGACAAATTCGATATGACGCAGCGCCGCTTCGTGTTTGGGCGACAACACCAATGACGCGCCTTGCGTCACCCCGCTTAACGCGCCGCCGACCGCATCCAGCAAACTGGCCACATCGCGTTCATTGCTGCCCATCGTGCTGTCAAGTTTGGCGCGGTCGGCATTGTCCAGCGGTGCAACCTCCAACAGGGAATCCACGAACAGGCGCAGCCCCAGATTTGTAGGCACCCGCCCCGCCGAGACATGCGGACTGTCCAGCAGGCCCAGATATTCCAGATCCTGCATCACATTGCGCACAGTCGCAGCCGAGACTTTCTCGCTCATATCGCGGGTCAGACTGCGCGAGCCCACAGGCGCGCCGGTTCCCAGATAGGATTCCACCACCCTGCGAAACACCTCGCGAGAGCGGTCGTTCATTTCTGACAGAAGTTCGGCAGAGTTTCGGGTTTCAGGCATGGGCCACCTTATGGCGGATACAGGTTAAGGACAGCATAAATCGACTTTAAATCAGCGTATAATTCAAGGGGTATCAGGCTTGCACACGGGCTATGCGTCCCTGTATGCGTGGCGTGAAACAGCAAAGGACACCTGCCATGCGCCCCTCTGGACGTGACTTAGACAGTTTACGCGAAATTTCAATCGAACCCAATGTGACCAAACATGCCGAAGGGTCATGCCTGATCACTGTTGGCGATACGAAGGTCATTTGTACCGCTTCCCTTGAAGACCGCACACCACCCTTTTTGCGCAACACCGGTCTGGGTTGGGTGACCGCAGAATACGGCATGTTGCCACGGTCCACCAATACCCGCATGCGCCGCGAATCCGCATCTGGCAAACAACAAGGTAGAACCGTTGAAATTCAACGGCTTATTGGACGTTCCTTGCGCGCATGCGTGGACCGTTCGGCACTGGGTGAACGCCAGATCACCATTGATTGCGATGTTATTCAGGCCGATGGCGGCACGCGCTGCGCGGCCATCACCGGCGGCTGGGTGGCCCTGCGGCTTGCGGTGAACAAACTGCTGAAGGCCGGCGATATCGTGTCGGACCCGATCACCGACCATCTGGCGGCGGTCAGCTGCGGCATCTATGCAGGCCAGCCCGTCCTTGATCTGGACTACGCCGAGGACAGCAGCGCAGGCGTTGACGGAAACTTTATCCTGCTTGGCTCTGGCAGGTTGGTCGAGGTGCAGATGAGTGCGGAAGGCGCGACCTTCTCGCGTATGGAAATGGATAAGCTGATGGATCTGGCCGAAAAAGGTGTCGGCGAACTGGTCGCCGCCCAGAAAGCCGCCATCGCATGAGGGGCTTTTCCGAAAGCACCTTGCTGGTCGCCACACATAACGCCGGCAAGCTGGAGGAATTCCGCCAGATCATGGCTCCGCTGGGTATTTCCGTGACATCAGCCGCTGAACACGCCCTGCCCGAACCTGATGAGACGGAAACCACATTCATCGGCAATGCGCGGATCAAAGCACATGCCGCCGCGCGCGCCACGGGTCTGCCCGCACTGGCCGACGATTCCGGGCTGGAAGTCATGGCCCTGGACGGCGCGCCCGGCGTGTACACTGCCGATTGGGCCGAAACGCCCAACGGGCGTGATTTCATCATGGCCATGGAAAAGACCCATGCCAAACTTGTGGGATCTGGCGCCCCGCAACCATGGCAGGCGCGGTTTTGCTGCACATTGGTTCTGGCCTGGCCCGATGGCCATGACGAGGTGTTTGAAGGCTTCGTCAATGGCCAGCTTGTCTGGCCTTACCGTGGCCAGACCGGCCATGGATACGACCCCATGTTCCAACCTGACGGCCATACCCGCACATTCGCGGAAATGACGCCTGATGAAAAAAACGCGCTTTCCCACCGCGGCGCAGCCATTGCCGCCCTTCTGAAAGGATGTTTCACGTGAAACGCATCTCGACCGGGTCCCCGTTTGAAAAGACCATGGGCTACAGCCGCGCTGTGGTCAAAGGGGATTGGTGCTTCGTCTCTGGTGTCACCGGCTATGATTATGCCACCATGACAATGCCCGAAAGCGTCGCCGATCAGGCGCGCAACTGTTTCGCCACCATCGCCAAGGCGTTGTCCGAAGGCGGCTTCAGCATGACCGACATTGTGCGTGTGCAATACACCCTGACCGATGCCGCATTGCTGGATGACCTGCTGCCCGCCTTGGGCGAGGCGATGGGCGACATTCGCCCCGCCGCCACAATGGTTATCGCGGGTCTAATCAAGCCTGAAATGCTGATTGAAATCGAAGTCACCGCACTGAAAGGCTGAAGAATGCAAGACTGGCAGAATGGCGGCTTTGGCCTGTATATTCATTGGCCATTTTGCCAGTCGAAATGCCCCTACTGCGATTTCAACAGCCATGTCGCCGCCCATATCAACCAACGCGCATGGGCGGCGGCCTATCTGTCGGAAATCGACCGTATTGCACTAACCACCGGCGACCGGCTGCTGAACACCGTGTTTTTTGGCGGCGGCACCCCCAGCCTGATGGACCCCGACATTGTGGCTGCCCTGCTGGACCGTATCCGCGCCCGATGGACCACCGCCAATGATTTCGAAGTCACGCTGGAGGCAAACCCGTCATCGGTCGAGGCAGGTCGCTTTCGCGCCTATGCC
Organism: Roseinatronobacter sp.; assembly: GCF_051859525.1. Classification (NCBI taxonomy): domain Bacteria; kingdom Pseudomonadati; phylum Pseudomonadota; class Alphaproteobacteria; order Rhodobacterales; family Paracoccaceae; genus Roseinatronobacter; species Roseinatronobacter sp. The sequence goes on along the minus strand of NZ_JBHYFM010000017.1, from coordinate 11,310 downwards.
GACGCGGGCGTCAACCGCATTTCCATGGGCATTCAGGCCCTGAATGATGCCGACCTGACGCGCCTTGGCCGTTTGCATTCTGTGGCCGAAGGGCGCGCTGCGTTTGATATTGCACGCGCGGCCTTCAACCGCGTCAGTTTCGACCTGATCTATGCGCGCCAGTTCCAGACCCTGACACAATGGCAGGATGAATTGAAGCTGGCCCTGTCCATGGCTGTTGACCATTTGTCACTGTATCAACTGACCATTGAATCCGGCACAGCCTTCGGGGCGCGTCATGCACAAGGCGGGCTGAAGGGCCTGCCTGATGACGAAATTTCAGCCGATATGTATATGATAACACAGGAAATTTGTGATGCGTATGGCATGCCCGCCTATGAAATTTCCAACCATGCCCGCGATGGCGCGCAGTCGCGTCACAACCTGATTTACTGGCGCTATGGGGATTATGCCGGCATTGGCCCCGGCGCGCACGGGCGACTGACCAAGGGTGGCGCACGAATTGCCACACAAACGCCGCTGCACCCGCAAACATGGCTGGATCAGGTCAACACACTGGGCCATGGCGAAAGCCCGCCCCAGACCATTCCACGCGATGAACAGGCGCTGGAATACCTGATGATGTCACTTCGCCTGTCCGAAGGGGCTGATATTACGCGATATCAGTCACTTGCAGGGCATTCACTGCCCGAAAACCGTATTCAGGCGCTGGTGTCTGACGGGTTCATCACCCGAGTTGGCGACCGCATCGCCGCAACTGCAACAGGGCGCCCCGTTCTGAACGCCCTCTTGCGCGAACTACTTATACAATAGGGTTCCCCAACACCTTGCACAGGCGGTCCATTTCCTCGATCGAGCGGTATTTGATGACCACATGCCCCTTGCCGCCACCATCATAGGAAATATCAACAGGCAGTTTCAGCGCCGCAGATAGATCATTCTGCAATGCAATAAGATCGGCATCCTTCTCGGACTTGCGCGCGGATGCTTTCTTCGCAGTGGGCGAATCCGGTTTTTTGACTAATGCTTCGGTCTGGCGCACGCTTAACCCTTCGGCCACGACCTTGCGCGCCAGGGTGGACGGCAAGTCTGCTGTAATCAGCGCGCGCGCATGCCCCGCGCTAAGGCGTCCGTCACGCAGCAACGCCTGCACATCGTCTGGCAGGTTCAGCAGGCGCATCAGGTTCGCAATATGCGACCGGCTTTTGCCCATCGCCTCGGCCAGTTTTTCCTGCGTATGGCCAAACCGTTCAATCAACTGCCGATAGCCCATCGCCTCCTCTACGGGGTTCAGGTCGGCGCGCTGGATATTTTCGATAATCGCGATTTCTAACACTTCTGTATCGGTAAAATCCCGAATGATTACAGGCACTTCATGCACCTGCGCCCGCTGCGCGGCACGCCACCGGCGTTCACCTGCGATGATTTCAAACATATCACCCTTGGGCCGGACAATCAGCGGCTGAATGACACCCTTTTCCTTGATGGACGCCGCGAGTTCGGCCAGCGCTGTATCGTCAAAATGCCTGCGCGGCTGATCGGGGTTCGGTATCAGCTTCTCAACAGGCATATTCTGATCACGGGGTTTCGCGCCTGCGCTGGGGGCATCGGTCTGCGCAGTTGCTGCCACGTCGGCCATCAAGGCGGACAAACCGCGGCCCAATCCGCGCCGTTCAGGCTTGCGTTCAGTCATGATACTGCCCTTTCCTTCAGGGTTTTGTTATGTTTTTCAAGCAGTTCCACAGCAAGCTGACGATAGGCCATCGCACCTTTTGACTGCGTGTCATACTGCAAAACCGGCACCGCATATGACGGCGCTTCGCTTATGCGGACATTGCGCGGCACAATGGTCTTGAACACCAGATCACCCAGATTACCACGCGCGTCTTCTTCCACCTGCTGGGCCAGATTGTTGCGCTTGTCATACATGGTCAGCAAAATACCTTCGATCCGCAGATGCGGATTCGCTGTATCCCTTAGCTCCCTGATCGTAAGCATAAGCTGCGACAGCCCTTCCAGCGCAAAGAACTCGGCCTGAAGGGGCACAAGGACCGAATGCGACGCAACCATCGCATTGACGGTCAGCAAACTAAGCGATGGCGGGCAATCGATCAGAATATAATCAAACCCCTGATGCAGGATATCCGGCTGGCGCAGTGCATCATGCAGCAAATGCGACCGCCGCGCGCGCGACATCAATTCAATATCAGCTGAAGATAAGTCCGTCGTGGCAGGCACCAGATACAGGCCGTCCTGTTCGGTCTGGACAATGATCTTTTCGGCGGAAACTTCTGCAAAAATAAGGTCATAGGTGGTATATTTCCGCGCGCCCGGCTCCACCCCCAATCCGGTCGAGGCGTTGCCCTGCGGGTCAAGGTCGATCAGAAGCGTGCGCATACCCTGTTCTGCCAGGGCAGAGGCAAGATTGATCGCGGTTGTGGTTTTCCCCACGCCGCCCTTCTGGTTGGCAATCGCGATAATTCGGGTGGTTCCTGGGTTAGGCACGCGAAAGCTCCTTTATCACTAGCAGACGTGCCGCCGGATCGGTCTTGCTGACATGGGACGATGCGCTGAACATCCAGTCAGTGCGCGCGGCGGCAACCTCTTCTTCCCATGTTTTTCCCTTTGGCAAAAGGGCTATTCCACCCTTGGCGACATGGCGATGCACCCATGACAATAATTGCGGCAAGGGCGCAAGGGCACGGGCAGAAACAATATCGGCATTGCACGGGGCGACAGCTTCCGCACGCTCGGCCAGAACGGTCATTTTCAGGTCCAACGCGCGCGCAATAACCATCAGGGATGCGGCTTTTCGCTTGTCACTTTCAATCAATGTGAAGGCACATTCCGGCATATACTGTTTGGCCAGAATCGCACAAACAACACCCGGCAACCCCCCGCCCGATCCCAGATCGACCCAGGTTTTGGCCTGTCGCGGGGCGGTAGCGAAAACCTGCGCTGAATCTGCGATATGTCGCGACCACAGATCGGGAATCGTGGCCGGTGCAACAAGGTTTATCTTGCTGTTCCACTTTTTCAGATGGTCCGCAAATTGTGTCAGGTCGTCCATTGTTTCACGTGAAACATCGACACCCGCGATACATTGCGCCGTCATGCTGTCAGGCGCTTTTCATGTTGCTGGATTCGCGACAGCAGCAGAACAAGCGCCGCAGGGGTCATCCCCTCTATGCGGGCGGCATGCGACAGGGTTTCAGGTTGCGCACGACGAAGTTTGCCCATCAATTCATTCGACAAGCCGCTGACACTCTCAAAATCAAACCCGTCCGGAAAGCGCCGGTTTTCGTCCGCTTTCAGGGCTTTTATCTGCGAGTCCTGCCGTTCAAGATAGGCATGATAGACCATTTCCTTCTGAAGCTGGGCTTTCGTCGCGACGTCGATTCCCGCCAATTCCGGCGCCAGTTTTTCAAGGGCGGCAAAGTCGAAACCCGACAGGCCCAGTAATGTCAGGGCATCCCGACGAACGCCATCCTCGCTGACTTTGTGTCCGCTGGCGTTTAGTTGTCGGGACGTGAATGTGACGCCGCGCATTCTGGTCCGCGCACCTTCCAGCCGGTCAAGTTTGTCCTGAAACGCGCGTTTGCGTTCATCCGACACGCAGCCAAGCGTCAACCCGACCGGCGTAAGCCGCTGATCCGCATTGTCAGCACGCAACGAAAGCCGATATTCGGCCCGCGATGTAAACATACGATAGGGTTCTGCAACGCCGCGCAAGATCAGGTCGTCAATCATAACCCCGATATAGCTGTCGGTGCGGCTAAAACTGGCTGGCGCGCGGTCCTGCGCATACAGCGCGGCGTTCAGACCGGCAACCAGCCCCTGCGCGCCCGCTTCTTCATATCCGGTGGTGCCGTTGATCTGGCCTGCCAGATAGAAACCATCCAGCGCCTTAAGCTGCAGGGACGACTTCAGCGCGCGCGGATCAAGATAGTCATATTCAATCGCATAACCGGGCTGGATGATGCGGACATGCTCCAGCCCGCTGATGGTGCGGACATAGGCTTCCTGCACTTCGGCGGGCAGCGATGTGGAAATACCGTTCGGATATACTGTGTCATCGTCCAGCCCTTCCGGTTCCAGAAAAACCTGATGCGACGATTTATCGGCGAAGCGGGTAATCTTATCCTCGATTGACGGGCAATACCGCGGCCCCACCCCTTCAATCTGCCCCCCGTACATGGCGGAACGCGACAGATTTTCACGAACAATATCATGGGTTTGTGTATTCGTATGCGTGATCGCACAAGATACCTGATCCGCGATCACCTGCTTCGTTTGAAACGACAGGAATTCCGGATCATCATCCCCCGGTTGCGATTCAAGCTGGTCCCAGTTGATGGTTTTGCCATCAAGTCGCGGTGGGGTTCCGGTTTTCAGACGCCCCATAGGCAACCCGAGGCCGCGCAACTGCTGCGCAAGGATGCTGGAGGCCGCATTGCCCATACGCCCCGCCGGATAGGTCACGTCGCCGATAAAGACCTTGCCCCCAAGGAAAGTGCCGGTTGTCAACACAACGGATTTTGCATGCAGGCTGGTTTCGGAATTCAATGTCACGCCTGTGACCTGCGTTCCCTGCACTATCAGGGCTGTCACTTCTGCCTCAATAATATCAAGCCGGTCGGTATTCATAACCGCCCGCCCGACAAATTCACGATACCGCTTGCGGTCGGCCTGAACGCGCGGGCCTTGAACGGCTGGCCCTTTGGACCGGTTCAACAGCCTGTATTGTATCGCCGCATAGTCGCCTGCGCGCCCCATCAAACCATCCAGCGCGTCAATCTCGCGCACAAGGTGGCCCTTGCCCAGCCCGCCAATGGCGGGGTTGCAGGACATCACCCCAAGGTCGTCCTTGCGAAAGGTCACCAACGCGGTTTGCGCCCCCATCCGAGAGGCGGCCAGCGCTGCCTCGGTTCCGGCATGCCCGCCGCCAATCACAATGACATCGTAATGTTTCACGTGAAACACTCCTACTTGCCGATACAGAAGGAACTGAAAATGTCCCCCAGCAGATCCTCGACATCTATTTTGCCAATCAGCGAATCAAGCGCATCGATGGCTTGTCGAATATCCGCTGCCAGTAACTCTGCGATATAATCCTGTGCGGTTAATTTATCAATCGCATCGGTCAGCGCTGCTTGCGCTGATATCATCGCCTGAAGGTGCCTGCGCCGCACGGTAACCCCATCGCGCGCAACACGTTGTGAAAGGGTATCGGTGATGCGCGACAGAAGTATATCCAGCCCTTCACCCGTCACGCCGGACACGCCACCAGTATGGTCAGGATACAGGTCTGCCTTGCCGAACATGACGATATCATTTGTTAAAACATCTACTGGTGGGGGTGTGTCTGGTGTATCACACAATATGATGCGCAAATCCGCCTGTCTGGCACGCTGCTGCCCGCGCGCGATACCGATGGATTCGATCTGCTCATCCGTGTCGCGCAAGCCAGCGGTATCCAGCAGGGTAACGGCAAATCCGCCAATATCCATGCGCAGTTCGATAACATCGCGCGTTGTGCCCGCAATGTCGGATGTGATCGCCGCATCCCGCCCCGCAAGCGCATTTAGCAACGTGGATTTCCCGGCATTCACGGACCCGATGATCGCAATCTCAAAACCCGTCTGGACACGTTCGCGCGCGCCCTGCCCTGCGATTTCCACCTGCAACTGGTCTTGCACGATCCTCAGTTCGGACAGGATCTGGTCATCCCAATTGCCAACATCTTCTTCGACGAAATCGATGCCAGCCTCGATCAGTGCGGCGGCTTTTAGCAAATGCGCGCGCCAGCCATTCACCAGTTTGCCGATTGCCCCATCCAGAACCCGCAACGCCTGTCGCCGCTGGCTTTCGGTTTCGGCGTCCAGCAGATCGCCCAGCCCTTCAACCTGCGTCAGGTCCATGACGCCGTTTTCAAGCGCGCGGCGTGTAAATTCACCGGGCTGCGCCAGCCGCAAACCATGATCTTGCGCAAGGCAGGATTCGACCGCCGAAACCGTCGCCAGACTGCCATGCACCATAAGTTCGGCCACATCCTCGCCGGTGAAACTTGCCCCCTTGGCGAAGGCAATCACCAACCCATGGTCCAGCAATTCGCCTGCCTGATTCACCAGCTTGCGCAGCGCAGCTTGCCTGAATGGCGGCACATCCCCCGCCACCGCGCGCAAAACAGCATGTGCGCGCGGGCCGGAAATGCGAATGACCGAAACGCCCGATTTCCCGCGGGCAGAGGCCAGCGCGAAAATCGTGTCCATCGCGGCCCCCTTATGTGTTCATTGAGTCGAAGAAATCGCTGTTCGTCTTGGTCTGCTTCAACTTGGATATCAGGAACTCGATCGCGTCGGTCGTGCCCATCGGGTTCAGGATGCGGCGCAATACGAATGTTTTTTGCAGATCGATCTTTTCGATCAGCAAATCTTCCTTACGGGTGCCGGATTTCAGAATATCAATAGCGGGGAACACGCGCTTGTCAGCAACTTTACGGTCAAGCACGATTTCACTGTTACCTGTGCCTTTGAATTCTTCAAAGATCACTTCATCCATCCGCGACCCTGTATCGATCAGGGCCGTTGCGATAATCGTCAGCGACCCCCCTTCTTCGATGTTGCGTGCGGCCCCAAAGAAGCGCTTGGGGCGCTGCAAGGCGTTCGCATCGACCCCACCCGTCAGCACCTTGCCAGAGCTGGGCACAACCGTGTTAAACGCGCGCCCAAGGCGTGTGATGGAATCCAGCAGAATGACCACATCGCGCTTGTGTTCGACAAGGCGCTTGGCCTTCTCGATCACCATTTCGGACACGGCTACGTGGCGTGTTGCTGGTTCATCGAAGGTCGAGGCAATCACTTCCCCTTTGACCGAACGCTGCATGTCCGTCACCTCTTCGGGGCGTTCATCAATCAGCAGGACGATCAAGTAGCATTCCGGGTGGTTCTTCTCGATGCTATGGGCAATGTTTTGCAGCAGAACGGTTTTACCCGTGCGCGGCGGCGCCACAATCAAGGCACGCTGCCCCTTGCCCAACGGCGAGACAATATCGATGATGCGCGCTGAACGATCCTTGGTCGCAGGATCATTCGTTTCCATCCACAAACGCTCATCAGGGTAAAGCGGCGTCAGGTTGTCAAAATGGACCTTGTGGCGCGCTTTTTCCGGAACATCAAAATTGATTTGCGTGACTTTTGTAATCGCGAAATAGCGCTCATTCTCGGCGGGGGCCTGAATTTCGCCTTCGATCGTGTCACCACTGCGCAGCGAATACTGCCGGATCATTTCAGGGGAAACATAAATGTCATCAGGACCGGGAAGGTAGTTCGCCTCGGGCGAGCGTAAAAACCCGAACCCGTCCTGCAACACCTCGATCACGCCATCACCAAAGATGGTCCAGCCATCTTCTGCGCGTTCCTTCAGGATAGAGAACATCATCTCGCCCTTGCGCATGGACGGTGCATTCTCGATTTCCAGATCCTCAGCCATCGACAGCAGTTCAGCCGGGCTTTTCGCCTTCAGATCGGCTAGGTTAAGACTTCCAGCCTCTTCGGACTCGAATTCTTCATCGGGGGTCATGACATCAGACATGGGAAATCCTGCTTGCCCGCATACCCGTATTATTCGGGTGGCGCGGTCATCTGTTTATGTTTCACGTGAAACGCTATTGCCGGACGGCACAGCAAGAATGCCTTATACCCAAATCAAGGTTGAGTCAATCTGCCTAGAACTTCACAACCACCGACAAGACAATGACGACCATCAACACAGTCGGCACTTCATTCATCATGCGGTAGTTGCGGCCGGTCAGGGTGTTTTCCCCCAAGGCGAAGATGCGCCTGCGTCTGGCGCACCACATGTGGAACCATGTCATACCGATCAGCGCGATAAACTTGCTATAGGGCCAGATTGCCCCTGTATCCAGCACCCAAGGCATGGCAGCCAGTGTCAAACCTGTCAGCCATGCAACAATCATGGCAGGGTTCATGATGACGCGCAGCAGCTTCAGTTCCATCGTCTCGAATATGCCGGCCATGCCCTGCGCCTCTTGGCCGCGTTCCACATGATAGACAAACAATCGTGGAAGATAGAACAACCCTGCCATCCAGCTGATAACAGCCATGATGTGCAGTGCCTTGATCCAAGGATAGAGGGTAGAGAGCATTATTGGGCCTTTCGATACCTGCATCTAAATTAAATAAAGAAATATAGAAAGGAAATGATGATGTAGTAGGGCCTGTTGATATGGGGATAAGATTGTTATCCACACTTATACACACAGGCAAAACAGCAGAACACTTTTATATTTCGGACGAAAATATACATAATATCAATGCTTTAAGATAGAACAAAAATGGAATATCGTGATTTTTCCAGAACATGAAAATATTTATCCACATGCGCGAAAAAGCCGTTTCCACATGTGGGTTTTTTCGCATGGACCCTTGCACGAGGGTGGGTAAAGTGACAGCACAGCCGCAGTGACGGGGTTACCCCGACATTGTACTGTTGTTTCAAGGCGGGATTCACACAAGGTTATCCACATGTCTTTTGTTCTGGCTTCCGGTTCGGCCATTCGGGCGCAGATGTTGCGAAATGCCGGACTTGATATTGACGTGCAGTCTGCGCGTGTCGATGAATCCGCTATTCGCGATGCCCTGCTTCTTGAGGGGGCAACGCCGCGTGACATTGCCGACGCGCTGGCCGAATCCAAGGCGCGCAAGGTCGCTGGCCGCCGGTTTGATGCCTATGTCTTGGGGTGTGACCAGGTCTTGTCCTTGCAAGGTGCCTGCCTGAACAAGCCGGAAACCGAACAGGATGCCCGCGATCAACTGGCCCGTTTGCGGGGCCAGACACATCAGCTTCTGTCCGCGGCGGTGTTGTATCATGGCGGTGAACCTGTCTGGCGGCATGTGGGCGTGGCGCGGTTGACGATGCGGCCGTTTTCCGACAGCTTTCTGGACAGCTATGTTACGCGCAACTGGCCCGGTATTTCCGAGTCTGTCGGCGCCTATAAGCTGGAGGAGGAAGGCGTGCGGCTGTTTGCCCAGATTCAGGGTGATTATTTCACCATACTTGGCCTGCCCCTGCTGGAATTGCTGAACTATCTGTCCTTGCGCGGGGTGATCGAGGGATGAGTATAATACCACTGGCAGGCGTTATCGGCAGTCCGGTCGGGCACAGCAAATCACCGCTGGTGCACGGGTCATGGTTGCAGGACTACGGGGTGCGCGGGCATTATGTGCCCTTGCATGTTGAACCGGACGCCTTGGAACAGGTCTTGCGGGCCATGCCGCATATGGGGTTTGTGGGCGCAAATGTGACCATTCCGCATAAGGAACAGGTGCTGGCGCTGGCAGATGACGTGTCGCCTGTCGCAGCCCGTATCGGGGCGGCGAATACGCTGACATTTGGTGCGGACGGGCGTATCCATGCGGATAACACCGACGGTTATGGTTTTCTGGCGAATTTGCAGCAATCCGCGCCCGACTGGCGGGCGGATGGTGGTCCGGCGCTGGTTCTGGGGGCGGGCGGTGCTGCGCGGGCCATTATTGTGGCGCTGCTGGAAGCGGGTGTTCCGCAAATACGCCTGTGCAACCGGACCCATGCGCGCGCTGCGGCATTGGCACGCGACTTCGGGCCGCAGGTGGTTGTTCGGGACTGGTCCGAACGTGCGCAGGGGCTGGACGATCTGGGCTTGGTGGTGAACACATCGTCACTGGGCATGGTGGGCAACCCTGCGCTGGACATGCCGCTTGACGGGTTGGCCGCTGATGCATTGGTCACCGATATTGTCTACACGCCGCTGATGACGGATCTACTGCAACAGGCGCAGGACCGTGGCAACGCCGTTGTTGACGGGTTGGGCATGCTGCTGCATCAGGCTGTGCCGGGGTTTGAACGCTGGTTCGGGCACAGGCCGCAGGTCACCGCTGATCTGCGTGCGCTGGTGTTGGGTCAATGACACCCTATGTGCTGGGCCTGACGGGGTCCATTGGTATGGGAAAATCGACCACCGCGCAAATGTTCCGCGACGAAGGGGTGCCCGTCTGGGACGCCGATGCAAGCGTGCACGCGCTATATGCCAAAGGCGGTGCGGCGGTGGCCCCTGTCGGCGCGCTATGCCCGCAAGCGGTGGTCGACGGCGCGATTGACCGACAGCGGCTGAAACACTGGATTGCGCAGGACAGCACAGCCCTGCGCCAGTTGGAGGGGGTGGTGCACCCGCTGGTTGCCGCCGACAGGGCCGCGTTCATTGCGGGCACGGATGCCCCTTTGGTTGTGCTGGATGTGCCGCTGTTGCTGGAAGGGGGCACACCCGTTGACGGGGTGCTGGTGGTCACCGCCCCGCCTGAGGTGCAGCGCGCCCGCGTGCTGGCCCGCGATGGCATGACGGCGCAGCAGTTCGACTTGATCCTGTCGCGCCAGATGTCCGATGCAGATAAACGCGCGCGCGCGGATTTTATCATTGAAACAGTTGATATGGACAGCGCCCGCGCCAAAGTGCGGGACGTGATTGCCAAATTGGGGGCAGGTGATGCGTGAACTGGTAATGGACACCGAAACCACAGGGTTTGAACCCAGCGAAGGGCACCGGATTGTTGAAATCGGTGTGGTCGAACTGGTGAACCTGATGCCCACGGGGCGCACCTATCATCAGTATATCAACCCCGAACGCCCCATGCCGAAAGAGGCGTTTGACGTGCACGGGCTGGGAGATGAATTTCTGCGCGACAAGCCGGTGTTCAAGCATATTGTGAAGGATTTTCTGGCCTTTATCGGGGATGACCGGCTGGTGATCCACAATGCCAGTTTTGATATGCGGTTCATCAATGCCGAACTGGGCTGGCTGAACCTGCCGCCCCTGCCCGATGACCGCGCGTTTGATACGCTGACATTGGCGCGCAAGAAATTTCCCGGCTCGCCCGCGTCGCTGGATGCACTGTGCCGCCGGTTCTCCATCGACAATTCGTCGCGCACCCTGCATGGCGCGCTGTTGGACAGTGAAATTCTGGCAGAGGTGTATCTGGAACTTCTGGGCGGGCAGCAGCCGGATTTCGGGCTAAGCTCGTCCTCTGGCAATGTCAGCGCGAACCAGTCCCGCCAGCCCCTGCCCAAACGCCCCAGTCCCCTGCCCCCGCGCCTGACCGAGGAAGAGCGCGCCGCGCATGCGGCATTTGTGCAGGATATCGGGGATGGCGCGATCTGGCGGAAATACGGGGGGTAATTTGTGGGTGTTTTGGTCGGTGTGCTTGGACAAAGCCCGCGCCATCGGTGGGCCGGGGTCTGCCGATCCAGCGTGATAGA
>NZ_JBHYFM010000016.1:0-64857 GCF_051859525.1 Roseinatronobacter sp. | reverse complement strand
CGGTTACGCCGCCGACTGTGTCGACCACGCCGTCAACAGTGCTTGTAAGACCAGCAGTGCCGCCCCCACCGGACCCCCCACCGGACCCACCACCGCTGCCGCCACCGGTCAGCCCGCCAACAGCATCTGTAACACCGCCAAGCGCGCCACCAAGGCCACCGCCGCCGCCAGAGCCGCCACCAGACCCACCGCCGGTTACGCCGCCAACGACACTGCCAACGGTGTCTGTAACACCGCCAACGACACCACCTACAGTGTCAGTCACGCCCCCCAGAAGGCCGCCGCCCCCACCGCCCAGCAGTTGCGCGTGCGCTGGTTGCACCAACGCTGTCGCGCCCAGCAGCGCAGCTGCAGCAACCCAAGTCCTGTGTGATGAATGGCCGGATTTGGCCCGTGCGTTCGAAAATTTGCTTTGCATGTCCGATCTCCCGATCCGTCGAAACTGAAATTTCTGTTTTGCCAGTCTGGCCCTGTACAGAGTGTCGTGAAAACGCAGCTATGCACCCGAACCCGCAGCGCCCTGTTCGCTTACTGGCGATCACCCCATGCATTGAGGGATACACAGTTTCTTGATTTCGGCAAAGGGTAGCGGTCTTGCAACGCGTTGAAATAAAACGGAAATAGCACTAAAGGTGTATGTGGATCAGACCAAGATATGAAAAAACGTGCTATGGATTTCCGCTATACGACCCCGTTGTGTTGAAATTATTGGTCCGGATTGTGGCTGGAAATTTGTGAAACTTGCGAAATATGGCGGTAAAAGTTCCCGATTGTTAGAATCACCTTGCGGCCGACCTTGGGTGTATGGCGAGATTTTGCGCCAGCTTCGTCCTATTCATTGCCGTGGTCCGGACGAAAGGCGGACGGGTCCATGGCAGGGCCAGCAGCTCTGTCGCGCAGCCGCACTGCACAGCGCTATTGCTTCCGCTAATTCTGAATGGCCGTGACGCGCTGGCATCTGGAACCGGCGAAGCGGGGGGGAAGTCCTTAAAGCCGTAGACCCACCAAACCCGCCGAAGCCAATCTTGGGGCGTCGACATCTTGATTGGTCTGAAATAGCAAAATATTTTGCATGCGTAGCCATATCCGTAGCATGCACCATGAAAATGCAATCTACAATTCCTATTGACCTGTCGATGGTCGGACATGCATAGTCCATAGGTGCGGAAGGGTCCGTTATAGCGACCCTTTAAGTCGTCCGAGTGATGATCGGGGCACGGCCGAACAGACGTAACCACCCCGAAGTAAATGGTCGCAGCAGCGCCATTGCCGTGCAGGAACAATTCCATCTGGTTTTCACGGTCCGCCAGCGCCGGTGCAGCAAAGAACAGTCACATTTGGCGATCAGGGGTCATGGATATGGAACGTCACGAACTGAAGAGCAAAACATGTGCAGGACTTGGGCTTCGGCTTGGCAACATGCCATGCGCCGCGGTTCTGGCCGTTGCGTTATGTCCGATCGGTGCGCAGGCAAGTAGTTTACTCGGCGGAGTGGGCAGTGCACTCACGAGTAAAGTGGATACAGTTGTTGACGCAGTTGGCGGCGCAACCGAAACGGCTACCGGTGGTGCGGTTACAGCGGAAGGTACAGGCGGATCGAGTGGTAGCACGGCCGGTGCATCGATCGGGCTAGGCGGTACAAGTGCCGAGGTAAATGTCCTACCCTCTGGCAGCACGGCCCCCGGCACGCCGGGTTCACCGTCCACGGGTCCGGTATCTGGCGGGACACCAGTGGGCGCAATACCGGGCCAGCCATTCCTTGATATCAATGCCATTCCAGTCACACAGCGGCGCAGACCGGCCAGCCGGTGTTCTGGCGCAGGTAATTATGATGTGCTGAACGGTGTTGCGGTTCTGGATGCAAATAACACTTTCCTTGGTGTTGTCGTCGGGGCCTATGTTACCGGCACGGAACTGACGCGGGTGCGCGTTTCGGTCGATCCCGGCGCGGCGGCGGGTGGCGGTTGTGTTGAATATACCACGGCTGGCGGGCGTGCCACATCGCAGGGCATCGTCATAAACACCACACAGGCCAGTCTGCAATCCGCGCTGGCACGCTGATCTGCGCCTGCCTGACGCAGACACGCAAATCCTGCCGGTTGCGCGCGCATGGCGGCCGCGCCTGAATATTGCGGCCGCATGCATATAACAGGACTGCAAATCGATCCAACGGCAGCCCCGACTATGGTGCTATCAGGGTTGGATCATACCAATGGGGTATTCCTTTGCGTCGTCACAATCGCAGTATGTGTCAGGTTCTGGCTGCCCACCGGTAGTGCAGATTGACATCTAACTAGCGACGGGGTGCGACCATGATCACGACGGCCAGTTACGACATTTCTACCGCATACCATCCGCAGCCGCAACGGGGCAGGGCGGTGGTTCTGCTGATGTTGCTTGCGCTGATCGGCGCGTTTCTGGGCGCGGCAACTGCCTTCGCGCTGGGCAAAACACTTGGTGTGGTCATGTTGGCATATATTGCCGGTGGCAGCGGGTTCTATCTTGCCGGTGCAATCATGTTGTACCTGTCCACCACCAAAGCAGCGCGGGGTGACGCATGACCCTGTTCCATGACACCCATGTTTCGCGCGGCTACCGCAAAGGCGCGGTCGAGCAGGGATTGCTGTCGCGGCTTCTGGCGCGGTTTGGCTATGCCAAACCAGAGGCGCACCAGCTTCGGGCCGTCAGGGACCGTTCGCAAGGAATTGCTGTCAGTTTTGATTTCGTTGCGCCCCATCTGGTACAGGACCGCCGTATCTATGTGGTCGAAGGGCAGTCGCGCCCGCTTTTCGGTTTGGTGACGAAAATTGCAGCGCCAGCGCTGTCGATCGTCTCGGTCGGGGATTTCGCCAGTGCCGAGCGCGCCATCGAAGGGTTCGGCTTCGAGAAAGCCCTGCTTGTGGTGGATATCGATACACTGGGCACAACGACACAGGCTGTGGAAACACTTATCGCATTTCGCAAGCGTTCGCCCGACACGCCGGTTGTCATCGGCAGCGGGTCTTTTGCCAGACATGATTTTTCAATGGCGCGCGGGGTTATAGCGGATGCATCCGTGCGGTTGCCGTGCGATTGCGTCTCGGTGGCGCTGGCTATCGAAAGTGCCGTTGGCAACAGTGCCATGCGGTTCCGCGCTGCATGAACTTGCGTCCCCTGTTTGCGTCGAATATGGTCAGGTTGTGCTGCCGACCTGCGCTGGAGTGGCTTGAGTGAAGCATTTTTCCGCCCTGACAATGCTGATTTTCCTGGCTGCTGTCACACCGGCAGCCAGCGATACATCGCGTGGGTTAAGTATCATAGACGTTGAGCGTATAGTTGGCCGCGACGGCAGTAACCATTACACAGCCGTTCTGCAAACGCTTGATCAACGTGGCTACACGATTGTCGAAGTGTCCAACACATGGTTGAACAGGCTTCGGATATGGGCCGACAATAACAGTCACAGGCGCGAAATCGTTGTCAGCCGCGCAAACGGGCGCATTTTGCGGGATGCCGTTGTGGAAACCTTTGGCCGGAACGGCGTGCAGCCGCAGGTCATCCCTGTTATTCCGATAGAAGAACTTTTGGAAAACCACTCTGGAGGTATCAGGATTGTTCCTAATCCCTGAGCGCAGCGTCATTCGGCATTTACGGGACGATATGTAATGTATGGCTTCCGCTGGCAGGTTGTTGCCCTCATTGTGATCGTGCTTCTGGTGCAGATTGCCAGCGCGGGCTTCTTTATGATCAAGATCCTGTCGGAACTGTTTCTGATCCAGTTTCTGTGGGTGCCATGGGAAGTTCAGGAATTGCTGGAAATCCTGTCCAGTTTCGGGTTGTTATTCGGGGTTATCAGCAGCGTCATATTGCTAAGTATCGGATCGCGGCGTGCAACGCGGATCAATGACCAGTTGCAGGCGGCTGCGGGCCAGTTTTACGATTATGTCGACCGCCAGTTCGAGTCGTGGAAACTGACGCCGACTGAACGACATGTTGCCATTCTGGTGATCAAGGGTTTTTCAAACGCTGAAATTGCGCGCCTGCGCGGCACGACGGAATCGACGGTCAAATCGCAGTTGTCGTCCATTTTCCGGAAATCCGAACTCAGCAGCCGTCAACAACTTGTGTCGCATGTCATCGAGGATCTTGTATCGGCGATTCCCGAACCCTGATGCTGGACCGCCCGCGCCACGGCGCAGGCGGTGCTGTGGCGCGCTCAGCGTTGGCCTGACCACCGAAGGGCGTGTTCCAGCCCACGGATTTCCGCCATTCCACGCAAACGCCCGACAGCGGAATATCCGGGGCGGTAGTCGCTGCGCAGATCGCTTTGCAAGGCATGGCCATGATCGGGGCGGAAGGGCAGGGGGCGGCCGCGCGCATCCTCGATGCGCAACACCTCGGCCACCAGCGCGGTCATGTCTGTATGGCCAGCCAGATGGGCCGCTTCCTGAAAACTCTCGCCCGTGATCCCGTCACTTAGCGGCGATACCGGATCGCGCAGCGTATTGCGCAGATGCAGGAAATACACGCGTTCGCCGTGTTTGCGCAAAATGGCAGGCAGGTCATTATCGGCCCGAACCCCCAGCGACCCCGCGCAAAACGTGAACCCGTTGGCCGGATCGCTGTGCATTTGTGCAATCGCGTCCAGATCATCGGCGGTCGAGACGACACGCGGCAGGCCGAACAAGGCGCGCGGCGGGTCATCGGGGTGAATGGCCAGTTGCACGCCAGACCCCGCCAGTTGGGGAATGACACGGTCCAGAAACTGTTGCAGATGCTGGCGCAATTGTGCGGCGCTGATGGTCTGATACTGGCCGATCTGCGCGCGGAATGCGTCCAGCGTGTAACTTTCTTCGGACCCCGGCAGCCCGGCGATAATGGTGTCCACAAGCGCAGTGCGCGCGGCGTCATCCATCGCAGTGAACCGGCGCGCAGCCTCGGCGCGGGTTTCGGGGTTGTAATCGTCTTCTGCACCGGCGCGCTTCAGGATGAATACATCGAAAACCGCCAGATCAACACGGTCAAAACGCAGGCATTCCGCCCCGTCATCCATGACATGGCGCAGGCGCGTGCGCGTCCAGTCCAGCACCGGCATGAAGTTATAGCAGATCGTCGTTATCCCGCATCGTGCCAGATTCATTGCCGATGTGGCCCAGATATCCGCCAGATCCTGCCAGCCGTCAGTGCCAAGTTTGATGGCTTCGGGCACAGGTATGCTTTCGACAACCTGCCAGCGCAGGCCGGCGGCTTCGATCATGGCCTTGCGCTCCATGATATCGTCAACCGGCCATACCACACCATTGGGTATGCCGTGCAGGGCGGTGACAATGCCGTTTGCGCCCGCCTGCCGCACATCGGCAAGCGAAACAGGGTCGTCGGGGCCAAACCAGCGCCAAGTATAGTCCATATTCAGGTATCCTCTGGGTCAAAACCAGTCAGCGAAACACTTTGGAAACTTCGCTTGAATCGAACAGATATCCGTCAAAACCGGGATCTTCGTCATCTGACAATTCAAGCAAGGTTACGCGCACATTTTCAAGATGCTGCCACATGGCGCGGCGTGCGGCTTCGGGGTCGCGGCGTTGCAGGGCGGACAGAATGACGCTGTGGTCATCCAGCCAGCGCAAGCGGTAGTCACTGACGAATATACGCTCATGCAGGCGTGCCCACATGCGGCTGCCTTCGCGTTTTTCCCATAGCCCGTTCACCGTTTCCACCAGAACGCTGTTCTGCGTCGCCTCGGCGATCAGGCGGTGGAACAATTCATCGCCGGAATAATCCTGTGCGCCGCTTGCAATATTGCTGCGTTCCAGTTCCAGCGCGTCGCGCATGCGCACGATATCGGCCTTGGTCACGGTTGATGCGGCCAGTCCGGCCACTGCACTTTCCAGCAACTGGCGGGCCTGAATCAACTCGAACGGGCCGATATCATTCGCATCCCCTTTGGGAGTGCTGTTTTCCATTGCCTTCAAGTAGATGCCGGACCCTTTGCGCACTTCCAGCACACCTTCGATTTCCATCAGCAGGATCGCTTCGCGGGCGGCAGAACGCCCGACCTGCAAATGCTCGGCGATCTGGCGTTCGGTCAGGATGCGGTCGCCGGGGGCGTAGCCGCCCTGCACGATCAGCGCGCGCAACCCTTCTGCCACTTCCTGATAGCGCTTTGCGGCACGCGCCATCAGATTTCCCCCCTTGCGCGCGCATGATAGAATTGCGCCAGCACCCCGAAGGCTTCTTTCTTGGTGCGCTTGTCAGCGGCAATCAGGCCCTTTTTGTTAAACCCGTTCTGGAAAATATTCTGACGCCGTTCAACGCGGAAATCATACAGAATCCATGGGGACATGCCCTTGACATAGTCCAGGTCGCGCAAAATCTCGATTTGTTGGCGGTAAACCTGTGTCATATAAGCTTCACTGAACAGCCCCGTTTCAGGCGCCCCTTTGCCGATTGCGCCGTCCGCGCCTGTTTCCGAGATGACGACAGGCCGGTCGGGGGCCGAATTGCGGCCGATCTCGATCAGGTCTGTTATATTTTCGTCATACCAACCGTAATATTCATTGATCCCGATCACGTCCAGATGTTCTGCCAGCCGGTCCTCGATGCGGTTGCGGGTGTGGTTTATAAGACAGGCTGCGGCAATCAGGCGGGTGTCATCGGCGCGGCGTGCGGCATCGGCCAAGGCGCGCATGAAGGACAGCCGCGCATCCGTATCGGGGTTTTCATTGCCGATGGACCAGATGATCACGCTGGCGCGGTTGCGGTCACGCCGGATCAGTTCCAGAAGCTGGTTTTCCGCGTCGGCATAGGTTGCGGGATTGTCGAAGGCGATGGCCCAGTATACCGGAATTTCCTGCCACAGCATGAAGCCCAGTTCATCCGCCAGTTGGGCGGCGCGTTCATGGTGGGGGTAATGCGCCAGCCGCAGGAAATTGCAGCCCAGTTCCTTGGCGTGCTGGAAACGCGCGCGCAAATCATCCTCGGTCGTGACCTTGCCAAGGGTCAGGTCATCCTCATGCACCGAAATACCGCGCAGCCAGACGGGTTCTCCGTTCAGCAAGATATCGGTGCCCTGCCGTGTGATGGTGCGGAACCCCACGCGGTCGCTGACCAGATCATCGCCGAAACGGGCCTGCAAATCATAAAGTTTTGGAGTGTCCGGTGACCATAATTCGGGCTGGGCGGGAATGACCGCGCTGGCGTGGCCATTTACGACCGCAATGGCCTGATCCAGCCCCAGTTCGGGGATGGACAGTTGCACATCGCCATGATCCGCCCCGTCAATTTCCAGATCGACCACGATGGACGCCCCGTCAGGGCCAAGACGCAGGCCCATGTCGCGGATAAACGCGGCGGGCAGGTCAAACAGCTGCGTTTCGCGGTATATGCCGCCATAGTTGAACCAGTCGGTATTGCGCATCGGCACGCGGTCCAGCGTGCGGGCGTTGTTGACGCACAGCATCAGCCAGTTGCGGCCGTCTTGCAAATCATCGGTCAGTTCCACGCAAAACGGGGTGGACCCGCCCAGATGGTTGCCCAGAAACTTGCCGTTCAGAAAAACCTTGCAGTCATATTGTGCGGCCCCGATGCGCAGGATCTGGCGCCGACCCGCGCGGGGGCTGTGGTCCAGCGCGCGGGTATACCAGGCGCTGCCTTCATAGAAATACCATTTTTCCTTCAGCATTTGCCAGTTGGCAGGCACTGCAACCGTTTCGCCCATATAGGGGTCATAATCCCACGGTTCGGTGCGGTTTTCGGGGGCGGCGGGCAGCATGGAAAACCATTTCTGGCGCAGACCTGTATCCAGCAGGTCCACGCAGAAATTCCAGTCCCCATCCAGCGATTGCGCGTCACGTCCACCTGTAAAAAGAAGCCCCTTATGCGTCAGGGCGCGCGTGTCAAAGGGCGCTGCATAATCTTCATCATGCAGGGCCTGAAGCGCGTTCTCTCCTATGGTTGATCGTTCCAGCATGCCGGTTATCCCCCGAAACCTTTTGTTATGGGCCTGAAGCGGCCGGGCATTTTATTGAATTGCCACAGGCGCTTCAGGCGTTCTTGAACGTGCCTTAGTCGGCAAGTGCCTTGATGCTGTCGATCAGCGCGGCCAGTTCGGGTGATTGCGCTGCGACTTCTTCATGCATGGGCAGCACGGCTTCAATGAAGGGGCCTTTTTCGACGGTGTTGATTGTCACGCCCATTTCGGCCTGCGCGGTGTCAAGCGATGCCTGCGCGATGGCGTCCCAGCTTTCGCGGTGAAACGCTTGCGATTCCAGTGCCGCCGTGCGCAGCGCCTGCTGGTGCTCTTCTGACATGTCGTTCCATGCGCAGCTTGAAATCACGACAACCGACGGAATGATCGTGTGCTCATTCAACGAGAAATAGTCCGCAACTTCACCATGGCGCGCGGTGGTCAGCGCGGTGGGGTTGTTCTCGGCCATGTTCACAACGCCCTGTTGCAGCGCGCTGTACAATTCGCCCCAGTCGATGGGGGTGGGGTTGCCGCCCAGAAGTTCAACCATACGAATGGCTGACGGGCTGGGTTGCACGCGTACATTCACGCCAGCCAGATCAGCGGGGCTGTTGATGGGGCGGTCACCATAGAAGGACCGCGCGCCTTCGGTCAGGAAGGAAACCCCCAGAAAGCCCTTGTCCGCGGACGCGTTCAGGATTGTCTGGCCGACTTCGCCATCGATAACCTCGAAGAAGTGGTCCTCGCTTGCGAAGATGAAGGGCAGGTTGATCGCGCTGTAAAGCGGTTCAAACGCTTCCAGTTCAGCCGCGTTCGACCGCGCCATTTCCAGCGCACAGTTCTGCACCAGTTCCATTGATTCGCGCTGCGTGCCAAGCTGGGCGTTGGGGAAAACCTGAATGCGGTAGGCATTGTCGGTCAGTTCGGCAAAACGCTCGCCCATGAATTCCATGCTGATATGCGTGGGGTGGTCGGCGGGGTTGTTGTGGTTCAGCCGCAGCAGTGTTTGTGCTTGCGCAGCCGCGCCGAATGCCAGACTTGCGGTCGTGGCAAGTGCGATGGTGCGTGTAAGTTGGGCCATGGTATCTTCCTCCCGATGGTTTGGTTAGGTGGTCGTGAAATGGGCGCAAGGGTGCAAGAACCCTCTGGCGGGCAAGATGACGACCAAAAGGCCCATTAGTCAACCCATTTCATAAATTGGTTGACCAATTTATCGGATCTTGTCACAAGCAGTCTGATCGGTGGTATGGTCCGGCCACTGGCGCGCATGCCTTCGCGCGCAAGTTTCGCCGCAGGGAGGGACAGAAATGAAACGCATTGTCGATACAGTGCTGGAAACGATCATAGTTGTGATCTTTGCGATTATCGTGGCCAGCATCGTCTGGCAGGTCTTTTCGCGTTATGTCCTGCAAGCCCCCAGCACGGTTACGGGCGAATTTGCGCGGCTGTTGTTCATGTGGCTGGCGCTGATTGGCGGTGCCTATACCTTCGGGCGCGCGAAACATCTGGCCATTGATATCGTCCCCATGCTGTTGCCAAGCCGCATTCGCGCGCTGGTGAATGTGGTGATTCTGGCGCTGGTGGCGGGGTTTGCCATTCTGGTGATGATCAAGGGCGGCTGGTCGCTGACAAGCCGCACATTGGCATCGGGCCAGATCACCCCCACGCTGCGCCTGCCCATGGGCTATGTCTATGGCGCTATTCCGTTTTCGGGGGGCGTGATTGTGTTTTACTGTGTGCATTTCCTGCACCGCCTGTGGCGTGACCCTGATGATGTGCTGGTCGGCCGAACCGAATCCCAGACCGAGGTACAGCCATGACCACCGCCATTTTTGTCCTGTTCGGGTCCTTCGGGCTGATGATGCTGATCGGCGTGCCGATTGCGTTTGCAATCGGGATCGCGGCGGCGCTGACGTTCCTTTTGTTCATGGGGTTCGACCAGTCCATGTTCATTGTCGCGCAGCAAATGGCATCGGGGCTGGACAGTTTCACGCTGCTGGCCATTCCACTGTTCATCCTTGCGGGCAATATCATGAATCGCGGCGGCATTGCGCGGCGGCTGATCGAATTGGCGAAGGTGCTGGGCGGGCGGTTGCCGGGCGCGCTGGTGCATGTGAATATCATTGCAAACATGCTGTTCGGGTCCATTTCGGGTTCGGCAGTTGCGTCTGCGGCGGCGGTGGGCGGCGTTATGGCGCCCGTGCAAAAGCGCGAAGGCTATGACCCTGCATTCACCACAGCGGCCAATGTGGCATCCTGCCCGACAGGGTTGCTGATCCCGCCCAGCACAACACTGATTGTCTATTCGCTGATCACCGGCGGCACGTCGATCGCGGCGCTGTTTCTGGCGGGCTACTTACCCGGTATCCTGATGGGGCTGTCCCTGATGGTCGTGGCGGGGATCATTTCCAAGAAGCGCGGCTATCCGGTCGCGCCCAAACCCAGCATGGCCGAAGCGCTGGCGGCCACGCGGGATGCAATTCTGCCCTTGGGGCTGATTGTCATTATCATGGGCGGCATTGTGGGCGGTATTTTCACCGCGACCGAGGCGTCGGGCATTGCCGTGGCCTATGCATTGTTGCTGGCGCTGGTGTGGTACCGTGAAATCCGCCTGCGGGACCTGCCGCGCATCCTGATCGATTCCGCGATCACCACGTCGATTGTGCTGCTGATGATCGGCTGTTCGATTGCCATGTCGCGGGTTATGGCATTTGGCGGTATTCCGGGTGCGATATCGGGCTTTATGCTGGGGCTGACGGACAACCCCTACATGATTTTGCTTGTGGTTGTTATTGTCTTGCTGGTGATCGGCACATTCATGGACATGACGCCCGCGCTGCTGATTTTCACGCCGATCTTCATGCCGATCATGAATGATCTGGGGATTGATCCGGTGCATTTCGGGATCATCATGACCATCAACCTGTGCGTTGGCATTTGCACACCGCCTGTGGGGTCCGCGCTGTTTGTGGGCTGTTCGATCAGCGGCGTGTCCATCGCCAAAGTGCTGCGCCCGATGATGCCATTCTACGGGGTGTTGATTGCGATTGTGCTGCTGGTCACCTTCGTGCCGGAAATCAGCCTGTTCCTGCCACGTCTATTGCTGGGATACTAAATAAATGAAAACACTGGAAAACTGGACGCTGCTGTCGCGGGATGAATGCTCCGTGACCTTGCAGGTCGAAGACCGGCATATCCTGAGCATCGAAGCATTGGAGAATGCGCAGTTTCGTGTCCGCCTGCGCAAGGACGGGCAATGGCGTCTGTCGCGCAGCTGGACCGTGGCCCCCGACGGGCCGCTGCCGCGCGAGGGGCGTGCGCGCGATGCGCGCGACGGCTTTGCCTGTCCGGCTGTGGACGTGACCCAAGACGATGGCACACTTAGCATTGCCACCGGCCAGTTGCGTGCGACCATTCGCACCCCTTTGCATATTTGCTGGCAGGCCATGATTGACGGGCAATGGCGCGATGTGGCGCAGGACCGCCCGACAGGGGCGTATATGCTGGGGCGGCGCGACCACCGCAATGCCCATTTCATGGCCCGCGACCGGCGCGAACATGTTTTCGGACTGGGCGAGAAGGCAGGACCGCTGGACCGCACCGGCCGCCGCTTCGAGATGCGCAATCTTGATGCGATGGGCTATAATGCGGAAACGACAGACCCGCTTTACAAGCACATCCCCTTTACCCTGACGCGCACGCCCGATGCGGGCAGTTTCAGCCTGTTTTATGACACGCTTGCGGGCTGCTGGCTGGATCTGGGGAATGAGCTGGACAATTACCACGCCCCCTACCGCAGTTTCCGTGCCGAAGATGGTGATCTTGATTACTATTTCACATGGGCACCTGACACCCTTGCGCTGGTCAAGGCGCAGCAGCACCTGACGGGGGGCATGGCATTCCCGCCGCGCTGGTCACTGGGCTATTCGGGGTCCACCATGGCCTATACCGACGCCCCTGATGCACAGGCACAGATGCTGGGCTTTCTGGACGCCTTGCGCAGCCATGACATACCCTGCGACAGTTTTCACCTGTCATCGGGCTACACCTCGATCAACGGCAAGCGCTATGTGTTCAACTGGAACACGGACAAATTCCCCGACATCGCGGGGTTCGCGCGCGCCTATGCGGATGCGGGCATTCACATCATCGCCAATATCAAGCCCTGCCTCTTGCAGGACCACCCACGATATGACGAGGCCGCAGGCAAGGGCCTGTTCATTCGTGACAGCGATACCAATGCGCCCGAAATATCCATGTTCTGGGACGCAAAAGGGTCGCATCTGGATTTCACCAACCCTGACACACTGGATTGGTGGCAAGGCAATGTGACGACCGCACTGCTGGATATGGGACTGGACAGCACCTGGAACGACAATAACGAATTCGAGGTGTGGGACCACCACGCGCAATGCCACGGCTTCGGCGCGCCTGTTGATATGGGACTGATCCGGCCCCTTCATGCGCTGCTGATGACCCAGGCGTCCGAGGCCGCGCAAAAGGCGCATGCCCCCGACAAACGCCCCTATCTGATTACGCGCGCGGGCTGTGCGGGCTTGCAACGCCATGCCCAGACATGGACCGGCGACAACCGCACGAACTGGCACAGCCTGCGCTGGAATATCCGGATGGGGCTGGGGCTGGCATTGTCGGGCATTTCAAATATCGGGCATGATGTGGGCGGTTTTGCCGGTCCGCAACCCGATGGTGAATTGCTGCTGCGTTGGGTTCAGAACGGCATTTTCCATCCGCGTTTCGTGATTCACAGCTGGAATGATGACGGCTCGGTGACCGAAGCATGGACCCACCCCGAAGTCCTGCCGCTGATCCGCGACGCATTCGCGCTGCGGTACAGGTTGCTGCCCTATCTGTATACCTGCCTGTGGCAGGCCGTGACTGCGGGTGAACCAATGCTGCGGCCCACCTTCCTTGACCATGAAGATGACCCCGAATGTCTGGCCGATACCGATGATTTCATGCTGGGGCGTGATCTGCTGGTGGCCAGCGTGGTCGAGCAGGGCGCGCGGCAACGCCGTGTGTATCTGCCGCGAAATGCTACCGGCTGGTGGAATTTCCATACCGGCACCTGGCATGCGGGCGGGCAATGGCTGGACCTTGCGGTGTCGCTGGACAGTATCCCGCTATTCGTGCGTGGGGGCGCGGTTTTGCCAATGGCGCAGCAGGGCGCGCGCTCTGACGCTGCGGCCAGTGTGGCGGCGGTGTTCCCCGCACCTGATCAGGGCGTGCACATATCACAAAGCTATGACGATGCCGGTGATAATGCGGACGCGCTGGCGGGCAATCATTGCGTCATGCAGTTTGCACTGTCGCGGGACGGCGCGCAGCCTGTCCTTGATGTGACAGTATCAGGTCAACGCGCGTTCGCGTCTGACACGCTGCAACTTGTGTTGCCGGAAGGCGCGCGCGATCCTTTGCGTATCGGCGGGCAGTCTGTGGCGCATGGCGACGTTTTCAGGGTTGCGGACTGATCGGGGCATCGGTCTGAAAGGGGCGTTGGGAAGTTCCAAAGGCGCGGAATCAAGGGCGCAGCCCGCCGCGCCATCGGTGGGCCGTCCCGCGGCCTGCCGATTTTACCAGCGAGATGCCACGGCATGAAAGTCGGGATATGCCGCCTGCATAAAGTGCATCCCTATACCGCCGGATCGGCAGACCCCGGCCCACCGATGGCGCGGGCTTGATCCAGCCGCCAACGCCAGCGACAAACCAAACGCACGCTCAGGCGCGGTCCTTGATCAACAGCAGTTCCGCAGTGACACAAACCGCATTCACATCAGGGCGAAGCCACCCTGTGCGGGCAACCCCGTCAAACCCTACCGAGGCCACATCCAGCGCGACCTTGCCCGCCTGCACCCTGCCATCGCGGATCAGGATTTCAGTGGCGTAGCTGTCAATATTCCCGCCGCCCTGAAAACAGGTTCCGACCAGACTGCCAATGCCGTGAATACTGGCATTTTCCATGCCATGGCGCGCGGCTATGCGTTCCAGTGCCTGCCCGATATCCTGATTGGGGCGCAGGGTGGCCAGAATTGCATTTTGCGCTGAATCATCCGGCGATGATTGCGGCTGAAACAGGGAAAATTCGGTTTCGGGGTCATGCGCCACAGACAGGCCCGCCCCGCAGATCGCCCAGCCCGTTGCCTGATACGGCGCGGCCAGAACGGTATCAGGACACAGCACATGCCCCATCGCAGGTTCGGGCGCGGCCCCGTCCCACAGACCGTGGCAATGCAGAAACCGCGCACCGTCACGCCAGCCCGCATGCACGCCTGCATGCAACAGGCGCACGGGCTGTGCGGGGGCATAGGTCCGGCTGTACCATGCCGCATGCCCGTCCCCCGGGGCAGGGGCGGGAATAACAAAACACAGCGCAGACAGCACGGCCCCGTCCAGCCGCAGATAGGCCGCCTGAACCCCTGCCTGCGCCAGCGCGTCGGTTATGGCCTGCGTCACATTCGTGCCCGCGCGCAATGCCAGCGTCACGGGCCGCGCATGGCAGGGCAGCGCCGCATCACGCGCCTGTGCAGGCTGGCCCGGATGGGTTATGCGGCGCAAGGCAGGGCGCGTCATGTGGGGGGTGCGGGCAGTTCCCCGCGCGTCAGCAATTCATCATGGATCATTTTCTTGGTGATCTTGCCATATCCGGATTTTGGCAGCGCATCCCATAACACCATATGGCGCGGCATCTTGTAGCGTGGCAGTTTCGGACCCAGCCATTCCAGCAGCGCTTCGGCTGAAGGTGCGGCCCCTGTGCGCGGCACGCAAACCGCCATGCCCACCTCGCCCCAGACGGGGTCCGGAATGCCCAGAACCGCCACTTCCGACAGGTCGGGGTGCAGCAACAGCTTCTCCTCAATCTCGCGCGGGTAGATGTTGGAACCGCCGGAAATATACATGTCAGACGCACGCCCCGTCAGATAGACAAAGCCCTGCGCGTCCATATGGCCCAGATCACCTGTCAGAAACCAGCCGTTGCGAAAGGATTTCGCGTTGGCGTCAGGGTTGTTGAAATACCCCGCGAAAACCGCAGGGCCAATGACCGCAATCTCGCCGGTTTGCCCGAAAGGCACTTCTGCGCCTTGCGCGTCCTGTATCTGGACCTGCATGCCGGTGCGGGCAAATCCGCATGTGCCAATGCGCATGACCGTGTCATCAAGATGGTGGTGGCAGGGTGGCAGCACGGTGATATTCCCTGTCACCTCGCCTAGTCCGAAATACTGCACCAGAACCGGCCCCAGCTTTTGCAACGCGCGCACCTGATCGGCGCGGTACATCGGCGCGCCTGCATAAATGACATGGCGCAGGCTGGAATGGTCATGCTGGTCCACCGCGTCATGTTCGACCAGCAGTTTGACGATCGTGGGCACGGTGAACATGTTGGTCACCCGCCATTGCGCGACAAGCGCCCAAATCTGGGCGGGGTCGAAGCTGTCACCTGCGGGCAGGATTGTCTTGACCCCATGCGCCACCTGCGCAAGCTGGTGAATTCCTGCGCCATGCGACAGGGGTGCCACCACAAGCGATGCGTCATCAGGGCCGGTGTCCGGCATCAAATCGCACAGGTGGTTTGTCACCACAAACGCAAGCTGCCCATGTGTCAGCACTGCCGCCTTGGGTTTGCCCGTTGTGCCGGAGGTAAAGAAAAACCATGCCGGATCGTCGCGTTGCACCGCAACAGGGGCAGGGATCTGGCCCATATGGCGCGCGACCAGCGCATCATAATCCTGCGCAAAGGGCGCGGAATCGATTGCGATGGTGAAATCGACCAGACTGGCGCAGGCCTGCGCATGGTCGGGGAATTGTGCGCCGCAAATCAACGCGCGCGCACCGGATGATTGCGCCAGCCCTGCCAGATCATCGGGGGGCAGGCGGTAATTTGCGGGAACCCAGACTGCGCCAATGCGCCAGCAGGCGAACATCGCTTCCAGCATCTGGTTGCAATTGGCGGATTGTACCAGAATGCGGTCGCCTTTGACTATGCCATACTCATTCGTCAATGCATGCGCGAAGGCACTGGCGCGGGCGTCCATTTCCGCCCATGTCCATGTCTTGTCCCCCCATACAATGCCAACAGCCTTGTCCAGCCTGCGCGCGCTTTCGGTCAGAAAATGCGACAGGTTCATCACCCGCGTGGAATAGGGGGTTACACCCGCCGACAGGTCGTCCTTCATTTCACGCGCTCCATGATGGACACATAATTTGCGACCGCCGCACCGCCCATGTTGAACACCCCCGCAAGGTTTGCGTCCCTGATCTGCATGTCACCCGCGTCGTTCATCAGCTGCATTGCGGCCATCACATGCATGGATACGCCGGTTGCCCCAATCGGGTGGCCCTTGGATTTCAGTCCGCCGGACGGGTTGACAGGCAGCCGCCCGTCCTTGCGCGTGATCCCGTCGCGGATAACACGGTGCCCCTGCCCCTGCTCGGCCAGGCCCATGGCCTCGTATTCCAGCATTTCCGCGATGGTGAAACAGTCATGGCTTTCGACAAGGTCCAGATCTTCCAATGTGACCCCTGCCGCCGCCAGAGCGTTGGCCCATGCAATGCGCGCACCGCGAAATTCCAGCACATCGCGGCGTGACAGCGCCATGATGTCATTGGCTTGCGTGCGGGCACGAAACCCGATTGCGCGGGGCATTGTGGCCGCAACTTCCGCGCTGGCCAGCACCAGCACGGCCGCCCCGTCCGAGATGAGCGAGCAATCCGTGCGCCGCAGGGGTCCGGCCACGCGCGGGTTGCGATCTGATACCGTGTTGCAGAAATCCACACCGAAATCCTTGCGCATATGGGCATAGGGGTTGGCCATGCCATTGGCGTGGTTCTTGGCTGCGATCATGGCCAGTTCTTCGGACCGGTCGCCATAGCGCTGGAAGTAAGAATTGGCGATGGTGCCGAACAATCCCGCAAAGCCGCCGTCAATACCGGCTTCTTCCGCGCGATAGCTGGCCCCCAGCAAAATATCACCCACATCGGCGGTGGGGGTGGCGGTCATTTTCTCGGCGCCGACCACCAAGGCAATATTCCCGCGCCCTGATTCGATAAAATCCATGGCCCCATGCAGCGCCGCCGACCCTGTCGCGCAGGCATTTTCAAACCGTGTCGCGGGGGTATGGGCAAAACGCGCGTCCCCCATGGCCACAAGGGCCGCCTGAAAATCCTGCTTGGCGAAGCCGTTGTTGAAAACGCCTGCAAAAATGCCATCCACATCACCCGCGTCAACGCCCGCATGGTCCAGCGCGGGGGCAATGGCGGCGGCCATCAGGGTTTCGGTGTCGGGGTGGTCGGATTTGCCAAAAGGCGTATGGCCCCAGCCAATGATCTGTGCGCGTGTCATGTTATCTGTTCCTTGTTCTCATGGCTTCGGGTGCTGCCTTGCGCCAGCTTCTGTTCGATCTTGCGCGCTTCCATGCGCAGGCTGTGCAACAATTCGGCGCGGCGCGGCTCTCGCATGCGGCTTTCGACGGCGGCCAGTGACAGGGCGCCCACCAACCGCCCGTCCGGCCCGTGCAATGCCACGCCGAGCCCCCATGAATCCTCGAATATCAGGCCGGGATTCATGGCATACCCGTCAGTGCGCGTGCGCGCGACCTGGGCATGCAGATCATCCGGACCAAGTCGGGGGTAGGAGTCTTGCAGCTCGTCCTTGATCGCGGTCATGATATCCGACACTTCCGCGTCGGGCAGGGCAGCCAGCATGGCCAGCGACCCCGCCCCCACCCCCAGTGGATGATGCGCGCCGGGCATCAGGGCATAGGTGCGGATCGGGTGCGCGCCATCCTCGCGGTGCAGGCATACGGAATACAAGCCCCGCCGCACGGACAGGAACGCGGCGTCCCCCGTGTTGCGCGCAAGGCGTTGCAAACTGTCCATGGCCAGTGACAGCAACCCGTGCCGCCCCTGCGCCATCAGTCCCAGCAGATAGGCTTCCTCGCCCAGATGATAGGCGCGCGATTCGGTGGCCTGCTCCACCAGCCCCGCACGCATCAGGGCCAGCAGAAGGCGGCGCACAGTGGCCTTGTTCAGCCCCGACTGCCCGACCAGCGCCGACAGCGTCAGGCCCTGTGCGGAATGCCGCCCGATCAGACCCAGCAGCGACAGCGCGCGATCAACGCTTTGCGCGCCGCCAATCGCGGGTTCTGCCATGTCGTGTTTCATAATGTGAACCTGTGCTTGCATAGGATCTGTGGTGATGACCCGTTTGTTTGGGGTATTGTTATTTTTTCTGATGAAGGTTGCAAGTTTTTCTTGCAATCATGAAAATGAACGGTCCACTATATGAACGCTATTCAGGGTCCGGTTTGTGCAACGTCATGGCGCAGGCCGCTGAACACCAAGAGGAGGAGAACATGACATTTGCACGCGTAAGCGGGACAGCACTTGCTGCCGCATTGGCCGGTATGCTTGGCCTTGGCGCGGCGGGCGCGGAAACCCTGCGCCTGTCACATAACACGGGCGACACGACAACATGGCAGCAGGGCGCCGAAAAATTCGGCGAATTGCTGGCCGAACGCACGGATGGCGCGCTGGATGTGCGCGTCTTCCCCAATGCGCAGCTTTCGGGTGGCGACCAGATGCGTCAGGCCGAAATGGTTGGCCGTGGCGCGCTGGATCTGGTGGTGACATCGGCCATCAACGTGACCCCGCTGGTGCCGGAAATGGCGGTCTTCTCGCTGCCCTATCTGTATTCCAGCTATGAACAGGTGGACGCCACAACCCAAGGCGCACCCGGCGAGATGCTGGCTGATATCCTGCTGGAAAAAGGCATTGTCGTGCTGGCATGGGGCGAAAACGGCTTCCGCGAAGTGACCAACAATGTCCGTCCCATCCGCACCCCTGAAGATTTGCGCGGGCTGAACATGCGCGTGGCAGGGCCTATGTATATCGACGTGATGAACGCACTGGGCGCGAACCCGCAGCAGATGCAATGGGGCGAGACCATGTCCGCGCTGCAACAGGGTGTTGTCGATGGTCAGGAAAACCCCATTGGCGCCGTGATCATTCCCCAGCAGGTCTATGAGGTCCAGAAATACCTGACGGCATGGCATTATTCCTATGACCCCATTTTCCTTGGGATTTCCAAGGCGAAATGGGACAGCTATGACGCCGACATGCAGACCATTCTGCGTGAAGCCGCACAGGACGCCATGGCATACCAGCGCGAGATTACCCGCGACGGCACTGCGCAAGGGATCGAATTCCTGCGCGAGCAGGGCATGGAAGTCTATGAACCAAGCGCTGAAGAACTGGATGCCTTCCGCACAGCCACGCAACCCGCATTCGACCAATGGGCCGAGCGTGTGGGCGATGAAATCGTGGGTGCGTTTCAGGACGCGATTGCCGCAGCAAACTAAGGTTTAAATCTGTCCCGTGGCCCTGTATTGGGCCATGGGACTTACAGGCGCGGCGGGGGGTGCGGCAGGTGATACGTTTTCTTTTGCGAGACGCTGAAAAAATCATCTGCGCAATCCTGTTTCTGGGCATGACCCTGTTGGGGTTTGCGAATGTCGTTGTGCGCTATGGCACCAACCTGTCCTTTGCCGCCAGCGAGGAACTTCTGGTCAACGGGTTTTTGCTGCTGACCATTTTCGGCGCAGCCCTTGCCGCACGGCGGGGCGAGCATCTGGCGGTTACACTTGTGCATGACCTGTTGCCGCGCCCGTTCTGGGTGCCGGTGTTCCTTCTGTCGGTGCTGCTGTCTGTGGGCATGCTTGCGTTATCGGCGTGGTTTTCATGGGATGCCATGATGAATATCAAGCGCGTTGGCATGCGGTCCTATGCGCTGGGAATTCCGGCATGGTACTATCAGGCCGCGATACCCTTCGGGTTCGGGCTGATTATTCTGCGCTATTTGCAACACGCATGGGATGTGCTGCGCGGCAAGGACAGCTGGGGCATGCCTGATGTTTGAATGGTTTGGCATATCATCCGCAGGCACACAGATGATCATCATCTTTTTCCTGCTGATGGCCTTGCGCCTGCCCGTGGCGTTCGCGCTGGGCCTGTCTGCGCTTTATGCGATGTGGCAAATCGGGTTCGGGCTGGAACTTGCGGGCGACCTGATTGCCACGGGCATTACAAAATTCTCGTTGCTGGCGATCCCGTTTTTCATTCTGGCGGGCACGCTGATGGGCAGTCTGGGCATTGCCGAACGCATGATCCGGTTCTTCCGCGTGGCTGTGGGCGGGTTGCCCGGTGGAATGGGCGTTGTGGGAACCGTGGTGTGCCTGTTCTGGGGCGCGGTCAGCGGGTCCGGCCCCGCATCTGTTGCGGCCATTGGCCCGATGATCATCAAGGGCATGGAAGAAGACGGCTATGACCGCGCCTTTGCGGCGGGGCTTGTGTGCACGGGGGCGGCGTTTTCCATTGTGATACCGCCGTCCATCGGGTTGGTGATTTACGGGGTGATCGCAGAGACCTCGATCTCGCGTCTGTTCATTGCCGCCATTATTCCGGGCATATTCATGGCCCTGACCATGGTTGCGGTGTTGCCTTTCGCGCGGCGGCGCGCGGCGCCTGCAACAGCACCCAGTCTGGCCGCGTTAATGCCCGAACCCTACGAGGGGGAGCCGCGCGGCCGCAAATTATGGCTAAGTTTCCGTGACAGTTTCTGGGGCCTGATGACGCCTGTGGTCATTCTGGGCGGTATCTATTCCGGCATCTTCACCCCGACCGAGGCCGCGCTGGTCGCCACGGTCTATGCGCTGGCCGTGGGCGCGCTGGCCTACCGGACGCTGACGCTGCGCAAATTATATGATGCGCTGGGCACGGCGGCGGCCTCCTCTGCGGTGGTAATGTTGATTGTCGCCTATGCCAGCCTGTTTGGCTGGGTCGTCACGGTTGATGATCTGGTGCGCAGCTATTCCGGCGCGCTGCTGGGACTTAGCCAGAATGAATGGGTCATCTTGCTGGTGATCATGCTGATCCTGCTGGTGGCGGGCATGTTCATGGACCCTGTCACGGTCATGTTCATTGCGCTGCCCATCTTCCTGCCGGTTGCGCGGGAAATGGGGTGGGACCCGGTGTGGTTCGGGGTGCTGGTTATGGTTAATCTGGCCATCGGGCTGATCACGCCGCCGGTGGGTATAAACCTGTATGTTGCGGCCAATGTCACCCGCATGAAGATTGAACAGGTCGCGCGCGGCACCATGCCCTTCCTGCTGGCGTCACTTGTGGGCATTGCGATTGTGGCGGCTGTGCCGTCCATGTCGCAAATACTGGTGGACTGGCTGCGCTAGGCAGGACGAAATTCCGATACAGAAGGGTAAACTGAATGACTGTGAAAACAGCAATCGTAACAGGTGCGGCGCGCGGCATAGGTCTGGCAACGACGCGCCTGTTTCTGGCACAGGGCTGGCATGTGGCCATGATCGACCGCGATGCACCCGCGCTGCATGATGCCGCGCAGGGCCTGACGGGCGCGCAGGCGTTTGAATGCGATGTGTCGCTGCCGGATCAGGTTGACGCCATGGTCACGCAGGTGGCGGGGCGTTTCGGGCGCATTGACGCGCTGGTCAATAATGCGGGCGTGGCCGATTTTCGCCCGATGGACGACACCGACCTTGCCATCTGGCGGCAGGTGATGGCCACAAATCTGGACGGGGTTTTCCTGACATCGCAAGCGGTCATTCCGTATCTGAAGGCGCAGGGCGGCGCGATTGTGAATATCGCGTCCATTTCGGGGCTGCGCGCCAGCACCCTGCGCGTGGCCTATGGCACATCCAAGGCGGCGGTTATTCACCTGACCGCGCAGCAGGCGGCGGAACTTGGCGAATGGGGCATTCGCGCCAATTGCGTGGCCCCCGGTCCTGTGGACACTAAACTGGCCCTTGCGGTGCATTCGCCCGAAATCCGCGCCGCCTATCATGACGCGATCCCGCTGAACCGCTATGGCCGCGAAACCGAGATCGCAGAGATGATAACCTTCTTGTGTTCGGACAAGGCCAGCTATGTGACCGGCCAGACGATTGCCGTGGATGGCGGGTTTGACGCTGTGGGCGTGGGCCTGCCCGCGCTGCGCGCCGGTTCTGGCACGCCCTGACGCCGCTGGCCCCATATTGACATTGTGGCCTGTTCCATGTGTGTTACGCGGGTTAACAATTCAGTGCACCCCCTGTGCAAACAGGCATGTGCTGCGGGCAGGATCAGGGGCGGATATCGCGCTGCCCTGACCCGCCCGCGCCACCGGAAACCGAAAAAGGGATGAAACCTTGACAACCACCGCTACACCGCCATTTCGCGCCGACCATGTGGGCAGCTTGTTGCGCCCTGCGGCAATCGCAGACGCCCGCAAGGCTGGTGTGACTGGCGCAGACCTGACCAGCATTGAAGACCGCGAGATACCGGCCCTTGTCGCCATGCAGGAAGATGTCGGCCTGAACGTCGTCACCGATGGCGAAGCGCGCCGCGCCTTCTGGCATTATGATTTCATGGGTATGCTGGACGGGTTGGACATTATTGAAACCGGCAGCGATGCGCTGGGGTTCAAGGGGGCGACTGTTTCGCAGGTGCCGCAGATCACGGCCCCGCTGGATTTTCCCGCCGACCACCCCATGCTGGAGCATTTTCGCAAACTTGCGCAGATGACCAAGGTTTGCCCGAAAATTTCCATTCCCGGCCCGTCCGCTGTGCATTTTCGGGTGACCCCCGAAAACAACAAACACGCCCCCTATGCCGATCAGGACCTGTTCATGTCCGACATCGCCGCGACCTATAAGAAGGCCGTGCATGCGTTCTATGCGGCGGGGTGCCGGTATTTGCAGCTGGATGACATTTTCTTCGCCTATCTGGGCGACGAAAAACAGCGTGCCATCCGTGCGGCCATGGGGCAGGATCCTGACTGGCTGATCGAACGATATGCCGGCATGCTGGAAGATGCCATCAAGGACCGCCCGTCCGATATGATCATCGGCATGCATATGTGCCGTGGCAATTTCCAGTCCACCTTTGTGGCGACTGGCGGGTATGATGCGGCGGCAGATGCCATTTTCAACCGCACCAGTGTTGATGTCTATTTCATGGAATATGACACCGACCGCGCAGGCGGGCTGGAACCGCTGGCCCTGCTGCCGAAAGGCACGAAACGCGTGTTGCCGGGTTTCATCACGACCAAAACCGCTGAACTGGAAAGCATGGATTCCCTGCGCCGCCAGTTCGATGCCGCGTCAAAATTCGTGGATATGGACCAGTTGGGCATTGCCCCGCAATGCGGTTTCGCCTCGACCGAGCATGGCAACAAGATCACTGAAGATGACCAGAAGCGCAAACTGGAACTGGTGGTCAAGGTCGCACAGGACCTGTGGGGCGAGGCGTAGGCCCCTTTTGCCCTTGGCATAAAGGCAGGATGAATTGCGAAAGCGGCAGGCCAGTCCAAACTGGCCTGCCGTCTTGTTTTGGTGGTGCTACCGGCCCAGAAGTGGTGTGATCCGGCGAATGGCAACGCGGCGGTTGCGTTCTTCGGCCTGCAAGGTCTGAATGCGCAAATAGCGTTTCCCATACCCTTGCACGACCAGATTTTCCGGCGGAATGTCGAAAAATTCGGTCAGCGCCAGTGCCACGGATTCAGCCCGCCTGTCCGACAGGGCCAGATTGAAGGCCGCAGGGCCAGTGGCGTCGGTGTGACCCTCGATCAGGAAAATCTCTCGCGGGTTGTCCGCGATCAGGCGTTCCATCAAGCGCCCCACCTGCAACAGTTTCGAGGCTTCCTCGGAACGGACATTCGCACGGTTGGTTTCAAACGTGATCGGGTCCGGACTTAGCAGTGGCACGGTTTCGCGCAGTTCGCGGATTTCGCGGATCTGCCGCAACGAGAATTCCCTGTCCAGTGCGCGGGCCTCTGCCTCTGCTTCGCGCAGCAGCGCAAGCGCCAGTTCAGGGTCGGTGCGTTGGGTGATGCGCAATTCGCGCGTGCGCGGCGGCGGCAGGACCGACACGTCAATCGCCTGCACCGCGCGGGTGTCATCGACCAGTTCGATGATTGTGCCATCAGGCAGCACGCGATCGCGGCGCAGCACACGCCCTGTTGCATCGCGGATGGTCAGAATTTGCGTGCCGTCCAGCCGTTCCCAGCGGGTGCGTGTGGACCCGTCGCTGTAGCGTTCGATCCGGCGGGTGGACCCGTCCTCCAGCAAGATGGCGTCATCATCGCGCCACAGCTGCAACTGGCCATCGCCCTGATCCACGACAACGCGTTCGTCAGACCGCGCAACAACGCGGTTCTGGTTGATGACCATCCCCACAGCCAGCGCCCCGAGTGCGGCAAGACCCGCGCGTTCCAGATCGCGGCGGTTGCTGCTGCTGCGTTGGGTCTGTGCCTGCGCATCCGTGTCAAAATCCAGCGCAAGGCGAGATTCAAAATCATCGCGGCTGCTGCGGGTTTGCGCGGCTGTGATGCGTTCCTCGCTGACCTCCGGGGTGTCTGCGTCGGGGTCTGCGTCCGCGTCTTCGTCGCGCGCCGCCATGGTTGCCGCAGCGGGTGCATCGTCGGGTGCGTCCGTCTGGCCGGTGGTGTCCTGCGTGCCCAGCATTGCCCCCAGAAGGCCAACTGCGGATGACACGCTTGGGTCTTCAAGCATACGGTCGATTGCCGCCTGCTGGTCGGCGTCCAGTTCGCGCGGGGCGTCGGCAGGGGCAACAAGTTCTTCTTCCGGTGCCTCCTCGATGACCAGTTCGGGCGCTTCCTGTGCCTGCGCTTCGGCTTCTTCCAGCAGGCGCGCGCGCTCTGCTTCCAGTTCCTGTTGCGCGATTTCTGCGGCTTCATCGATTTCGGCTGTGGTGCCTTCGTCGGCTGTGATTTCCGCTTCGACCTCTGCCTCTGCCTCTGCTTCTGCCTCGGCTTCCAGCTCGGCGGCTGCCGCCTCTTCTTCAAGGGCGCGCTGCATCGCTGCCGCAGTTTCTGCCGCGTCATCCGGCTGCGTGTCGTCTTGCGCTGGCTCCGCCTGTTGTTCGGCAGGCGCAGGCGCTTCATCCTCTGGCGTCATGTCCTGCGCTTCGGGCGCGTCCGGCGCGGGGTCTTCATCTGGTGGCAATACTTCTTCGGCCAGCCCTTCCACCGCGTCTGTCGCATCGTCAATCAGGTCGGTGACCATATCAACAGGCCCTGTGTCTGCTTCGGCCTCCGCCTCCGCCTCCGCTTCGACCTCGGCCTCCGCCTCGGGTTCAGTTCCGTCCAGCGCTGCCATCTCATCGTCGATCTGGCGCAGAAGCTCTTGTGCGCGCTCTGTTTCCTCTGGCGAGGCAAAAACCGCATCCGGATCGTCGAACAGAACCTCGCATTGCACGGCATTCATGTCTGCGGCGCAATCACTGACGGCATCAAGCACCGGCCCGCAATCTTCGCCTTGCGGGTTGGCGATGCACATTTGCGCAAGCGGGCTAAGTCGGGACAGATCTTCGTCTGTCATTATGCTGGTTTGCGCCCACGTCATTGATGCGGGCGATGCCAGGCAAACTGTCAGGGCTGTTGTAGCATAGAATTTAGCGATACGCATCTGAACTCTCTTTCAACAAACGGGAACCTTGCGCCTGAGGGCGCGGGTTCAATGACGGTCCAATGCCTCGACAGCGCTTTTGCCGGGGCTGTCGGTTGCCAGCGAGGATTTCGCAACAGCCGGATCATGCCGCCGCTCCTCGGTCTTTCGTTTGCTGATTGCCGCGAAGATAACAACGCAAATCAGCGTGAACAGCGCAAGAAGGACAAGCAGGGTTGGGGTTTCCATCTTTTCACTCCTTTCAGGGGTATATTCACAAATGCACAAGCAGGGGCTTTGGTTCCCGACGGCGGGCGCATGCAGGGCCGCGGGCCTTGGCATGTTCTGCAACAGTCCGTGTGCAAAATAATTGGCCCGCCTTGCGGGGAGGAACAGCGCAAGACGGGCCGGAAGGTCTGAAATTGCCGGGCGGGACAACCCGATTTCAGAACAGGGACAGCAATGAAACGTGTGTTGGCCGAACCGGTTCCCGCAGTCGGAATATTTTTTCGCAATTTGTAGCGCGATGTTTCATCACATCAGATTTTACCGGCTTTTCCGGTTTTGTTTGGAACCTGTTTACGTTGGTAACATTATGTCTGTTGAACCATAATCCGCAGTTAAGGAGGCGCGCGCACAACACCACCGCGTAGAGAGCATCATGAGCAACACTGAAAACTTCACCACGACGTCCGTTGAAAACAAGCATCTTGTCGACAGGAACCTGAAACGCGCCTTCGCGTTGCCGGAACCCGAAAACCTGCCTGACGAGATAATGAAGGTGTTGTCGCAATTCGACGCGTTGGACGGGGTTGCTACAAATGCGGTTTCAGCAGACCAAGAACAGCATTCTGCGCATGATGCATCCAGCCCATCCGGTCCAGATCAGCCAGAGTCACCCTTTGCGCGGCTGCGCAATCTGTTTCAAAGATGCGAATCTGCTCTGCCACGAACGCGGCATCATAGACGTTAAGGTTCGCTTCGTCGTTCAGCCGGAAGGACCGTTCGTCAAAATTCGCGGACCCGATTGATGCCCAGCATTCGTCAATGACGATCAGTTTGGCATGCAGGAATGTCGGCGCATATTCGCGTATGGTCACGCCCGCCTCCAGCAATCTGCGCCATGACAGGCGCGACACACGCCGCACCAGAAATGAATCGGTGTGTTTGCCGGCAATCAGCAGGTCCACTTCCACACCGCGCGCCCGCGCTTCCAGCAGCTGGTTTACGGCAACCTTGTCGGGCACGAAATACGGGGTCGAGATGCGGATGTGGCGTTCGGCAGCGGCGATGGCGGTCATGAACATCAGGTGAATTTCATTGCGGCTGCCGGTATTGCTTTTGACCATCTGGATATCGGTATCACCTGTGGGGCGCAGCGTCGGGTAGAAGTCCGGCCCGCGCAACACCTCGCCGCTGGCTTCGACCCAGTTATGTGCAAATGCGTTTTGCATCAGCGCAACAACAGGTCCGGTCACGCGGTAATGCGTATCGCGCCATTCATCGGGGTTGCGCGCATTGCCCTGCCAGACATCGGCAATGCCCACGCCGCCAATGAAACCTGTTTTGCCATCGATAACCAGAACCTTGCGGTGGGTGCGGTTGTTCAGCCGTGACAATGTGCGCGGTCGCATGGGCCTGAACATGCGCAGGTGAACGCCACCTTCGTGCATGCGGTCAATCAGGTCGTCATCCATTGGCAGCCCGCCCGCCCAGTCGATCAGCACCTTGACGGTCACACCTGCTTGCGCGCGGTTGATCAGCGCTTCGCAAAAGCGCGTCGCTATGTGCCCGCTCCAATAAATATAGGTTTCAAACGTAATAGAGGTTTGCGCGCCCGTGATCGCGGACAGCATGGCGTCAAAAATGGCATCACCGTTCACAAGTGTTTCAATGCGGTTGCCGCCAATGATGGGGCTGCCATACAGCCCCGCCATATCGCGCGCGAATTGCGGGTCGCACGCCGCAGTGCCTGCAGGAACGGCCCTGCGCAATTCGCGCCGGTAGGGCATAAGGGCAATGACGAAAAACCAGAACAGAAACATGGCCAGAATGCCGGCAATCGCTGCGCGTATCTTTCGGCGAAAACGGTGCGGCAATCGCGGCATGGGACCAGCTTGTTGGAAAGTGACAATAGCTAAAGTATCTGACGCGGATTTGGTTCCCGATCCACTGCATATAATCGGAAGTTCGGGAATTAAATGTATGCATCGGCATAAGCAAAAGCTATAGTAATTGGTAATTTTATGCATATTATGAGATGGATGGCGTGGATTTCTGCGTTTGAGTAAGGAGACATGATGAGTGAATTCACCCTGTCCGATCCCGTCGCATTCATCGGTTTTGGCGAGGCGGCGGGCGCTTTCGTCACCGGCTGGGCTGCTGCACGTCCGGCAACACTTTCGGCGTTCGATGTCAAAACACACCAGCCTGCGCAGCGGCCCGCGATGCAGGCACGATATGACCGTCACGACATTGCCGGTGCAGATGGTCCCGCAGGTGCCCTGCATGGTGCCGCGCTGGTTTTCAGTCTGGTCACTGCTGATCAGGCGCTGGATGCGGCAGCGGATGCGGCTGCGCATATTGGTGCAGGCGCGTTGTGGCTGGATTGCAATTCCTGCGCGCCCGATACCAAGATTCAGGCGGCGCAAATCATCGAGGCCGCGGGCGGGCGCTATGTCGATGTGGCCATTATGGCGCCTGTCCACCCCAAGCGTCACCTTGTGCCAATGCTGGTATCCGGCCCGCATGCGGACAGCGCCATACGGGCGCTGCAAGCGCTGTCCATGCGCCCGCAACTGGCAGGGGATCGCGTGGGTCAGGCGTCATCCATCAAGATGCTGCGCTCGGTCATGATCAAGGGTATGGAGGCGCTGAGCGCCGAGTGCTTTCTGGCAGCACGGCGCGCGGGGGTGGAAGAACAGGTGCTTGCCTCGCTTGAAGGGTCGGACCCCGATATCAACTGGCGTGCAAGGGCAAGCTATAATCTGGAACGGATGGCGGTGCATGGGGGCAGGCGGGCGTCTGAAATGCGCGAAGTCGCCGCAACAGTGTCCGCGCTGGGCGTGCCCAACGCCATGAGCGCGGCCAGCGCGCACTGGCAGGACAGCGTTGCCGGATTGGGCGTCGACCCCGGACCGGATGATCTTGCCCTGCGTCTTGACCGGATACTGGCGGCGCTATGATCGCGCATAACCTTCGGCATTTGCGGGTTTTCCTTGCGGTTGCGGAACTGCATTCGCCCACAGGGGCCGCGCAGCGCTGCAGTGTGTCGCAACCCGCCGTGACACAATCCCTGAACAAGCTGGAACGCGATATGGGCGGCGCGTTGTTCCAGCGCACGCGGCAGGGCTTCTTCCTGACGGCGCGGGGCCGCACATTCGAGGCCCGCATTCGCCGCGCGATGGAGAAGCTGGACGCCGCGCTGCACGATGTTGCGGCGCGGCTGATTGTGACCGCCACCTTTTCGCAGCTTCAGGCCCTTGTCGCGATGAGCGAGGCGCAGAATTTCACACTGGCTGCGCATAACATGGGCCTTGCACAGCCGACAGTGCACCGCGCCGTCACGCAGATTGAACAATCCGCGGGCCGGACCCTGTTCGAGCGCACGTCCTTCGGGATGGTGGCAACGCGCCCCTGCCGCAAACTGGCACAGGCCGCGCGGCTGGCCTTTGCAGAGTTTGAGCAGGCGCAGGCCGATATCGCCGAATTTGACGGCCGTGACGTGGGCCATATTGTTGTCGGCGCGCTTCCCCTGTCGCGTTCGGTCGTGCTGCCTGATGCGATTGCGCGGTTTCGCGCGCAACGCCCGGGGCACCGTATCAAGATATTTGACGGCCCTTATGGCGAAATGCTGGCCGGTCTGCGCCGTGGTGATATTGATGTTATCATTGGTGCCCTGCGCGACCCGCTGCCGATTGGCGATGTGGTGCAGGAACAGCTTTTCATGGACCGTCTGGCATTCTTGTGCAGTCCGGCCCACCCGCTGGCGGGGACAGATGCACCCCCGCTTGCGGAACTGGCGCGCTATGGCTGGGTTGTCCCGCGCGCAGGCGTTCCTGCGCGCGCGCAATTTGACGCCTTGTTCCATGATCAGGGCCTGCCTGTGCCTGACAGTATCGTCGAATGCGGGTCCATATTGTTGATGCGCGAATTGTTGAATCGCAGCGCGCTGCTGGGGTGTATATCAGCCCATCAATCCGAGGCCGAGGTGTCGCGCGGGCTGCTGGCACGGCTGCACACGGGACTTGAAACGCCGGGGCGCGCGATTGGACTGACCTACCGCGCGGATTGGGTGCCGACGGCGGCGCAGGACCAGTTTCTGAAATTCCTGCGGGATGCGGCGCAGCATGGTGCCGGTGCGGGTGTTCCAAACTGACCGGAATTGCGGCACAGGAAGGAAATGTTGCTTAACATGGCGTCACGCGGCTAGACTGTCCCGCAATCGGGCAGGGGTTTGGGTTCTGTGTCCGGTGCACTACGTCTGGTCTTTGGTGTCAAACAGGGTGGCATGCGAATTGGACAAGGGATTGTATCAGGGCTGTAGTTCCTGGCTGGTCCAGGGTTTGGAAGCGCTGGGGCGTGATATTGGTGCGCGGATGGGCAGGTTGAACACCGCCGCACCCTTGCAGGGGACGGCCTTGCATTCTGTCAGGCCGGGGCAGGTGCGTGTTCCTGTCGATGAGCTGCATATGGCCTTGCTGAAGGGCGAATATGCAAATGCATTGCAAATATGCCGCGCCTTCAGGTCGGCGCAACGCCATGACCGGTCGGCAGTGTATGGCCGTTTGTTGCTGCCCGTTATCGCGCAGCTTGGTCGCGACTGGAGTGAGGACCGCGCCGGATTCGAGCAGATCGCCTTCGCCTACAGTCTGATGCACCGGATTATCGAGACATTGGGCGCTGCTGATACCCCGAAGGTGCGGAACGGGGGGGCATTGCATCTTGGGCATGTTGTTGTGGTTGTAGCACCCGGCGACACGCATGAATTCGGCGCGCGGGTGCTGGTCAAACATCTGGAACTGCGGGGCTGGGATGTCACATTTGTTGACGGGTCCAGCACCGGAAGGGTGACACCCCTTTTGCAGGCGGGTCCGGTTGACGCAGTCGCCATTTCAGTCAGCACCGATAGTGCTTTCATGGGATTGGCCGATCTGATAGGGGAATGGCGGTGTGTAGACTCGGCCCAACACACCGAAGTGATTGTCGGGGGCGCTGCAATTATGCCACCCTATGATCATTACAGGTTCTTGCAAGCCGATAAAGTCGGGTTGCACATAGATGAGATGTCAGAGCATTTGCTAAGCCAAATGACGCATGGCCGATACGGCAGATGGAGTTTGTCATGACCACCCCCCCCCAGCATGATGTAAACACCTTCGCGCGATTAACCCCGTCAGTGCTGGGTCAGATTGTATTGGCCGCAAGTGATCTTTGTCTGTTTGTTTCTGCCGAAAACAGGGTCGACACTGTTCTGCGCGGGGGCGCGCTGGAAGACAGTATCGGGGCCGGTTGGGTCGGACAGCAACTGCGCAGTGTCGTCAGCCATGACGTGTGGCACAAGCTGGATCTGCTGTGGTCCGATCAGGGCGACGCGGCATCTGTCTGGCGGCACCTGAACTTTATCGACGATCAGGGTGCCACGGAAATACCCCTGCTGGTGCGCAGGATTGCGGCCGATTATGGCAGTTCGGTCCTTGTGTGTCGTGATCTTCGGCCCGTGGTCCGGATGCAGCAAAAATTCAGTCATGCCATGCTGGAGATGGAACAATCCTTCGAGGATACGCGCTGGAAGCAACATCTGGTTTCAGCCGAATCCGGCAAGCCGGTGACACGGGGCGCCGCGCCCAAAGCGCGTGCCAATGTCGCGATGGAAGAAGCGATCACGAATATCGGGCAAATCCCGTTGTCGGAAATCATTGCACAGACCGGCCGTGTGCTGGAAGATTTGTGCATTCGTCAGGCGTTCGAGCATTGCGATTACGACCTGTCGAAAACCGCCGACATGCTGGGCATAAGTTCGGATGAACTGGCCAGCCGGTTTGCCTTTGAAACCAAGCGGGCCTGAAACAGTAATATAAGCCCCCGATGCACGATTGCCGCCGCGTGTTTCCCGTTCTGCAATGGCGTTCAAGATAAGGCCGCAGTCACCGGAATGACCGCGGACTTTGGCATTTTTCAGGATCACGGGATTGCGCAAACCCGGCATGGGTTTGCGCAATCACTGTCACCCTTCGCTTTCTTCAGTGCCTTCTTCATCTGCATCACCATCCTCGACTTCGGAAAATTGGGTCAGGAAGGCAATGATATCGCGCGCCGTATCCTCATCACGGACACGGAATGACATCTGGCTGCGGGCGCGACGCTCATCAAGGGTTTCGCGCAGGAATGTGTTGGGGTCCAGAAGATAGGGGACAAGGTCGTCTTCGTTCCAGACCAGTCCTGCCTCTCCGGCCTCGACCAGTGACGCGCCATAGCGGAACCCCTCAATCGTTCCTGCCTGACGTCCGATAACGCCGTACAGGTTCGGACCAGTGCGCATATTCGGGCGCCCCGCCAGAACCTCGCCTGCCTCATTTGTGACGTTGTGGCAGTTCTGGCACTGGCTGGTGAAGGCGGATTCACCTGCTGCAGGGTCCCCTGCAAATGCCGGAAAGGCCGTCATGGCAAATGCCATGGCACCGAAG
Organism: Roseinatronobacter sp.; assembly: GCF_051859525.1. Lineage (NCBI taxonomy): Bacteria > Pseudomonadati > Pseudomonadota > Alphaproteobacteria > Rhodobacterales > Paracoccaceae > Roseinatronobacter > Roseinatronobacter sp. The sequence goes on along the minus strand of NZ_JBHYFM010000016.1, from coordinate 32,740 downwards.
GTTGCGTAGCTTAATCTGGTCATCGTGGGGTCCTCCCGATTTGGAATTTGGTTTTTTTGCTTACGTACTAATACGCGCAGACGACGCTGCCGGATCAATCAGGCAACGGCATGTGATATGGCGCATTGCTTCCACAGCGCAGCCAGCGCCATTACCAGATGGTCGATATCTGCATCGCTGTGCATGGGGCCGGGGGTTATGCGCAGACGTTCGGTTCCTTTGGGCACCGTGGGGTAGTTGATGGGCTGCACATAGATGCCCCAGTCCTGCATCAGGATGTCCGAGATCATCCGGCATTTGACCGGATCACCAATCATTACGGGAATGATGTGGCTGTCATTGGCCATATGCGGAATGCCTTGCGCATCCAGCCTTGCGCGCAACCGTGCCACGCGGTCGCGCTGTGCCGCGCGTTCGATGCCAGAGTGTTTCAGGTGCCGCACCGATGCCGTTGCCGCCGCCGCAACTGCGGGCGGCAATGCGGTGGTGAAAATGAACCCGCTGGCGAATGACCGGATGAAGTCGCACAGCGCCGTCGATCCGGTGATATAGCCGCCGACAACGCCATATGCCTTGCCCAATGTCCCTTCAATCAGGGTAATACGATGGGCCAGCCCCTCGCGTTCGGAAATGCCGCCGCCCCGCGCCCCATACATGCCCACGGCATGCACCTCGTCCAAATAGGTCATGGCCCCATGCGCTTCGGCCACTTCGACAATCTCGCGCATTGGGGCAATGTCGCCATCCATGGAGTAGACGGATTCAAACGCCACAATCTTGGGTCTGTCGCCCACGGCCTTTAGCTTGCGGTCCAGATCGCGCCAGTCGTTATGTTTCCAGATGACCTTGTCGGCGCGCGAATGCCGGATGCCCTCAATCATGGACGCATGGTTCTTTTCATCCGACAATATGACGGCGTCAGGGATTTTCGTGCCCAGCGTCGACAGCGCCGCCCAGTTCGACACATAGCCGGATGTGAACAGCAATGCGGCTTCCTTGCCATGAAGCTGCGCCAGTTCTTCTTCCAGAACGCGGTGCAAATGGGTGTTGCCGGAAATATTGCGCGTGCCGCCCGCGCCTGTCCCGCATCTGCCAATCGCATCAACCATGGCTCCCATCACGTCAGGATGCAGGCCCATGCACAGATAGTCATTTGAACACCAGACCGTCACCTCGTCGATATCATCGCCGTTGAAATGCCGGACCTTCGGAAAGGCGCCGCATTGACGTTCGACTTCGGCAAAGACGCGGTAGTTTCCTTCTGTCCGAAGGGTGTCGAGTGCGGTTTTGAAATGACGGTCAAAATTCATAGGTGTCCCCTCGGTCATATTTTGGGTTTTTGGGCGTCAGGTGCCGGAAGCATCCAGCGCCAGAGTTTGTCGTCACGCACCCGCCAGACCATGAACCAGTGTTCCAGCAGGGCAAGGGCGGCAAGCATGGACAAAAGCGTGAAGCCGATAATCCTGCCATCATCGCCCATGGCATTTGCATGCCACAGGCGGGCCAGAAAATAGCCGGTGCCGATCGTCAGAATTGTGACCGACAGCGGGAAGAAACCGCTGACGGGGCTTTGGCGGAAATAGCTGGACAAATGTTCCAGCGGGCGCGGCAGGAAATCCGTGTTGATGCGCGGAACACCCAGAAACAGGTTCAGTTTCGCGGAAATACGCGCCGCAAACAGCACAAGAAATGTCCAGAATGCAAACGGGTTCACCCTGTCATAGGTGGCAATGGCAAGGGCCAGAAAAATCGCGGCCAGTGCCAGTTCATGGAAGGCCACAGTGCGGAACGCGGCCGAAAACCGCGCCATTGGCCCCAGCCCCATCGGACAGGGGCGGGTGTTCGGGCCGGTAATGATGCCCGACAAGAAGGCCAGTTCCACCCAGCCCCACAGCGCCAGCGCCGACAGGAACGCGAACCAGACGCCTTGCGGGCTGCCGTCATCAAGGGTGCCATTCACGCCCAGCACCCCGCCCACCAGCAGCGGCACCGACAGGATGACCGACCATAAATGCTGGTCCGGTCCGCCCCTGTCTGCCGCATGCACGCGCCACAGCAGCAGCCCTGTGGTGGACCACCACAGAAACAATGCGGCAAGTGCGGCAATCCAGGGGGTTTCAAACATGGGCGGCTCCCGCCGGTCAGGGGTCAGGGGTAAGGGTGCCGGATCAGGCCCGACACCACGGGGTCAGTATGCCGGTTCCATCCGAACCGAAGCGGGCGGCGTGGTCTTGCGCACGGGGATCAGATACAATGACGCAAACGCGCGCGCGGCCTGTGCCGTGCCTGCCAGTTTGCGCAACTGTCCGGCCAGCCCGCCTTGTTTTGCGCCCGCGTCCATCTTGCGGAATGCCGCTTCCATACGGCGCAGATTGGGCAGCCAGCGCGGGTGGTCGATATCCACTTCTATCGGGAACACCTGCCGCGCGATGGCAGATGTCTTGCGGAACACTTCCTGATCATACCATTCGATATCGACACCAAGCGCCTTGTGGAATTCTGGCCGCGCATGGTCGCGCACATACATCGTGGAATACACCGCAGTCAGAAAGAAGCGTATCCACAGCTTGTTGACGAAACTTTCCGTCAGTTTGGGGTCCGTGCGCATCAGCAGGGCGAAGGCCTCGCCATGGCTGAATTCATCATTGCACCATTCGCGGAACCACTTGAAAATCGGGTGGAAGCGCTTGTCGGGGTTTGCTTCCAGATGGCGGTAGATGGTGATGTAGCGCGCATAGCCGATCTTTTCTGACAGATAGGTGGCGTAATAGATGAATTTGGGCCGGAAATAGGTGTATTTCTTGGCCTTGGTCAAAAAGCCCAGATTGACCGCAACCCCCGCTTCGCGCAGTGCGTCGTTGATGAAACCTGCATGGCGGGCCTCGTCGCGGGCCATGTAGTTGAACAGCTCGCAGATGTCCTTGTTGGTGCCGCGGCGTTTCATTTCCTTATACAGCACACATCCCGAAAATTCGGCCGTGCAGGACGACACCAGAAAGTCGATGAACTCGCGCTTCAGGCCCGGTTCCATTCCGTCCCAGTCGATCTGGTCCCAGTCAGCGTTTTTCTTGAAATGGCCCTTGTTGGGGTCCGACTTCATCTGGCCGATCAGAATGTCCCATTCTTCGCGCACGGGGCTTACGTCGATACGGTCCATTTCGTCAAAATCGGTTGTGTAGAAACGCGGGTTCAGCAGGGTGGATTCCTGCGCCATGGCATCCGTGTCGAAACGGTCGCCCATTTCAGCGGCAAGTTCGTCATGTGTGGTGGCATGCATGTTCATACGCTCATCTCCTCTGAGAACGAGAATTCACAGAGTTCCATGAATTCAAAATCACCCGTCAGACGCGTCCAAAGCCGTTCCAGCGCGTTCGCGCGCGTGATGGTGGCCATCCGGTCCTCGATGATCAGTTCACCCCATGCCGCCAGAACGGGCGGGCCCTGGACCTGCACTTCGTCGCCGGGGTGAATGATGGACCCGTCATTGAAACGCACATGCGCGTGCAGCGCCTCAAAACGGTGGCTGACTTCGACAGTGCAGGGCACTTTTTCGACTTTCCGAGAGAAGAGTGACATTTGATTTTCCCTTATTTGGTGTTTTTTAGTTTTGCAGTGTTGTCAGCAGCCGTTCGAACGCGGCCTTGTTATCTGCACCGAACACATCCAGTTCGACGCGGTAATTTGTGTGGTCGTCAATCGCGCTAAGGCGTCCATTCTCGAACGCGACAATGCGCAGCGGCAGGGCGGGGTCTATGCCATGGCGGCGGCGCGCGGTTTGCAGGCCGTTCTGAACCACAGTGACAAAGCCGCCATGATCCAGCCGGTCGATATGCGTGCCATCAGCGGCTTGCACCGTGACCGCCTGCGCATCGCCCGCGACAAGGCGCAACTGCCATTCCTGCACTGCCGCGCCATTATCGGGAATCGCCGCAGGGGGGCGCCCCGACAGCGCGGCCATGGTCACCAGTGCCAGTGTCAGCAAGGCCAGCGCGAACATGGCACGCACCAGCCCCACGGGGATCATGTCGTTATTGTCTTCGCGCTTGAACGCAGGGGAGAAGGGTTCGGGACTGTGTGTCATGGCGTGTTTCCTTTATTCCGCTGCGACAAGGGTGCCAGCGGGCGCAGGCGTGCGGCGTTCCACGACAGGTTGCGACACGCGCGCCTCGGCGGCATCTGCCAGCAGCTTGGCCACGCGCGCCGCATCAGGAATGCAGCGCAAGGCAGGCTTGGTCACGCGCACATGGCCGGGGCGGCAATGCGGCCACAGCACAAGATATGAAAACTTCGTCTCGCCCAGTGTTTCCAGCGCGACTGTGCCGGTGCCGGATTTGCGCAGGTCCAGATTGGCCTGCGCGACCTGACGAAACGGCAGGTTCAGCGTGACCGTCAGCGCGGCCCCGATCCGCATGGCCACGCGCGCGGTCGTGACGGTATAGACCGTGCTGCGCGCTTGCACGACGGCCAGCACCAGCACCACCGCGACCGCGAGCGCCCATAGCAGCGCATAGGGCAGCCCGAAGGCAAACGCCCCCGCGGCCCCCGCATCTGCGGCGCCAACACCTGCACGCCACAGCACGATCAGCGCAAAATAGGCGTTGATCCAGTTCAGCTTATAGGCTTCGCGCGCCAGCGCGAATGTGTCGGGCCGGCCCTGCCACAGAATGTGCTCATGCTCTGGTGGACGCTCTGGCAAGCCCTTCACGGGTTCAAAGGCGAAATCATCATGTGACATGGACCGGTTCCTTGTTTTTATAGGGCTATTCGTGGCGCACCCTTATGCGGGTTGCGCCATGATCTTCTTGAACGCCGACCATTGCGTCATGCGCTTGTCGCTGGTGTACAGGTACCCCCCCGCCACGAAGCCGGAGATCTTGTCTTCTTCCAGCTTGGTGACCTGCGCATCAGACGCGATGACGGGAATATCCTTGAAACTCTCGGAATCCAGCGCATTGACGATGACGCGGTTTTGCTTGATGCGCACCATCGCCATGGGCACCAGCCGTTTGCCGCCATCCTCAAGCGTCACTTCCAGATAGCGCACCATCTGTTCGGGAATATCCACCCACATGTCACTGACAACGCCCGGTGATTTCATGTCATGGCACATGATTTTCAGCCCGCGCGGATCGCGCCCTGCGGCAACGGCAAAATCACCGACCTTGGCCATGGGCTGGATCTTGGCATGGCCGTGCCCGTCCAGTTCCGGCTCGTCGCGGCGCATGGCATAGGCGGCGGGGCCGACACCGTCCTTCATGGCGTCCCCCGTGGGGGCAAAAGGAAAGCCGCCGGAAACCGCGGTGGGTGCCAGCGCCAGTTCGCGGGCCTCGCGCTCCGCATTGGGGGCTGCGTAGGTTCCACGCCCGTGTGGCAGGGTGAATGTTTTGGGTTCGGGCACGGACAGCAGCGAATTCGCGTGACTGCCGTCATCGTTTTCCAGCGGGTAGCCTTCGCGCATATTCTCGCGCTGGATGTAATAGATCAGCCCGGCAAAGAAGATCCAGAACATGTAAAGCGATACAAGCGCCAGATCGAAATTGCCGAAGAATATCCAGCCATAAGGGGTATCCATTAGTCAATCCTCCGATATGTCAGGTCGGGAAATCGGCAAGGCCGATCCGCGATCTGCGGGTTTGGGACGTGTCAACAATGCGGGTGCGCACCAGCGGGCCCAGAATGACAAGCGTCAGGAAAAGCAGTCCAATCTCGATGTGGTAAACAACCGAATAGCCGATGTCGGGCGTCATCAGGCCCGCGCCCAGATGGCCCGCATTGGCCAGCCCCTGAACACTGTCGCGAATGCCGCCGCCAAGCGCCACGGCCAGCCCGGCGGCGGTGGCCTGCGCCGCCCCCCACGCGCCAAGCGCCAGCCCGCCGCCCACGACACCGCGCTTGGGCATGTCCATCGCGGCGGTCAGCGTGGCCACGGCAAACAACCCCATGCCAAGGCCAATTCCGAAGGCCCCGCCATAAAACAGCCCGCCAGACCCGATGGGGGCGGCAAAAATCACGGCGGAGAACGCCACAATGCCAAACAGGATGCCGCGCGCGGCCATCCGGAACTGGTCCACCCCCCGCGCCAGCCAGCGCGCCGCCAGCCAGAAACCCAGCAGCGCCCCACAGGCCCATACGGCCGTCAGGGTGGTTGTGGCCGCAACCGACAGGCCCATGATCTCGCCGCCATAGGGTTCCAGCAGCACATCTTGCATATTGAAGGCCAGACCGCCCACAAACACCACTGCCAGCAGACGCCCGGCCTGCCCGCCACCCACATAATCGGCCCATGCCTCGCGGAAGCTGGGACGGGGGGCTGCGCGTTCCTCGCGCGTCATGGGCCGCACTTTTTCCTGCTTCCACAATGCAATGATGTTCAGCGCCAGTGTCGCCACCGCACAGCCCTGCACCACGCGGATCAGTTGCAATTCGCTGAAATCGCGTAGCAGCCAGCCCACGATCAGCGCCGAAACCGCCATGCCCGCAAGGAAGGTTACATATAACAGCGCCACCACACGCGGGCGGGTTTGCGCGTCTGCGCGGTCTGCGGCCAATGCGATGCCTGCGGTCTGGGTCATGTGCAGGCCCAGCCCTGTCATCAGGAACGCCAGCGCTGCCAGCACCTCGCCTGCGAAGGGCACGTCATGGACATTGTCACCCGACAGCACGATCAGCGCGAAAGGCATGACCGCCAGCCCGCCGAATTGCCACAAGCTGCCGAACCACAGGAACGGAATGCGCTTCCAGCCAATCGCCGACCGGTAGGTGTCGGACTTGAACCCCAGCAGCGCGCGGAACGGCGCAATCAGCACCGGCAGGGCAATCATGATCGCCACAAGGCTTGCGGCCAGCGACATTTCCACAATCATCACGCGGTTCAACGTGCCCAGCAGCAGGACCGTGGCCATCCCCACCGACACCTGAAACAGGCTCAGGCGCAGGATCTGGCGCAGCGGCAACCCTTCGGACGCGGCATCGGCAAAGGGCAGCCAGTTGGCGTTCAGCGTGCGGAACATGGATTTCGGGATGATCATGGCGCCACCCTCAGGCATTCCGAGATATAGAACCCCCGCGACACCCGCCCGACGCGGGCCAGTCCGGCCACATTCATACGCCGCCAGTCATGGGGTATCATGCTGGGGGACCGGTCGGCACGCGGCAGCATCCGGCCCATATGCCACATGGCCATCAGCAACGGCGTGCGCGGGGCTACAGTGAACACCACCGAACCGGCCCGCGCCGACAGCGCGTCTAACGCGCCCTCCAGATCGGGGCGGGTGTAGTAAATAAGGCTGTCCATGGCGATGACATGGTCAAACCGCCCAAGATTTCCCGCCAGCATGTCGCCCGCGCGAAACGCCACACGGCCCGCCAGCGCCTCGGGCAGGCGGGCGCGTGCGATCTCGACCAGCTTTGGCGAAATATCGATCGCGGTCACATCCGCCCCGCGTGCGGCCAGTTCCGCAGTTGCAGCCCCCGTGCCGCAGCCCGCATCCAGCACCCGCGCCCCGCGCAGGTCGTCCGGCAATTGCGCCAGAATCAGCGCGCGCATCGCGTCGCGCCCCTCGCGCACAGTCTGGCGAATCCGCGACACCGGCATGTCCGAGGTCAGCCTCTCCCAGACCCGCGTTGCAGTGGCGTCAAAATACTGCTCGACCCGCGCGCGGGTGTCATCATAACTGGACGGGGGCGGGGTCAGATCGCGCATCAGTCAAATCCCAGCAACTCGAATATATCGCGGTCGGGCATCGGGTCGGGGCTCAGCGCGTCTGTGCCCGTATACAGCGCATGCGCCAGCCGTATATATTCGGCACGACAGGCCAGAACATCCTCGTCCGGGTCCATCTCGAACAGGGTTTTCTTCTTCAGACGGCTTCTGCGAATGGCGTCGATATCGGGCATATGGCCAATGCGCTTGAACCCCACACGGTCGCAAAACCGGTCCACCTCGTCAGTGTCGCGCGACCGGTTGGCAATGCAGCCGGCCAGCCGCACCTTGTAATTGGCCGATTTGGCCTGCACGGCGGCAATGATGCGGTTCATCGCATAGATGCTGTCGAAATCATTGGCGGTGACAATCACCGCCTTGTCGGCATGTTGCAGGGGCGCTGCAAACCCGCCGCAAACCACATCGCCCAACACGTCGAAAATCACCACATCCGTGTCTTCCAGCAAATGGTGCTGCTTCAGCAATTTGACCGTCTGGCCCACAACATAGCCCCCGCAGCCGGTGCCCGCAGGCGGGCCGCCCGCCTCCACACACATCACCCCGCCCCAGCCTTCGGTGACGAAATCCTCGGCGCGCAGTTCTTCGGGGTGGAAATCCACCTCTTTCAGAATGTCGATAACGGTGGGCTGCAACCGGCCCGTCAGGGTGAATGTGCTGTCATGTTTCGGGTCGCAGCCAATCTGCAACACGCGCTTGCCCATTGCGGCAAAGGCGGCGGACAGGTTGGAACTGGTCGTCGATTTGCCGATCCCCCCCTTGCCATATACGGAAAACACCATCGCGCCCTCGATGCGCGCGGCCTCGTCCTGATGCACCTGAACCGAACCCTCGCCGTCCAGCCCTCTCAGTTGCGGTATGTCATCTCTGGGGCTCATGGCGTTCTTCCTTCATTCTGGTAAAAATATCCCGGGGGGTGGCGGCGCAGCCGCCGGGGGGCTGGCCCCCCTGTGCCCTTTGCGGGACTGGCGATGCGGGTGGGGGTGCTCATTCGGCGGCAATCCCTTCCACGCGGTCTTCGATCTCGTCGGCGGCGTTTTGCAGTGCGGCCAGTGTGGCGGCATCCGGCTGCCAGTAGTCACGCTCGCCCGCCTCGATCAGGCGTCCGGCAAGGCGTGCGCTGGCTTGCGGGTTCATATCCGCCAGTCGTCTGCGCATCACCTCGTCCAGCACGAAGGTCTCGGACAGGCGTTGATAGACCCATGGATCGACCTTGCCGGTGGTGGCCGACCAGCCCAGTGTGTTGGTCACATGGGCCTCGATCTGGCGCACCCCTTCGGATTTATGCACCAAAAGCGCCTCATAGAATTTCGGGTTCAGGCTGCGCGAACGTGTTTCCAGTGCGATCTGGTCGCGCAGGCTGCGGACCTTGCCGCTGCCCTTGGTCTGATCACCGATATAGACGGGGGTGTCGGCGCCGCCGCGCGCACGTTTGATGGCGCGTGCAATCCCGCCAAGGGTGTCGAAATAATGGTCTACGCTGGTGACGCCCAGTTCAACGGATTCAAGGTTCTGATAGGCCAGATCCACAGTTTTCAACGTCGCCTTCAGCAGGTCCGGCTGGGCCTTGGCCTTGCCGTTCACCCCGTAGGCAAAACCCTTGCGCGCCTGATAGGCGTCGGCCAACTCGTCCTCGTGCCCGAATGCGGAACTGTCGACAAGCTGGTTTACATTGGACCCGTAGGCCCCTTCGGCATTGGAAAACACGCGCAGGGCCGCGGTTTCCATGTCTATGCCCAACTCGGCCGCAGTGGCGCGGGCATTGGCGCGGATGAAATTCTGCGAGTCGTGCTCATCGGCCATGGCGGCTTTCAGCGCCGCTTCGGCCAGCAGGCGGGTTTGCAGCGGCAACAGGTCGCGGAAAATGCCCGACAGGGTCATCACCACGTCAATGCGCGGGCGGCCCAGTTCGGACAGCGGGATCAGGTCAGCGCCTGACAGGCGGCCATAGGCATCAAAACGCGGGCGCGCGCCGATCAGCGCCAGCGCCTGCGCAATTGGTCCACCGTCGGATTTAATATTGTCGGACCCCCACAGCACCATTGCGACAGACCGCGGGATGCTGCGATGGGCGTCAATCAGCTTTTGCGCCTGAACAGCCCCTTCGCGCAGGGCAAAGGCCGTTGGCATGCGGAACGGGTCAAAGGCGTGAATATTGCGCCCCGTGGGCACGATCTGGGGCGCGCGGATCAGGTCGCCGCCCGGAACGGGCGCAATATAGCCCGCGCCAAGCGCGTGCAGCAGACCGCGCATTTCGTGATCGCCTGCCAGATCGGTATCCATGCGGGCGCGGGTGTCGTCATCGGCATCGACCATCGCCAGCAGCCGGGCGCGGTCGGGCGCGTCCAGTGCGCGGCCCATAACGTGCAACCCTTCGGGAATCAGGGCGTTTTCCAGTTCCAGCAGCTTCAGCCACAGCGTTGCCGGCGCGCCCGACAGGTCCAGCGCTGCGGCCTGTTCGGCAATCAGCGCGTCCAGTTCGGCGCGCGCGCCGGCATCTGTCTTGCGCCAGCGTTGCAGGCTGTCCTTCAGGTCTTGCAGGCCCTTATACAGGCCCGCCGCCGCGACAGGTGGCGTCAGGTGGGTGATTGTCACCGCGTTTGAACGGCGCTTGGCCAGGCTTGCCTCGGACGGGTTATTGGCCGCATACAGATAGATATTGGGCAGGTTGCCGATCAGCCGGTCCGGCCAGCAGCCCGCGCCCACGCCTGCCTGTTTGCCGGGCATGAATTCCAGCGCGCCATGCATGCCGAAATGCAGCACGGCATCGGCATTGAACTGGTTGCGTAGCCACAGATAGAAGGTCGCGAAGGCGTGGGTCGGCGCAAAGCCCTTCTCGAACAGCAGGCGCATCGGGTCGCCCTCATAGCCGAAAACGGGTTGAATCCCGACAAAGATATTGCCGAATTGCGCGCCCAGAACGAACACATTGCGCCCGTCCGACTGCGCGCGCCCCGGTGCGGGGCCCCAGACGGCCTCAATCTCGGGCAGCCATGGGGTATTGGCGACAATCTGGTCGGCGCTGACATGGGCGCAGACATTCGCAGGCTGGCCATAGCGCTGGGCATTGCCCTCCAGCACCATCGCGCGCAGGGCGTCCACACTGTCGGGCGGGGTCAGGTCATAGCCATCGCGGGCCATGGCATGCAAGGTGTTGAACAGGCTTTCAAATACCGACAGATAGGCGGCAGTGCCCACTGCACCGGCATTGGGCGGAAAACCGTATAGCACGATTGCGACCTTGCGCTGTGCAATGTCACTGCGGCGCAGGCGCACCATGCGGGCGACCTTATCGGCCAGTGCGCAAATACGTTCAGGGCAAGGGGCCATGGCCTTGGCGGTGGTGTCGGGCGCGGGCTTGCAGGCATGGGCGCAGCCGGTGCAGCCGTCCGGGGCATGCCGTCCGGCAAACACTGTGGGGCAGGTGGCCCCGTCAATTTCGGGCAAGGCAATCAGCATGGTGGTTTCCACCGGACCCAAGCCCCCGCCGGATGATGCCCATTGCCCAAGTGTCTGGAATTCAAGCGGATGGGCGACCATATAGGGCACATCAAGCGCCTTCAGGACCGATACGGCGGCGGGGCTGTCATTATAGGCAGGCCCCCCCACAAGGCTGAACCCTGTCAGGGACAAAAGCGTGTCCACGCGCCCTTGATGGAATGCCTCGATCGCGGGGCGACCGTCCAGCCCGCCAGCGAAGGCGGGAATGACATTCAGCCCCTGTGCCTCCAATGCGCGGATCACGGCGTCATAATGCGCCGTGTCCGACGCCAGAATATATGACCGCATCAGCAACAGCCCGACAGTGCCGCGCGCGTCGCGGCGCGTGGGTAATGCGGCGGGGTCGGTGGTCATGCGTGCGGGCAGATCGGGGTGATACAGGCCCAGTTCGGGGTAGTCGACAGGCGCTTTTGCGGTAATGCCCGACCATTCCGGCCGTGTGGCATAGCGCGAAATCAGAAAACGCATCATCGATTCAATATTGTCGTCCGACCCGCCCAGCCAGTACTGCATGGACAGGAACCATGCGCGCAGATCCTGCGCCTTGCCGGGAATGAAGCGCAGGATTTTCGGCAGGCGGCGCAGCAAGGTCATCTGCTTCTCGCCGGACGCGGGTTTTCCCTTGTCGCCACCGCCGCGCAGTTTCTTCATGATTTTGGCCAGACCTGTGGCGGGTCTGGACATGTCCAGATCGCCCATGTTTGTCAGTTTCACGATCTGGGGGTCGGCGATCACACCGACAAAAGCGTCGCAACGTGCGCGCGCGGCCTGCAATTCGGGCAGGCAGGCGGTGACATGTTCCTCGATGAACAGCAGGTTGGCCACGACAATATCGGCGGCGTTGATCGCGGCCTTGGCCCGCGCCAGCGCGTCAGGGTCTTCGGCCCATTCGGCCGCGGCGTGAATGGAGATTTCCAGCCCCGGAAAATCTTGCCGGAGTTTGGGCAAAACACGCTCGGCGGGGCCAGCGGCATGTGCGTCAAGTGTGACAATGACGAAACGGTAAGGCAGGGGCTGGGTGTGGCGACTATCGAGCATAATGGGCCTTTGCCTCGTAAAGCGTATCGACCGAAATTTCGCTGATGCCCTTTTGCTGCGCGAAGGTTTCCGTATTGCGCCGTGCCTTGCCGCGCACAAAGAACGGAATTTTCCGCAATTCGCGTTCGGCGCAGGACAGCCAGACGATATTGTCCAGCGACGGGGGGGCGGATGGCGGGGGCGTCGAGCCCCCTTCATCCGCGGCCGCAGGGGCGGCGGGCGCGCTTTGGGGCAGGGGTTGCGCCCTGGCCCCGTGATGGGACGGGCCAGCGGCGTCGTGAAACTCGAAATCGTCGCGGAACATGTGCAGCAGGTGTTCTTCCAGCCCCATGACCAGCGGGTGAACCCATGTGTCAAACAGGACATTCGCGCCTTCAAACCCCATTTGCGGCGAATAGCGCGCGGGGAAGTCCTGCACATGCACGGGCGCGGAAATGACCGCACAGGGAATGCCAAGGCGTTTGCCGATATGGCGTTCCATCTGGGTGCCAAGGATCATTTCGGGGGCGGCGGCCTCGATTGCGGCCTCGACCTCCAGATAATCATCGGTGATCAGCGCGCTAAGGCCGAATTCCTGCGCAAGGGCGCGCAGGGGACGGGCCTGTTCGCGGTTGTAGCAGCCCATGCCGCAAACCTCAAAACCCATCTCGTCGCGCGCGACGCGGGCTGCGGCCATGACATGGGTGCCATCGCCGAACAGGAACACCCGCTTGCCGTGAAGATAGGTCGAATCGACCGAGGCGGCCCACCATGGCTGGCGCAGGCGCGTCTCGTCTACAGGCAGGGTGCTGCCCGACAGCGCACGCAGTTCATCAATGAAGGCGCGGGTGGCGTGCGCCCCGATGGGGATGGTTCTGGTATAGGGCTGGCCCAGTTCCTTTTCGCACCAGCGCGCGGCAGATTCGGCCGTTTCGGGATAGAGCAGCACATTGAAATGGGCAGCCCCCATGCGGGCAATGTCGGCAGGGCTGGCGCCCATGGGCGCTGCCACATTGACCGCAATGCCCATTTCGGACAGCAGCGCGGTAATTTCCGCCAGATCGTCGCGGTGCCGGAACCCCAATGCCGTGGGGCCGAGTATGTTGCAGCTTACGCGTGCGCTGCGGGCCACGGGTTTGGCAAGATGGCGGCAGAGTTGCAAGAAGGCTTCATCCGCGCCGAAATTCTCCTTGCGCTGGTAGCTGGGCAAATCCAGCGCGACAACCGGAACGGGCAGGCCCATGGTTTCCGCCAGCCCGCCGGGATCATCCTGAATAAGTTCCGCGGTGCAAGAGGCCGCGACCATAATGGCCTGAGGCTGGAAACGGTCATGGGCGTCTTGACAGGCGGATTTGAACAAACCCGCCGTATCAGCCCCCAGATCGCGCGCCTGAAAGGTGGTGTAGCTGACAGGCGGGCGGTGGTTGCGCCGTTCGATCATTGTGAACAGCAGGTCTGCATAGGTGTCGCCCTGCGGCGCATGCAGCACCATATGCAGATCGCGCATTCCTGTGGCCACGCGCATCGCGCCGACATGCGGCGGGCCTTCATATGTCCAGACCGCCAGCTTCATGTCTGCTGTCCTGATTTGAGTATTTCTGGCAAGATGAAGGCGGCGGTCATTCGGCGGCCTCCTGAAAGTTGGGGTGCTGGCGGGCGAGGGCTGCGCGGCGGCGCAGCGGGCGAGCGAAAAGTGCGGCCAGATCACCGGCCTGTTCAAAGAAATGCACAGGCGTGAAGACCAGCTCGATCGCCCATTTGGTGGCCAGCCCTTCGGCTTCCAGCGGATTGGCAAGGCCCAGGCCGCATACGGTCAGGTCGGGGCGCGCGGCGCGCACACGGTCCAGCTGGCGGTCCACGTCCTGCCCTTCGGACAGGGTGGGGCCTGCGGCGATCAGCGCCAGTTCGGGGCCGTGCAATTCGGAATGCAGATAGGGCGTGCCGATTTCCACGGCCGTCATGCCGCATTCGCGCGTCAGAAAACGGGCCAAAGGCACTTCAAGCTGGCTGTCGGGCATGAAGAACACCCGTTTGCCGCGCAGGGTGGCGGCCGCAGCGGCAATGGATTTTTCGGCGCGGGCGCGGGGGGCTGCGGTGACACGGGCCACCACGTCCGGCGCAATGCCGAATTCGGCGGCCACGGCATTCAGCCACAGCATTGTCCCTTCGGCGCCAAACGGGAAGGGGGCGGGGATATGGCGCGCACCACGGCGCAGCAAGGCGGCATGCGTGTCGCCCAGAAACGGTTGGGTCAGGGCAAAGACGGTGTTCGGCCCGATTGCGGGCGTATCCTGCGCGCGGCGCGCAGGCAGGCAGCGCACGGGCGCAATGCCCATCTGGGCCAGCAGATCAAGCGCCTGATCCTCGACCACATCGGGCAAGGCCCCCACCAGCAGAAGTTCCCTTGCCTGTGTGTCGGGCAGCGCGGGCACCATGGACGCCAGACAGGCATCCTCGCCCTGGGTGAAGGTCGTTTCGATGCCCGAGCCCGAGAAATTCAGCACCCGCACATGGGGGGCGTGCTGAATGCTCAGGCGTTCTGCGGCGCGCGCAAGGTCCAGCTTGATCACCTCGGACGGGCAGGAGCCGACCAGAAACAGCTGGCGAATATCGGGGCGGCGCGCCAGCAGGCGGCCCACTTCGCGGTCCAGTTCCTGATTGGCATCGGCCATGCCGGCCAGATCTTTTTCTTCCAGAATTGCCGTGCCGAAACGGGGTTCCGCAAAGATCATCACGCCCGCCGCCGATTGCAACAGATGCGCGCAGGTGCGTGAGCCGACAACCAGAAAAAAGGCATCCTGCATTTTGCGGTGCAGCCAGATAATGCCGGTCAGGCCGCAAAACACCTCGCGCTGGCCGCGTTCTTTCAGGACTGGGGCCGATTGGCAGGTTGTGGGGTCCGCGGGCATCAGCAGGCCCCCAATCGCGCGACCCGCAATTTCCACAGAAACTGCGCCGCATTCACGGCATAGGCAATATAGGCCACCAGTGCCAGGGCCATAAGCTGCGCCGGCGCAAGCATGCCTGACACCAGCGCGGCAATATATAGCGTATGTAGCGCGATGACAGCGAAGCTGACCATATCTTCCCAGAAGAACGCATCCGCCAGAAGATACTGGCCGAACACTTCCTTTTCCCAGATCGCGCCGGTGACCATGATGGCATAAAGCGCGAAGGTCTTGATAAGGACCGAAATGGTGGCGGCCATGTAGCCTTCGCCGGTCATGAGATAGCGAACGACCAGCACGACCGAGATCAGGCAGATCAGGAATTGCACAGGCGCCAGCACGGCCTGAACGAATGTCCATCGGGATGCGTCGCGCCGGGCACGTTGTTCAGGCGTATAGAGTTGCCTGTCACCTTGTTGCCGTTGCATTGCGCATCCTCTCTTGATTCCCACTAAAAATACTAACGGCATCAAGGATTGAGTGTCAATTAAAACTTACACATTGCTGCACATGTAAGGTGACACATGTTGAGGGGCGGGTTTCAGTGGTGCGGTCTCAAGGCTTTGATTTATAATGTTAAAATCTTACAAGTCTGGACCTGTTCCCTGTTTTGCGCGGGTGATGTAAGTTTAGTTTGACAATTCAGCATTCAACTGTGACACTGGGTTTGCTTAATATCCAAGATTCAAGGTCATAACGTATTCAGTGCATCACCAGGTTTCTTTGGTCCGTGCGCGTGGTCTTGAAATCTGCCGGGGGGGCAGAGATGGAAGGACTTCGATTAGCGCAGTTTGATGACATGACGTCAGGTCAGGCTGTTGTGCGGCAATTTGCGCTTCGGGTTGTGTCCGAGCTTGTTCAGAAATCCGGCGTCCAGTCGGGTGAACCTGATCGGGATTTGCTGAGTCTGATGGTCAGATTGTCCAAGAATTCAGATCCCGGAATGTTCGCGGCTGTGTATGAGGAAATGAAGCGCAGGCGTGTCTCGGCCGAGCAGATCGTGGATATCTATCTGCCTGCGGCAATTTCAAAATTGGGAAACAGCTGGCACGAGGGCGAGCTGGATATATTTCAGGCGACACTGGCCATGGCGCGCCTGCAATCCTTGCTGCGTGAAATCGCGCTGGCATGGTTCGCAGACAGGACCGGCGATTGCCATGACGGGCGCGTGTTTCTGGTGCTGCCCGCCGGTGAACAGCATAGTCTGGGGGCGATGGTGGCGGCCAATCAGATGCGGCGCTTGGGCATATCGGTCCGTGTCAGCCTGCTGCCGACCGCGCGATCCATCGAGGAGGAATTGTCCGAACACCGCTTTCACGCGGTTTTTGTATCAGCCTCCAACCGCTCTTCGCTAACCCCTTGTGTTGAGTTGATGAAAACGATTCGTGCGCATTCCGGCAGGGATCTGCCGATCGCTTTGGGGGGCGCATTGGTGACATTGTTGCAAAAAGATATGAATTTGCAGCATATCGCGGCAATGGTGGGCGCAAATATCGCCACAACGCATATATCAGAGGCTTTAACTTCCTGCGGTTTGGCCATAAATCACTTAAATGTAAAATAAGTTATATGCCGCGTTATCTGCGCCGCAGGTTTGGGGCAGATTCCAGGAAGGAGCAGGTTTACTGTGTCTAACGAAGGTGCCAGATTCCTTGAAAGCGGCTCTGTCCCTGTGTTCGGCGGGAATTTCTTCTCTGCCGTTCTGACCAGTCTTGCCGATATTTCCCTGCTTATTTCCAAGGAAGCTATTGTTCGGGTCGTTCATGTCAAGCCTGACGCCGTAAGTTTTGACGGGGTGGCATCATGGGTTGGCAAGGACTTTGTGTCCTTGCTGGATTCGGAGAGTGTTCCGAAGTTTCAGGAACGTCTGGCGGATTTGCTGGAACGGGCCGAAAAAGGTGAAACTGTCCCGCCCCGCTGGCTGGAGATTGCGCATCCTGTCAGTTCGGGCCAGACGGTGCCTGTGCGCTATGTCATGCACTGGGTCGAGGAGAGCGGCGAGCTGTTGTTGCTGGGCACCGACCAGCGCCCGGTTCTGGAAATGCAGCAAATGCTGCTGAATGCGCAAATTGCCCTTGAACGCGACTACGAGGCACAGCGCGAAATCGACACGCGCTACCGGTTGCTGATGGATTTCACCACCGATGCCGTTGTGCTGGTCGCGGCGATGTCCGGCCAGATTGTTGACATGAACCATAATGCGGCGGCGCTGTTGGGAAGTGCGCGCGCTGATCTGATCAAGCGTCCCTTCGCCGATCAGTTCGTGGGCCGCGGCAAGGAAGAGTTGATGGCCGCGCTGGATTTGCCCTCCTCGATGGAGGCCTCGCCTGCGATCGAGGTTGAAGCGAAGGCCGAGGCGCGCCGGTTGTTGCTGACACCCAAGATGTTCCGCGCCGCCGGTGAACAGCTTGCCATTATCCGCATCAGCGATGTCGCACAGGGGTCGTCTGCCGACGGGCGGTTGATGACAAACCTGCGGCAGTTGTTCCACCGTGGGGTGGATGCGATTGTGTTCACCGACAAGGAAGGCTTGATCCTTGCGGCCAGTGAAACATTCCTGAACCTGACCGATGCCCCCGGTCTGGCCGCTGTGCGTGGCCGGTCAATGGCCGATTTCCTGACACGCGGCATGGTCGATCTGAAAGTGCTGCTGGACAACGCCCGCCGTGCGGGGCAGTTGCGCATGTATTCGACCAAGCTGAAGACCGATTTTGACGCCCGCGTTTCGGTGGAAATTTCGGCAACATGGCTGGACGACCGCAGTGATCCGGTGCTGGCGCTTATTATCCGCAACGCATCCAACGCGGCAGCGCTGCGGGCGGATAACGCAACACCAGAGGCGAATATGCGCGGTGTGATGGAACTTGTCGGATCATCCACCCTGAAGGACATTGTGTCGGAAACCACCAATGTCATCGAGAAGATCTGCATCGAGACCGCGATTGAACTGACGCGCAACAACCGCGTTGCGGCCGCCGAAATGCTGGGTCTGTCGCGCCAGTCGCTGTATGTGAAGCTGCGCAAATACGGTATACTCAGCCGCGACGAAGCCTGATTGCCCGCATGGCAGCAGTGTTTGCCCGCGACCATTCCTGAACAGGATTATTGCGTTGTGCGGCAGGATATGCGCGCGCAACGACAGCTTTTTTTCCACATACTTGATCTGTGTCAATTGTAATGTACTCATAAACTGTCAACCTGTCGTTACATAACTGGAGGTTGATATGCGAATCGTGTTCGTTCACCCGAATTATCATTCCGGCGGCGCTGAAATCGCGGGCAACTGGCCGCCTGCATGGGTCGCGTATCTGACCGGCTCGCTGAAGGCTGCGGGCTTTGATGATATTCATTTCATCGACGCCATGACCAACCACATCGACAATGACAGCCTGCGCGCGCGTTTGGCCGAACTGAAGCCTGATGTTGTGGGCACAACAGCAATCACACCCGCCATCTATATGGCCGAGGAGGTGTTGCGCATCGCGCAAGAGGTCGCGCCACAGGCCGTCAGGGTGCTGGGCGGCATTCACGCGACATTCATGTATCGTCAGGTCCTGAGCGAGGCGCCATGGATCGATGTGATTGTGCGCGGCGAGGGCGAAGAGATCGTTGTCAACCTGATGCAGGCCATAGAACAGCGGCGCTGGCCTGCGGAGCGGCGCAAAATTCATGGTCTGGCTTTTACGGAAGGCACGGAAATTGTGGCCACGCAGGCGGCATCTACGGTCAGGAATCTGGACGGGATCAAGCCGGACTGGTCGATTCTGGAATGGGACAAATACATCTATGTGCCGCTGAACCGGCGTGTGGCCATTCCCAATATGGCGCGCGGCTGTCCCTTCACCTGTTCCTTTTGCAGCCAGTGGAAATTCTGGCGCGATTACCGTGTGCGCGACCCCATCAAGGTTGTCGATGAAATCGAGGATCTGGTCGAGAACCACGGTGTGGGCTTCTTCATTCTGGCCGATGAGGAACCCACCATCAACCGCCGCAAATTCGTGGAGTTTTGCGAGGAACTGATCCGCCGCGACCTGCCCGCGCGTGTGCAATGGGGCATCAATACCCGCGTCACCGACATCATGCGGGACCGCGAATTGCTGGCGCTGTATCGCAAGGCGGGTCTGGTGCATGTCAGCCTTGGCACCGAAGCTGCTGCGCAGTTGAAGCTGGACCAGTTCAACAAGGAAACCACAGTCGCCGAAAACAAGGAAGCCATCCGCCTGCTGCGCGAGGCCGATATTTTTGTGGAAGCGCAGTTTATCGTCGGGCTGGACAATGAAACCCCCGAAACGCTGGAAGAAACCTATCGCATGGCATGGGACTGGCAGCCTGATCTGGCGAATTGGGCGATGTACACGCCCTGGCCCTTCACGCCGCTGTTTCAGGAATTGCGCGATCAGGTCGAGGTGTTCGATTATTCAAAATACAATTTTGTCACCCCAATCATGAAACCCGCAGCCATGACGCGCGGTGAATTGCTGGACGGGGTGATGAAGAATTACCGCCGCTTCTATATGCAAAAGGCGTTGTTTCATTACCCGTGGCGCGGCACCGGCTACCGGCGGCGGTATTTGCTGGGCTGCTTGAAGGCGTTTCTGAAGGCGGGTGTGGGGCGCACATTCTATGATCTGGGCAAGGCCGGATACTGGGGGCCGCAATCCAAGGACAAGGTTGATTTCCAGTTCGACATGACCCGCACCATTGCCGATGCGCAAATGGCCGACTGGCAGGCCAGCGCCGATGTGAAGGCCAAGGCCGGGGAACGCCGCGCCGCATTGCGCGCCCAGGGCAAGGAACGCGCCGCCGAACGGTCTGCCGTGAAGGCTTGCGGCGGCGGCACTCAGCAGCTTGACGCCCCCCGCCAGTTCCGCATGCCCAACGGGGCAGCCACCGCGCGGATAGAGCCAGCGGAGTGAGCCTTATGACGGCGCAGGCAAGAATTGGGCCGAATGCCGTTTTGCAGCATCTGCCGGTACTGGATGCGCTGATCGGTGAAAACCTGCGCGCGGCATTGCTGCATCGCGCAGGTCTGGATGCGCCGCCCCCCGATGCGGGCATGCTGCACGAGGAGGAGGTCGCAAGGCTGCATCATGCCGTGCGCCTGTTCCTGCCCGCGCAGGCCGCCGCAATCCAGCGCGCAGCTGGCCTGGCGACCGCAAGATACATTCTGGCCAACCGTATACCCCGTGCCGCACAGGCCATAATTCGGGCATTGCCCGCGCCCTTGGGGGCGCGGGTGCTGTCGGCGGCGATTGCGCGTCATGCATGGACATTCGCGGGATCAGGCCGGTTTCGCGTGCAGGGTCATGCGCCGCTATGTTTTGAAATTGCGGATAACCCGCTGGCGCGTCGCGCGTCACCACATCCGGTATGCGACTGGCATGCAGCCGTGTTCGAAGGGCTGTTTGCCGAACTTGTCTGGCCAGATGCAACCGTGACCGAAACGCGGTGTTGTGCCGCCGGTGCGCCAAGCTGTCGTTTCATGATTGCACCGCACGGGCGCAAATAACACTTGATGCAAACAAATATGTCAGGCAAAGTTTACAGTATGAGTGAAGCGAGTCTAGACACCCGATCTGCACGCCGTTCAGGACAGGGCACCCTGCCCAAACCCGCCGCGATGCTGGAGCTTATCAAACCTGTCACATGGTTCCCGCCAATGTGGGCCTATCTGTGCGGTATCATTTCTGTGGGGGTGTGGCCGGACAGTTGGGCGCTGGTGGTGCTGGGGGTGTTGCTGGCCGGTCCCATTGTCTGCGGCATGTCGCAGGCCGCCAATGACTGGTGCGACCGCCATGTGGATGCCATTAACGAACCTGACCGCCCCATCCCGTCCGGGCGCATTCCGGGCCGCTGGGGCCTGTATATCGCGCTGGTCATGTCTGTGCTGGCGCTGGCTGTCGGCTGGCAGTTGGGGCCTTGGGGGTTCGGCGCAACTGTGGTCGGTGTGCTGGCGGCATGGGCCTATTCCGCCGAACCTGTGCGGGCCAAACGGTCAGGCTGGTGGGGTCCGGGGTTGGTGGGCCTAAGCTATGAAGCGCTGCCATGGTTCACGGGCGCCGCCGTCATCGCAGCCGGTGCCCCACGGTTCGAGATTGTGGTGATTGCCGTCCTGTATGGTCTGGGCGCGCATGGCATCATGACAATCAATGATTTCAAGGCGATTGAAGGCGACCGCCAGATGGGTATCCGGTCCCTGCCGGTCACCTTGGGGCCGGTTGATGCGGCAACGGTTGCGGGCACCGTCATGGTGCTGGCGCAACTGATCGTTGTGGTTTTGCTGCTGATCTGGGGCGCGCCGCTGCATGCAGGGGCAATCGCGCTGGGTATTGGTGTCCAGATCTGGGCATTGGGGCGCTGGCGCAGTGATCCCGCGCGCCTTGCGCCATGGTTCAACGGCACGGGGGTCGGTCCCTATGTGCTGGGCATGATGGTTGCGGCCTTCGCGCTGCGGGGGCTGGGGGCATGACGCTGGGCTGGGTGCAGATAGTCCGCCTTGGGCTGGTGCAGGCCTGTCTGGGCGCGATTGTGGTGTTGATGACATCGACCCTGAACCGGCTGATGGTGGTGGAACTGGCGCTGCCGGTCGTGTTGCCCGGTGCATTGGTGGCGCTGCATTACGGGGTGCAGATCACGCGGCCGAACTGGGGCCATCTGGCCGATCAGGGCGGCAACCGCACCCGCTGGATTATCGCCGGTATGGGCATTCTGGCCCTTGGGGGTCTTGGCGCAACGCTGGCCATTCCGGTGTTGGAGGTCAGTTTCGCCCTTGGGCTGGCGCTGTCGGTGCTGGCCTATGCGGTCATCGGGCTGGGGGTGGGCGCTTCGGGCACATCGCTGCTGGCGCTTCTGGCCACGGCCACGGCGGAACACAGGCGCCCTGCTGCGGCGACAATCACATGGCTGATGATGATTGCGGGTATTGCGCTGACGGCAATCATGGCGGGCAGGTATCTGGACCCGTACAGCCCTGCGCGCCTGCTGATGATCGTCGCGGTGATCTGTTCGGGGGCGTTTGTGCTGACTGTTCTGGCGGTTTGGGGGATTGAACGGCAGGTCATTGCCCGCGCAGCACCTGCGCCGATACGTTTTCGGGACGGTATGCGCGACATCTGGGCCGATACCCGCGCGCGGAATTTCACCTTTTTCGTATTCCTGTCGATGACGGCCTATTTCATGCAGGAACTGATTCTGGAACCCTATGCGGGTTTGGTGTTCGGGTTCACACCGGGGCAATCAACACAGATGTCGGGCGCGCAGAATGGCGGTGTGTTTCTGGGCATGGTGCTGGTGGGCGTTGCGGCGACGGGGTTGCGGCTGGGGTCGCTGCGGGTCTGGGTTGTGTGCGGGTGCACGGGGTCCGCGCTGGTGCTGCTGGCGATTGCGGGCGCAAGCCTGTGGGCGCTGCCACTGGTGCCGCTGGTCGTCGCGCTGGGGTTCTTCAACGGGATGTTTGCGGTCGCGGCCATCGGGTCGATGATGCAGCTTGCGGGTGAAGGGCGCGACAAGCGCGAAGGCACGCGCATGGGCCTGTGGGGCGCCAGTCAGGCGATTGCGGCAGGGTTTGGCGGGCTGACAGGGGCTGCGCTGGTTGATCTGGCCCGCACCCTGTTGCCTGTGGCGGACGCATTCGGTGCCGTGTTCCTGTTTCAGGCGATAATTTTCATCGCGTCGGCCCTGCTGGCTGCACGCATCATGACACCGCGCGACACTGCGCTGCTGGTTCCGGGGGAATAAGCGATGGAATATGATGTCTTTGTTGTGGGGGGTGGCCCGTCGGGGGCCACGGCAGCCGATGATCTGGCGCGCGCGGGCCATAAGGTGGCGCTGCTGGACAGGGCGGGGCGCATCAAGCCTTGTGGCGGCGCCATTCCGCCGCGCGCAATCGCGGATTTTGACATCCCCATGACGCAGTTGGTCGCGCAGATCACCACAGCGCGCATGATCTCGCCCACAGGGCGGGCCGTGGATATTCCCATTGAAAACGGGTTTGTCGGCATGGTGGATAGGGAAGATTTTGACGAATTCCTGCGGGTTCGGGCCGCGGCAAACGGGGCCGCGCGGCTGACGGGAACCTTTTTGCGGATAGACCGCGACAAGGACGGCACGCATGTTGTCTGGCGCGACAAGGCCAGCGGAGAGGAGCGGCGCAGCCCCACAAGGCTGGTCATCGGCGCGGATGGCGCGCGGTCCAACGTGGCCCGCGCCGAGGTGCCGGGCGGTGACAGGATTCCGTATGTGATCGCCTATCACGAAATCATCAAGGCCCCACCCGCCAATGACCATTATGACCCCGACCGCTGCGATGTCATCTATGACGGGCGCATCAGTTCGGATTTCTATGGCTGGGTGTTCCCGCATGGAAAACATGCCAGCGTGGGCATGGGCACCGAAATCAACGGCGCGGACCTGAAACAGGCCACGGCGGATCTGCGCGCCATGGCGGGCCTGTCAGGGTGCGAAACCATCCGGCGCGAAGGCGCGCCCATCCCGCTGCGCCCGATGGACCGCTGGGACAATGGCCGCGATGTTGTGCTGGCAGGTGACGCCGCCGGTGTCGTGGCCCCCAGTTCGGGCGAGGGGATCTACTATGCCATGGTCGGCGGACGGGTGGCCGCAACTGCGGCACAGGCGGCGCTGGCCAGTGGCCGCGCGCGTGATCTGGCACTGGCGCGCAAGCTGTTCATGCGCGACCACAAGACCGTGTTCAAGGTCTTGCGTTCCATGCAGGATGCCTATTACAAATCCGACGAACGGCGCGAACGCTTTGTCAGCCTGTGCCATGACATTGACGTGCAGCGCCTGACATTCGAGGCGTATATGAACAAGAAACTGGTGGCCGCCCGCCCGCTGGCGCATATCAAGATCGGGGTGAAGAACCTGCTGCATCTGTCGGGGCTGGTCCGGCCCGGTTTCACATGAGTGGCGCGCTGATTCCCGCATGGGTCGACGGGCACCTGACGCCGGTTGACAAGCTGGAAGTTCACCAGCGCGGACTGAAGCATAAGGCCATTTCGGTCTTTGTGACCGAAGGCGAACGTGTCTTGTTGCAGCGCCGCGCCTTGGGCAAATACCATACCCCCGGTTTGTGGACAAATACCTGCTGCACGCATCCGCATTGGGACGAGGATGACCTGAGCTGCGCCACGCGCCGCTTGCAAGAGGAGTTGGGCATTACCGGATTGCCCCTGACCCATGTTGCCGAAATCGAATACCGCGCCGATGTCGGTGGCGGGCTGGTCGAGCATGAGGTGGTTCAGGTGTTCACCGCGCGCGCCATGGCTGACCTGCGGATCACGCCCAACCCTGACGAGGTGGCGGCGACCGACTGGATCAGCCTGCAGGCCCTGCCTGCCATCGTGGAACGCGCGCCCCAGCGGTTCACACCATGGCTGAAAATCTATCTGCGCGATCACGCGGACAGGATATTCAGCCCCGCGCCGGAATATGCGGGCAACCGCTAGGGCGCCCTGGAGCATGTCGCGTTCATTCGTATTCACGCGACATGCTCTAACTTATTGGTTTCGCATGTTCGAGAAGCTCAAAACCGGTTCCCACTTTTGAGCAACATGCCCCAGCCCCCCCCTCCTGCGTCAGGCAAATTGCGGATTGCGCCGCAACACCGACGCGTTCAGCGCCCCCGCGATAGTCACCCATAGCAGATAGGGGGCCAGCAACATGCCTGCGACCGGATCGAACATCCAGAAACTGACAGTTGTCGCGGCAACGGACAGCCATAGGAAGCACAGCACGACAAGGGCCGCACGCATGCGTTTCAGTCCGAAGAAAACCGGCGACCAAAGTGTATTGAACGCGATCTGCAACGCCCAGAAAGCAAGCGCC
This sequence comes from Roseinatronobacter sp., assembly GCF_051859525.1. Lineage (NCBI taxonomy): Bacteria > Pseudomonadati > Pseudomonadota > Alphaproteobacteria > Rhodobacterales > Paracoccaceae > Roseinatronobacter > Roseinatronobacter sp. The sequence goes on along the minus strand of NZ_JBHYFM010000016.1, from coordinate 7,711 downwards.
TGCGCCGTCCCGTCCAGAAGGCCGATGCGCATGGCGGCGTAGGACATGGCCAGATAAAGCGTTGTCCACACAATCGGGAACATGAAGCCCGGTGGTGTCCAGCGCGGTTTGTCCAGATCATCATACCATTTGCCCGGCTCGAACATTGCGCCTGTGGTGGCGGCGGCGGCTGTGGCCGCAAGGAAGGTCAGAAACAGGAGCCAATCCATAAATATATCATCCTTTGCCACATCTGCGGCTGCGTAAGTGGTTTGACCTAACGGGGCATCCGTTCCGGATGCAAGCCTTTACTTGGGCGCCCTTGCGGGCGCGGCGGGGCATATGGTCCGCTTTCTGTGATCCCGTCAGGCGTTGCGGCGGTATGCTGAAAGGTAATGTTGGCGCGCCGACAAATCTTGTGCGCGCAGGCGGGCCATGGCGTCAATCAGGGTTTGCGAGCGTTGGGTGGCGCCAGTGTCACGGCTGGCGGCATCGACCAGAAAGCGGGTTTCTTGCAGGGGGCGGGCATGTAATGTCGCCGCCTGTGGTTGCATCAGGCTTAACCCCGCCTGCGCGGCAGACAGGGCCAGCCAGCCAAGTTTCTGCCCCTTGCCGGTATAGGCGCGCTGCGTCACGCTGTCATAGCCCGTGGCGCGCAGGGCGCCCCCGATCCCGCAATAGATATGGCGCGCGGCAAATATACCGGGGCGACAGGCCAGCGGAAGCGCTGCAATACCGGCGCTGCCACGGTGGTACAGGTGATCGGCCTTTTGCAGCAGGCGTGCGGCCATGGTGCGTATTTCGGGGGTGGCCGTGGGCGCGCTCAAGAAGCTGTCAGGGCAAAGCTGCGCGTCGTCAAACCACTCCAGCGGCAGATACAGCCGCCCGTTGCGCGCATCCTCGCCAATGTCGCGGGCGATATTGGTCAGTTGCATGGCCACGCCCAGATCGCAGGCGCGCGCCAGCCTGTCGCGGTCGCGCACCCCCATCAGCACGCACATCATGGCCCCCACAACAGCGGCCACGCGCGCGGCATAATCCAGCAGTTCCGAGAATGTGCCAAACCGCCGCCCTTCGGCGTCCCATGCCAGCCCTTCCAGCAGGGCATCGGGCAGGGCGCGCGGCAAATCATGGTGCAGCACCATCGCGGCGAAGGCGCGGTCAATGGGGGCGTCATGGGGCTGGCCAGCATAAGCGCGCTCCAGCCTGTCTTGCAGGTGCAGCACAGCGCGCACCGGATCATGCCCTTCATCGACGGCATCATCCGCGACGCGGCAAAACGCATAGAGCACAAGCGCGGGGTCGCGCAAGCTGGCGGGCAGCAACCGCGAGGCCGCATGAAAACTGCGCGAGCCGGTGCGGATTGCCGCGCGGCAGGCGTCCATGTCGGGCGCAGCGATATAGGGCTGGCCGGTCATTCCGCGGCCACCGGCAAGGCCATGGACGGTGCGGGGTCGGGCACAACCTGCGCCAGCACTTCGGCGCTGCTGATCACACCGGGCAGCCCCGCGCCCGGATGTGTGCCCGCCCCTGCCAGATACAGGCCCGGCACTTCTTCGGAAATATTGTGCGGCCTGAACCACGCGCTTTGCAAAATGCGCGGTTCAATCGAAAACCCCGCCCCCAAGGGCGACAGATAGCGGTCGCGGAAGGTTTCCGGCGTGAAAACAAGGCTTTCGGTAATATGGTCTGACAGGCCGGGCAACAAGCGTTGTTCCAGCATGGCCAGCATCTTGCGGCGGTAGGGGTCCTGTCGGGTTGTCCAGTCCACGCTGTTGTCATGTCCCAGATGCGGCACGGGGCTAAGGACATAGAAGGTATCATCCCCCGCTGGCGCGACCGAGGGGTCGGTGACGGAAGGGCGGTGGACATACAGGCTCATGTCATCGCTCAGGTGGCCGCGAATGAAGATATCCTTGATATGGTCGCGGTATCGCGGACCGACCAGAATGGTATGGTGGCCCACGTCACGCCACATGTTGCGCGTGCCGCGCGTGCCGAAATACCACACGAACAGGCCCATCGACCAGCGGCTGCGTTTCAGCTTCGCGTCAGTCCAGCGTTTGCGGGGCTGGTTGCGCAACAGGCGGGTATAGGTGTGCCCCGCATCTGCGTTGGACACGACAATATCGGCATGCATCACCCTGCCGCCCCGCAGGCGGACACCCGCAGCGCGCCCATCCTGAATGATGATTTCGTCGATTTCCGTGTTCAGCGCAACGGTGCCGCCCTGTGCGCGCACCACATTCGCCATGGCATCCGCAATGGCCTGCACGCCGCCCATCGCGTAATGCACGCCAAACGATTTTTCCAGATGGCTGACAAGAATATACATCGATGTCACGTTGAAAGGATCCCCCCCGATAAACAGCGGGTGAAACGACAGCGCGAAGCGCAGGCGCGGGTCACGCACGCGCGCGGCAGCATGGGCATAAACCGACCTGTCGGCACGCAGCCAGACGAAACGCGGCAACGCCTTGATCAAGTCCCATAGCTGGTGCATGGGGCGGCGGCCCAGATCCTCATAGCCGAACCAGTAGCGCGCTTTCGCGTCCTTCAGGAACTTGCGATAGCCCGCCAGATCATCGGGTGACAGGCGCGCGACTTCGGCTTCCATCGCGTCATCGTCCTGAACTGCGGCAAAGCTGGACCCGTCCGGCCAGCGGATTTCATAAAACGGGGTCATGGGCTTCAGCGTCACATCGCGGTCGAAATCGCGCCCGCAGGCGGCCCATAATTCCCGCAGCCCCTGCGGCACAGTTACAATGGTGGGGCCAAGGTCGAATCTGTGCCCGCCTTGTGTGATGGAAGATCCGCGCCCGCCGGGCCTGTCCAGCCGGTCAACCACGCTGACGCAGTAGCCTTTGGCGCCCAGTCGCATGGCCGCAGCCAGCCCGCCCAATCCCGCGCCAATGACAATGGCGTGGTGCGGTGCGTCAGAATCAGACATGTGCGCTTCCCGTTTCATAGTGTTGATGTCAGCTTACACAGATGCAAACTGTCAATCAAGGTTTACATTCTTATTCTTTACACTCTGCCTGTAATGTGACAACTTAAGTTTACACTTGCGGACGGGAATCGCTATGCAAACGATCACGCTCAGCCTTTTCCGGTTTGACCGGACGGCCACACGGCTTTGGGTTCTGGCCCGGATGCTGGCCACGCGCAGGGCACTTGCGCGCCAGTCGGGGCTGGAGTTCTGGAAGATCTGCGGCTCTGGCACGGGGCAGGGGTTCACACCCCGCCCGAATTGGGGCGTGTGGGCAATTCTGGGGGTCTGGGGCACGCAGAATGCCGCGCGACAAGGGCTGTCGGGCGACGCCTTCGCGCGGTGGCGGGCGCGCGCGGATGAATGCTATACGCTGTTTCTGGAACCCTATGCCGCGCGGGGGCGCTGGTCCGGTCAGGCCCCGTTTCGCCCCGAAGGCGGCGCTGATGGCCCTGTTGCCGCGATGACGCGCGCCAGTGTGCGTCCGGCGCGGGCGTTGCGCTTCTGGGGGCAGGTGCCGGATATTTCCGCCAAGGTGGGGACCGACCCCAATGTCATGTTCAAGATTGGTATCGGGGAAATGCCGCTGCTGCGTCAGGTCACATTCTCGGTCTGGCCCGATGCGGACAGCATGGCCGGATTTGCCCGTCGTGGACCGCACCAGCAGGCCATCCGCGCCGTGCGGAATGAACGCTGGTTTACCGAAGAACTTTACGCCCGTTTCCGCATTTCCGCGCGCATGGGCACATGGCAGGGCCGCGATCCGCTGGACCCTGCAGCACTTATTCAGGAGGCCGCATGACGCCTTATCCCTTCTCTGCCATTGTCGGGCAGGACGAAATGAAAACCGCGATGATCCTGACTGCGATCGACCCCAGAATCGGGGGTGTACTGGTGTTCGGGGATCGTGGCACCGGAAAATCAACGGCGGTGCGCGCGCTTGCGGCGTTGTTGCCGCCCATTGACATGGTTGCGGGGTGCCCATGCAATTCCGCCACACTGGCCGAATGCCCCGACTGGGCAGGCATAACACAGACCGATATTGTCACACGCCCCACGCCGGTTGTGGATATGCCCCTTGGTGTCAGCGAGGATCGCGTAACCGGGGCGCTGGATATTGAACGCGCCCTGACGCGCGGTGAAAAGGCGTTTCAGGCGGGACTGCTGGCGCGGGCCAATCGCGGGTATCTGTATATCGACGAAGTGAACCTGCTGGAGGACCATATCGTCGATCTGTTGCTGGATGTCGCGCAGTCGGGCGAAAACGTGGTCGAACGCGAAGGGCTGTCCATTCGCCACCCTGCACGGTTCGTGCTGGTGGGGTCGGGCAACCCCGAAGAAGGTGAATTGCGCCCGCAATTGCTGGACCGTTTCGGCCTGTCGGTCGAAGTGACAAGCCCCAAGGATATTGAAACCCGTATCGAGGTGATGCGCAGGCGCGATGCCTATGAAAACGACCATGCGGCGTTTATGGCGCATTGGCAGTCCGAGGATGCGGATCTGCGCGCGCAGATCCTTGCGGCGCGCGCGGCGCTTGCGGGGGTGCAGGTGTCGAATGTGGCGCTGCATGATTGCGCGTCGGTGTGTCTGGCGCTTGGGTCTGACGGGTTGCGGGGGGAATTGACATTGCTGGCCGCGGCGCGTGCCATGGCGGCCTTTGCGGGCGCGGATGCCGTGTCGCGCGCCCATATTCGTGCGGCCGCGCCCATGGCGCTGCGCCACCGTCTGCGCCGTGATCCGCTGGACGAGGCGGGCACGGGTGCCCGTGTCGCCCGCCAATTGTCAGAGGTGCTGCCCTGACACCCTTTGACGACACCAGCGGCCCGACCGGCCGCCCCGGCCACGGGCCGGACCCCATGGAAGACCCATGGGCGCGTGTCACCCTTGCACTGACATTGCTGGCTGTGGACCCTGCGGGATTGCGCGGGTTGTGGTTGCGGGCGCGGGCAGGCCCTGTGCGCGCGCGTCTGCAAGATGCGCTGGCGGCGTTCGCGCCGCGCAAACTGCACCCCAGTATCAGTGATGACGCGCTTTTTGGCGGGCTGGATCTGGCCGCCACGCTTGGCACGGGCAGAATGCACCACCATGCGGGCCTTCTGGGTGAAGGGGGCATGTGTGTGCTGACCATGGCCGAACGCTGCCCGCCCGCGCTTGCCGTGCGGCTGGGACAGGCGCTTGATGCGCGACCAGACCTTGGGCTGATTGCCCTTGATGAAGCCGCGCAGGACGGTGAAGGGCTGGCGTCCGCATTGTCCGAACGCCTTGGGCTGTTTCTGGATCTGGACGGGGTGGCATGGGCCGATACGGCGCCGTTCGTTCTGCCCATGGACCAGATCACGCAGGCCCGCGGCCGACTGTCGCAGGTCTGTATCACGGATGATATGCGCAAACAGGTCACGGGCGTTGCAGCGGCCCTTGGCATAGACAGTCTGCGCGCGCCGCTGCTTGCGCTGGCTGCCGCGCGGGCGCATGCGGCGTGGCGCGGCCTGTCACGCCCGCAGGCGCAGGATATCGCGCTGGCGGTTGCATTGGTTCTGGGCCACCGCGCCACGATGATGCCCGATGCGCCCCCGCCCGAAAACGAAGACACGCCGCCCCCGCCTGATGATGATACCCCCGCCCCGCAGTCTGAACATGAAAACGCGCAAGACATTCCCGATGATCTGCTGATCGAGGCAGCGCGCGCGGCCTTGCCGGCAGGGTTGCTGGCACGGTTGCAGGCCGGTCGCGTGGCGCGTGCTGCACAGGGCCAGTCCAGTGGCGGGGCCGTGCGCAAGTCCAGACGTCGCGGGCGGCCCCTGCCATCGCGTGCCGGTGCGCCGGATTCGGCTGCGCGGGTGGATGTGGTGGCGACCTTGCGTCAGGCGGCGCCGTGGCAGAAACTGCGCCGCAAGGCACGCCCCGACGCGCCAGCAGGGCGGGTGTTGGTGCACCCGTCCGATATTCGCGTGAAGCAGTTTCGGGCGCAAACCGACCGCGTGCTGATTTTCGTGGTCGATGCATCCGGTTCCAGCGCAATCGCCCGTCTGGCCGAGGCCAAGGGCGCGATAGAATTGATGCTGGCCGATGCCTATGCCACACGCGACCATGTTGCGCTGGTCAGCTTTCGCGGGAGGCAGGCAGCGCTTGAGCTGGCGCCAACGCGGTCGCTGGTTCAGGCCAAACGGCAGCTTGCGGGCCTGCCCGGTGGCGGGGGCACACCGCTTGCGGCAGGGTTGCAGGTGGCCCTTGATGCCGCGCTGCAGGCGCGCAGCCATGGCATGGCACCCACGCTTGCGCTGTTGACCGACGGGCGTGGCAATATCGCGCTGGACGGCAGTGCCGACCGCGCGCAGGCGGGCGCAGATGCCGACAGGCTGGCGCGCGGGATCGCGCAGCATGGCATTCCCGCGCTTGTTATTGATACGGGCCTGCGTCCGAACCTGCATTTGGCCGGTTTGTCCGGCCATATGGGGGCCACACAGATTGCATTGCCACGCGCCGATGCGCGCGCATTATCGGCAACGCTGTCCGCCGCATTCGGGGATTAGGTGATGCGCGCTGTCCCGCAAGACTGGCCATTATGCGAATATTCCCGGCTGATCCGCTGCCGCCCGCATGAATGGCATGTCCAGATTGCGGGCACCGGACCGGATGTGTTGCTGTTGCACGGGGCTGGCGCGTCCGGCCACAGTTTTCACCGCCTTATGGGGCATATACCCGGCTGTCGCCTGATTGTGCCCGACCTGCCCGGTCAGGGGTTCACGCGTGCAGGTGGCGTTATGCGTCTGGGGCTGGATGCCATGGCCGATGATTTGTGCGCGCTGTGCGAGGATCAGGGCTGGCGGCCGGATGCCATTATCGGCCATTCGGCAGGGGCGGCAGTAGCGCTGCGCATGACCGAAATGATGCGTCGGCCCCCGCGTGCCGTAGTGGGGATAAATGCTGCCCTTGGTCCATTTGACGGCTTTGCGGGGTGGCTGTTCCCGAAACTGGCGCGCGCGATGGCGGGCAGCCCCTTCGTTGCCGCGATCGTGACGCGGCTGTCGTCCAAGCGCAAGCAGGTCGAAAAATTACTGGAGGGGACGGGCTCGCCGCTGGATGAAGACGGTGTTGCGCTGTATCAACGCCTTGTCAGCCGCACATCCCATATTGAAGGGACATTGGGCATGATGGCGCAATGGGATCTGGAACCCCTGCTGGAACGCCTGCCGCAAATTACCGTGCCTGCACTGCTGATTGCATCGCGCGGGGATCTGGCGGTTCCGGTGCAGGTGTCGCGTCAGGCCAGCCAGCAACTCGCGCGCGCACAATACGCGGAACTGCCGCAAGGCGGGCATCTGGTGCACGAGGAATACCCCGAAGATGTTGCCGCACTTATCCTGCCATGGCTGGCTGAACATCAGGGCACGCTGCGTGTGGTCCCCGACGGACGGGACACGCCGGACTGACGCCAGTTTCGGCGCTAGGGGGGATGCGGGCAGGGTGTGGGCCTTCGAACTTGGATCAAGCTCGCACCATCGGCAGGCCGCGGGACGGCCGATCCGACATTTGTAGAATGCACTTTATGCAGGCTGCATACTCCGGCGTTAAAAGGCTGGGCCTGCCACCAGCCAAATCGGCAGGCCGCGGGACGGCCCGCCGATGGTGCGGCGGCCTGCGGCCTTGTCCCGCACCTTGGGGGGAATACCCAAGGCCCCCTTCAGGCCGGAAAACAACCTGTCTGTGCCACTCCTTTCCCCTGACCGCTGCATGGCCTAATCG
>NZ_JBHYFM010000015.1:0-67552 GCF_051859525.1 Roseinatronobacter sp. | reverse complement strand
CTCGGTCCGTGGAAATCGGTCGGCCAGGTCGAATGGGAAACTCTCAAGTGGGTCGACTGGTATAACAAAACGCGCCTGCACAGCGCCATCGGATACATCACACCGAACGAAGCAGAGGAGGCATTCTACGCAAACTTGAATGTTGGCGAAAAAGCAGCGTAATCATTGAACCACAAACTCTCCGGTAAACCCGGGGCGGTTCAGGCCCGCCTCTTTGCCCAGGCCCCGGATCAGCGTGCCGACGCGGTCGCGATAGGTCTCGGCCATCTTCGGGTGGAACCGTAACGGGGCAGGGGAGGCTTGCGCCGCCGCGAGCTTCGCCTCGATCTGCTGGCGCTGGCCATCCAGCGCGATCATCTTGTCCTTCACCTGATCGGCCGGAACGCCCGCGATGATCGCGTCGACCAGCTTGGCATGGTCGTGTTTGACCTTGGCCAGCTTCCGCTCGAGATCGGCGCGCGTGTTGGTGGCCGTGGCGGCCAGGCGGTTGCGCTCGGCCGTATAGGCCTCGCAGAAGGCCGCGACCGCCTCGGGGTCCATCAGGTGATGGGCCAGCGCGTCGAGCACCCGCGCTTCCAGATCGGCCTGTTTGATCAGCGCCATATTGGTGCAGACAGCGCGGCCCTTGTTGCGCGCGGCCGAGCAGCCGAAGCTGTCCTTGGTCACTTTGGAAAACCCCGACCCGCAACAGCCGCACTTCATTAATCCAGAAAACAGCGTCTTGGGCCTGCGCCGGTCCCAGACCGGGACAGCTGTGTCCTTGCTCTTCAGCGCGCCTTGCCGCGCGCGCACCTTCTCCCACAGGTCATCCTCGATGATCTGCAGATGCGGGATTTCCGTGATCACCCAGTCGCGCTCAGGGTTCAGCCGCGAGACGCGTTTGCCTGTCTCGGGGTCTTTGACATAGCGCAGGCGGTTCCAGATTTGTCGCCCGATATAGAGTTCATTATTGAGGATACCGGTGCCGCGCTCGCGATTGCCATTGATCGTCGAGCCACCCCACCGGCCCCCCTGCGGGCCGGGGATACGATCGACATTCAGCGCCTCGGCGATCTTTTTGGGTGACACGCCCTTCGCGTAGTCCTTGAAAATCCGGCGCACGACAGCGGCCTGATCCGCGTCGATCTCGCGCTCTCCGCGCACAGGCTCGCCTTTGGCATCAAGCCGTGTCACGGCGCGGTAACCATAGGTGATCCCGCCGGCGGATTTGCCCGAAAGCGCGCGGCCTTTCAGCCCGCGATGGGTCTTTTGCGCGAGGTCCTTGAGAAACAGCGCATTCATCGTGCCTTTCAGCCCGATATGCATCTCTGAGATGACGCCTTCGGCCACAGTTTCGATCATCACATCAGCGAAGGCGAGGCTCTGGTGAATCTGGGCGATATCGGCCTGGTTGCGCGAGAGCCGGTCCAGCCCTTCGCTGACGACCACATCAAATACGCCGCTGCGGGCATCGCGCATCAGCTTCTGCACACCGCTGCGCATCAGGCTTGCCCCGGAGATCGCGCGGTCGGAATAGGTCCCGACCACCTCCATGCCCTGCCGCGCGGCATAGTCGCGACAGGACCGGATCTGGTCCTCGATCGAGGCGTCACTCTGCATATCTGTCGAAAATCGCGCATAGATCGCGGCGCGCAATAGGGTGGTCATGGGGCGTCCTTCCGGTCAGTCGGGGGGCGTGTCGAAGCCCGCCTTTGCAGCTTCATGATCGCGCTGCGCCGTCTCGATGGCAAGTATCTTGAGGAAATCGAGATATCTTGCCCGGATAGTCTTGTCCGCTATCAAAGCCTGCATATCGGGCGCGTTTTTCAAACTTCACCCGCTCCTGCGGTGTCAGACGCTTTGTCAACCGCTCGGTCGCGCGCCGTTTGCTTGATCTTTGTTTTCCATCTCCCGCTTTTGCCATCTGATATCCTATCGCAAGGGGGGCTCAATCATAACCGCTTCACTCGACAAAGCATCCGCGCCCGCCATCCGTGACGTCGAAGACTTCGGTGGAACACATGTCGTAAAAAGCGAGGGTTGCGACGTGTCCGCTGGCAAATCCGGCGACCAATGCGACCAATACGAACAGGCCACCAATACCGCCAACCGCAACGCGTAGCTTCCGAGTTGCCCGGTCTTGAAGTACAGCCGGTGGTGAGGCCATGGTGTTTGTCAACCGCTCCACGGCGAGGTCAACCGCCCGTGCTATGGCATGATCTGCGGCGCGCGAAGCCGTTTTCTCTGTTGTGTCCACGATGGACTGCACACGTGTAGGCAGTTCCTTAAGTGTATTGGAGATGTTGTAGCTGGCGCGCTGGTTGACCGCGGCATAATGTTCAAAAACAAGAATGAGAGGCCAGAGTTCGTCCCGGTCACTCAATCCAAGCGCCATCTTCACATTCACAAGACGTTGCCGCTCGTCAGCGGTTGGGGCGCGTTGATACAGCTGCTGGAATAGAGTCAATGGGCGCGTATCAGTCATCGATCAGACCCGCTTTTTTCAACTGTGCGGTCCACTGGCGCAGTGCAGATTTGGCCCGCATCTTCATGAGCGCAGATGCGTGTTCGACATGATCGATTTCGCCGAAATGCTTTTTCGCATCTACCAGTGCTTCGATGACCCGCCGGTCAAGCGCTGGCATGTCAAGACTGCAGAGCTGCCGCGGCGCGCTGTCCCCGATCCATCGGTCGAACCGTTCAAATGTATGATCCGTGCGGTGGTTCCGGACGACAAGCCAATCGGAAACGGCACGCGGCAACCGGGCAAGTTCGTCAGCCAGTGCCACGAGGCTGTCACGACTTTGATCGATAACAAACATGACCACCAGTCGTCCGTCAGTCTCCTGAAGCAGTGCCTCGATATCGACGGTCCCCGCGGCCGCGCCTGTGCCGGTAAATGCGCGTGTCGTATCCGACCCGCCTGCTGGCAGGTCAACGAGTATATCCTGGTCTGTGGCAAGATAAGTCTCGAGTAAGGCATCGATTCCTTCAGATCTGCGCGCATTTATGCGCAAAACCGGATCGGGTTTTTCATTGAAAGAGCGATACAGACCGGGATTCTTGGCATCGCCATCTATGAGTGTAACCGGATGCCCGACGCTGCGGAGTACAGCGGCGGTCATCTGTGCGACATGAGTTTTTCCGGTGCCACCTTTATCGCCATGGATCAGGATAATATTTTTCACAACTTTTTCTCCTTATATATCTTCCGGATCAACGCGGAAGTCACCTGATGTATCATTGTCTAAATTTGACTTGTTATATTCTCTTGGGATAATCTTTTTCACATCCGGATTTTGCGAAGAAATTTGCGAATAAATTCTTGAAGATTTTCGAGGTCCGCTGTTCTTTATCTTGGGAAGTCCGGCGGCATCACGCGCGTCTCGCCAGTATTGCTTGAACGTGCCAAGGCTGAGCCTTGTATCCGTAGGAAGGTGCTGGCGTATGACGTGATAAACATCTGCAAGATGCATGCCATTCTTGAGATTTCTGTGTATGTCATCGACCAGATTATCTATTATTTTTCGCGTACTGTTCTGTCCGGGAGGAGGCTTTAGTTTCGCCATATCCTTTCCGATGGCTTTCACTGTGCTATCTGTATTTTTCATGTTATTCTCGCAATGATTCTGCTGATCTTTCGTTTTTGCCATTTACAACGATCATTTTTGTTTTCAAGTTGATTGCCGAATTTTATTTTAATGATAACCATATTATATTCAGGAATTTCTTTTTCCTAAAGCAGGGTATGTGGACGGGAGACCGTCCACCCAAGTGCTGCGCAACTTGGCCTGCAAATGTCATGAAAACCCCACACACGGGCGTTTTCAAATCATTCGAAAGTAAACATTCGGCGCGGGCTGAAGCCGCTTCTCATGTTCTTGTTTTTAGCAGTCAGGCATGATGCTGATGCTATTTGCTGAACACGGAAATGTTATCCTGATAGGGGGCGGTGCAGCATGTTCTGACGCAAACTCCTGCGCCTGTCTCAGACTTGGAGAAGAGGTGATCATGTCATCATTGTCATCAAGCCACTCTTCAGAACGGCTGCCTTGAGGGGCCAGCATACAGGGTGGGAAGCCGGCGTGGAGTAGTGGCATTGCATTCACAGGATATTGCAAGAGTGATCGACCGCCATTGACAATGCGGGCACCTGAAATCACTGTTAAATTACAAAAGACAAGCAGCATTGACTTTTGTTTTTTTCGTAGTTATCTCCGATGCAGAACAGTAGGGAATTTACAATGCGCAACGCCCCCAGAAGCGAAGATATCGCCTTGGCTATTCGCCGACGCGTGTTTGAACATGCCATGCGCAATAATGGCGGTTATCTGTCACAAGCCTGTTCTGCCGCCGAGCAGCTTGCATTTCTGTATAATGAGGCGCTGATGCTTGGGCCCTCAACCATGCCAATGATCCCACCGCCATTCGGGGGCGTGCCGTCGGCACAGAACCCTGACTATGTGACAGGTGCAGGCTATAACGGCCCTGCCACGCCTGAATATGATCGCCTGTTCATTGCGCCCGCGCATTACGCGCTGGTGGCCTATGCCTGCCTGATCGAGGTTGGCCGCATGGCCCCTGAAGGGCTGGAGATGTTCAATCAGGATGGGTCTTCGGTCGAAATGATCGGGGCAGAGCACAGCCCCGGTATGGAAGTGCATAACGGCACGCTTGGCATCGGGCTGTCCACGGCGGCGGGTCTTGCATGGGGGCGCAAGCGGCGCGGCGAGCCCGGCGAGGTCTGTGTTTTCATGTCGGATGGCGAAGTGCAGGAAGGTCAGACATGGGAAGCCGTGCAGGCCGCCGCACATCATGAGATCGGCAATCTCTGGGCGCTGATGGATGTCAATCGCCAGCAATGCGACGGCGCGATGGCTGATGTCATGAAGGTGGGCGATATTGCCACCAAGCTGCGCAATTTCGGCGCTGTCGTGGCCGAGGTCGATGCGCATGACCTGAACGCATTGCGGCAGGCCCGTGCCACGCCGCATGACGGCCAGCCGCTGATCATTCTTGCTCATTCCTCGCCCACCAAGGGGATGGACTTCCTGATGCGCCGCTTCCCGCGCCTGCACTATGTGCGCTTCAAAACTGCTCAGGAACGTGACGAAATGAATATCGCGATTGCACGAGAGCTTGGGGTTGATCCCATAGTGCTGGAGGATCACTGAGATGGAAATGGTTAGTCGCCCCTACGCATCGGCATTTGAGGCCTATGCTGTACAGCACCCGGAAGTGCTGTGCCTGTCCGCCGATCTGACTTCGAGTTGCGAGATAGATGGTTTCCGCGACCGCCACCCCGATCAGTTCCTGTCGCTGGGTATGGCCGAACAAAACATGCTGTCTTTTGCGGGCGGGTTGGGGTTGGCAGGGTTCCGGCCCTTTATCCACAGTTTTGGCGTATTTCTATATCGCAGGCCCTACGATCAGTTGATGGCGTCCATTGCCTATCCGCGCCGCAAGGTGCGTCTGATGGGCTTTCTGCCGGGCATCACTACACCGGGCGGGATGACCCATCAGGCGATCGAAGATATCTCGGTCATGCGGACAATCCCGAATATGACCGTGCTGGAGGCAGGCGATGCGACCGAGGTAGAAAGCATCGTCGCAGAGGCAGATACGGTCGATGGCCCAGTCTATTGTCGTATTCTGCGCGGCTCTGTGCCTCGCCTGTTCAACACGCCGTTGCGCATCGGTCAGATGCGGGTCTTGGCCGAGGGGGATGATGTTCTGGTCGTAACGGCGGGCATCGCAACCGAGGAAGCAATGCGCGCGCGCGCGGCACTCGATGCGGCGGGGGTGGCGGTTCGGCACCTGCATCTGAATACGCTCAAGCCCTTTGACGCGGCGCAGATCGTTGAACATGCAGCTTCTGTCCGGCATGGTGTGGTCACGCTGGAAAACCACCTTGTGGCGGGGGGGATCGGTTCGATGGTGGCCGAGGCGCTGGCCGAGGCGGGTCTCGCACGCAAGCTGGTGCGGCTGGGGCTTCAGGATACCTATGCACATGGCGGCTCCAGGCCCTATCTGATGCGCTATTACGGGCTGGACGCGCTCAGCCTTGTGCGTGCGGTCGAGCGCGTGACCGGGCAGGAAACGGGCATCACGGAAGAAGCCCTTGGCGCAGTGCGCGTGGATGCGGTGCATTCCGCTGTCAAGGCCGAGGCGCTATGAGCCGGTTTCGCGTCACCTACCGCATCTTTGCACCGTCGCTGGCAGAAGCGCGTGCGCGCGCCGAAGGGATCACACTTGAACAGACAGTTGAAATCCCCCGTGATGTCGTCCCGGCCGGCTATGTCGAGGACACGATCCTTGGCCGGATCGAGGAACTCGGGCAAGAGGGCGACGACCAGTTTCGCGCGACGCTCAGCTACAGCCCCGACAGCGCCGGGCCGGAATTCACCCAGTTTCTGAATGTCGTCTTCGGCAATTCGTCAATCCAGCGTGGGTTGCGGGTCATCGGCGTCGATCCTGGCGAAGCGATCCTTGCACGCCACAAGGGCACGCGGTTCGGGATTGATGGGTTGCGGCGCTTGTGCGGTCGCGCTCAAGGCGGGCTGATCGCACCCGTCATCAAGCCGCAGGGGCTGGGCGCAGATGCGCTGGCAGAGATTTCCTATCGCTGCGCGCTGGCCGGGGCGGATATCGTCAAGGAAGATCACGGCATCACCGATCAGCACATGGCCCCGTTTCGCGAACGGGTCGAGAAGATCGCAGCCAGTCTGGCGCGCGCAGCCGAGGAAACAGGGCACCGCGCGCTCTACTTCCCGTCCGTCGCAGGCCATCCGTGGGAGATCCGCGACAATCTGCGCTTTGCCCGCGATGCCGGGGCGGACGGGTTCCTGATCATGCCGGGGCTTCTGGGCTTCGGGCTGATGCAGGCGATTGCCAGTGACCCTGATCTGAACCTGCCGGTGATGGCCCATCCAAGCTTCCTTGGCCCCTATGTGCTGTCCCCGGATACCGGGATTGATCACGGCGTCATCTTCGGCACGTTGCAACGCCTGGCCGGGGCCGATATTTCGGTCTTCCCCAATGTCGGCGGGCGGTTTGGCTTTACCGTCGCGCAGTGTCAGGCGATTGCCGAAGCCTGCCGCGACCCGATGGGGCCGGGCCTGCCCATCATGCCCTCGCCCGGTGGCGGCATGAGCGTCGAGCGGGCAGGCGAGATGGCGCGCATGTATGGGGCAGATGTTGTCTATCTGCTGGGCGGGTCGCTCTTGCGGCTTGGCGCGCAGATCGGTGAGGGCATCACCGCAATGCGGCGCGCCGTGGACGCCGCTGACGCGCAGGGATAGCCCGCTGCGCGTCTAGAGTGGTTCGCGATCACCTTGAGCAGGTTGAACCACTCTAGATCTTGTTTTACGTGCATTCTTTTCGATCCTCGCTTCGCTCCGGTCGAAATGCACTTTAGAGCGCGATGAGATCAGCTTGAAGCATATCCTGCGTTGACGAGGTAGTTTGCGCATTCCTGCGGGGTTAAGCGCTCGAGGAGGGCACCGATCTTGCGCCAGGTCGCTTCCACAGCGCGCACTCGCTCTTCGTAGCTATACATGAACTATCTCCAAGATAGTCCAACTTTTCGTCCGCACCCCCGCCGGGCCAGGTCTCAGTGACAATCAACAGTGGAGGTCCGGGCTGTAGGGGTTGGAGGGATCAGAAAAGGCCCCAGTGGGGCGTTTTCCCCGAACAACGGAAGAAAAGGTGCGACTTTGCCGCGCGGATGGCGGCGCGCACCGCCTGCCCTTTGTGGCTTCCGAGATTATCCATGACCACCACATCGCCGGGGCGCAATGTCGGGACGAGGACCTTCTCGACATAGGCTTGAAAGGACGCGCCGTTGACGGATCCATCCAAAACGAATGGCGCATCGATCCGATTATGGCGCAGGGCGGCGATGAAGGTCATGGTACGCCAGTGGCCATGCGGTGCGCGGCCGATCAGGCGCTCGCCTTTCGGTGCCCAGCCGCGCAGGGGTGCCATGTTGGTCTTGGCCCAGGCTTCATCAATGAACACCAAGCGGGACGGGTCGATCTCATCCTGATACCGCTTCCAGCGGGCGCGGCGGCGGCTTACATCCGGGCGGTTTTGCTCCTCGGCGAGCTGGGTCTTTTTTTGAACGAATACCCCGTGCGATGCACGAAGGACCAGACGGTGCGGTAGTCGACGCGCAGGCCGCGCTCGGCCAACTCACGCACCAAGCCGCGCAGGGTGAATGGCGTCTTGATCCGCTCCAGCATCCACACTTCAGGCGCGCCTGCAATCTTGCGCGGCGGGTGGCCGCCAGTCCCCGCAGGCGTGCAACTCCCCGTCACCCGCAGCCGCTGCGACCATTTCACCACGCTCGATGGTGCCACATCCAGCGCCTCCGCTACCTGTCGGACGCTCTCGCCCTTCTCAAGACGTGCCATCGCCCGCTCGCGCAAATCCATCGAAATCGCTCTGCCCACTGCTCAACCCTCCATCTTGTGGCCGGAAACAGTGAATCAGCAAAATGCGCACTTGTGAATCCCCCGCAGATTCGGGCTGAGGGCATCCCGCTCTAGCGCAGTGAGGCTTCGATATTGCCGCCGTCCACTGTCAGAACATGCGCTGTTGTGCGGTCTGACAGCGCCAGCGCTACAAAGGCATCGGCCACATGGCGCGCTTCGACCTCGCGTTTGAGCAGATTTCCCGACAGGTAGTCATCTTCGGTCAATCCGCGTGCCTTGGCGCGTGCTTCGATCATGTCATCGGTCAGCAGGCCAGAGCGGATACGGTCAGCGTTCACCCCATTCACGCGAACGCCCTCGGCCCCCAACTCCAGCGCCAGTTGTTTGATCAAAAACAGCGTTGCGGCCTTGGGCAGGCCGTAAGCCCCAAAGCCCTTGCCCGGATTGACCGCCTGTTTCGAGACATTGAATAATAGCTGCCCGCCGCGCGCTTGGGCACGCAACACGCGCGCGGTGGCTTGCGCGAAGGCCACGGGCGCAAAGAAATTCAACTCGAAACTGGCGCGCAGGGTGGTGTCGGGCAGGCTGGCCATGTCGCCTGTCATGGCGGCACCAGCGTTCGCGATCAGAATATCCAGCCCCCCGAAACTGTCGATACATGCACCGATCGCCTTATCTGCCGCGCCTGCCGCCGTGATGTCGCAGGCCAGTGCGCAATGATCGCGCCCCATGCTGGCGCGCAACGCCTCTACGGCCTCTGCCTCACGGTCGATCAGCATGAGCGATGCGCCTTGCGCAGCAAAAGCCCGCGCGATGGCGGCACCAATTGCGCCTGCAGCACCTGTCACCAGCACAATGCACCCTTGCAGCGCAGCGGGTTTTCCCTTGCCCAGTTTCGCCTGTTCAAGCGACCAGTATTCCATATCGAACAGGTCCGCTTCTGGGATGGGGTGAAACCCGCCCGAAGCCTCGCTGTCGCGCATCACGCGAAGGGTTTGCTCGCCAATGTCTGCCGCAATGCGCGCGGCGGATTTCGTGGCCCCCAGCCCGATCAACCCGATCCCTTCGGCCCAGATCAGGCCGGGCACCGGGGCCAACATGGTTTTTGCGCCCCCAAAGCGTGGGTTATGGCGGTCGAAATAGGCGCGGTAGCGCGCGGCGTAAGCGTCCAGCGCCTGCCGCAATCCGTCCGGGCTCTGGTCAGCTTTGCGCAGCACGAGCGGGTGACCTTTGGTGCGGATCACATGATCTGGTGTCGCAACCCCGCGCGTCGCCAACGCATCCAGATCAGGGCGGGCGAAAAAGCCCATCACATCATCGCTTGCGCGCAGGTCCATCACAGGCATGGGCGCGTCATCGCCAAGGATTTCGGCAATCGATGCGCGCAACCGGGGCAGAAGCGCCGTGCGGTTTGCGTCCGGCAGTGCGGCAGAGGGGTGCAGCGGGGCAGGGCGACGCTGTGCGAGCCAGTCCTCGACCGCGTTGGTATGGGCGATCAGTTGGTCATAGGACGCCTTCGCGCTCTCGCCCCATGTGAAATGCCCATGATTGACCAGCAACAAGCCTTCGGCTTGCGGATTGGCCTCAAACACTTCTGCTGCTGCCTTGGCCAGCGCGAATCCGGGCATGATATAGGGCACCAGCGCCATGCGGTCGCCGAAAATCTCGCGCGTGGCTTCCGCCACTTCGGGCAGATTAGCCAGCGCCAGAAAGGCTGTGGCATGCGTGTGATCGATATAGCGCGGCGGCAACCAGGCATGCAAAAGGGTCTCCACCGATGGGTTCGGCGCAGTGCTGTCAAGCAGGTTTGCACGCTGTACATTCACCATCGCCTCGTCCGAGAGCGCATCAAGCGCGCGTAACTCCATCAGCGGGTCCAGCCGTACCGCAGGCAAGCCGGCCGCCTCGATGGTTTCCAGATCCCAGCCCGAACCCTTAACATGCAGCACGTCGATCTCGCGCCCCATCACATCGCGCCCGCGCAGCTTGACAGAAGTATTGCCCCCCCCATGCATGACCAGATCAGGGTCTTGCCCGATCAGCCGCGATGTGTAGACCCGCAAGGCAAGTTCACGCGCCATCGAGTCTGTGCCTGCTGCATCCTGAAATTGTTTTGCCTGCTTGTCCTGCCAGAGATTTGCGATCATGCTGTATCTATCCGTCTTCGCCCTGTGTGTGATTGACAATGGGATAGGCTTGCACAAATGTCAAACCATCTTGGCATTAGTTGAATTGGGGTGAGAATGGGGATCACACGACGCAGGACCGCTGGCCAGATAACAGGCGAGAATGTCATCATCGAAGTAGCCTGGATGTATTATCAGGAAGGGCTCAACCAGAAGGAAATTGCAGACCGGCTTGGCATATCACGTGCGTCAGTCGTCAATTACCTTGCCGACGCACGCGAAAGTGGGTTGATTCGAATCTCGATGGCTGCCGAGAGCTTCACGACGCACCGATTGGCACTGGAGTTATGCGCCCGTTTCGGCCTGCAAGCTGCCTATGTCGTGCCAGATGAAGCCGCTAGCAACGACGAGGACAGGTTTTACCGGGTTGTCCGGGGCGCGGCGGAATGGCTACCGGATCTGCTGGCCCCTGATGACCGGCTGGGCGTGGCCTGGGGCCGTACAGTCTATGATCTGGCCACTGTGCTGGAACAGCAGAACCTGCCTGATCTGGCGGTGATTCAACTCGTCGGCTCAATGTCCACCCCATATGGTTTCACAGCCGAGGCCTGTTCAACGCGACTTGCCCAGAAGCTTGGTGCCCGCTGTCACAACCTGCATGCGCCCGCAATCCTCAGCCGCGCAGATCTTGCCCGCGAACTTCGTGCCGAACCGATCCTGAAAGCGCAGCTTGACCAGTTCGGCCATATCACGAAAAGCCTGTTCTCCGTTGGCACCTGTCAGCCGGACAGTCATGTGGTCGGGTCCGGGGTGGCCACGCGGGACGAGTTGGACTGGTACGTGGCCCAGGGCGCTGTCGGTGTGGTGTCAGGGCGCTTCATAAATGCACAGGGTCAGGCCATCCCCGGCCCGCTGGACGAGCGCATGATCGGGGTCGAATTGCGCGATCTGATCGGTTTGCAGGCCGGCATCCTCATCACGCCCGGCCATGACAAGGTCACTGCCACCCGCGCCTGTATCGCGGGGGGCTATGCGACCCATCTTGTCACCAGCCTCAGTGTGGCGCAGGCGCTTCTGGCCTGACCTATTGCGCCGCGGTCGCGTATTCGGGAAAGAGTGCCGCCATCCCTTCGGGCGTGGCCGCGCAGATGCCGCGCTCGGTGATCAGCCCCGTGACCAGCTCTGCCGGTGTCACATCAAAGGCCGGGTTGCGCGCGCCTGTCCCGTCCGGCGAGATTTGCACATCGACCACGCGTCCGTCAGGGTCGCGGCCCTGCACATGGGTCACTTCGCGGCCGGATCGTTCCTCGATGGGGATTTCACGCAGCCCGTCGCGCACAGTCCAGTCGATCGTGGGCGAGGGCAGCGCGACATAGAAGGGCACGTCATTCGCCTTTGCCGCGAGCGCCTTGAGGTAGGTGCCGATCTTGTTGCACACATCACCCCGCGCCGTGGTGCGGTCGGTGCCGACGATGACGATATCGACCTCGCCATGCTGCATCAGATGCCCGCCCGCATTGTCGACGATCAGATCATGGCTGACGCGGTGGCTGTTCATTTCCCAGGCTGTCAGCAGCGCGCCCTGATTGCGCGGGCGGGTTTCATCGACAAACACATGCACATCGATCCCGGCCTCGACCGCGTGGTAGATGGGCGAGGTGGCAGTGCCCCAATCGACCGTCGCAAGCCAACCCGCGTTGCAATGGGTCAGCACATTGACCCGCCCGCCGCCCTTGCGCGCCGCAATGTCGCGCAGCAGTGCAAGGCCGTTTTCCCCGATCCGGCGATTGATTTCCACATCCTCGTCGCAAATCGCTTCGGCCTTGGCGCGGGCGGCATCTGCGCGCTTTTCAGCGGGCAAGGGGGCGAGCGTCGCGCGCATTGCATCCAGCGCCCAACGCAAGTTGATTGCCGTGGGCCGAGTGTCATGCAACACATCCCATGCCGCGTTTAGGTTGCTATCGGACGGATCGCGCGCCATTTCCTCGGCCATGCCCCATGCTGCAGTGGCGCCGATCAGCGGCGCGCCACGCACCCACATGTCGCGGATGGCTGTGGCAAAATCATTCAGATTGCGCAGCGGCACGATGCGCAATTCATGCGGCAGCCAGCGCTGGTCAATGATCTGCACCGCATCAGAGGCAGCATCGCGCCAGATTGAACGATAGGGGGTTCCGTTGATTTTCATAGATAGTCCTTCCCCAGAATGCTGTGGGCCAGATCTGTTACGTCTGTCATGGTTCGGATGGTGTCGCGCCCGATAACAAGCGCGCGTCCCAGCATCAGCCCGCGCGCCTCGCATCGGGCGCGCAGGGTCTCGCCTGCGATCTGGTCATATTCGGCAATATGCGCGAGGCCCAGAATGCGGCGATGCATCTCGACGCCGCAAAATCCAAGCGCATCGCGCCAGATGGCGGCGAGTCTGTCAAGCCTCGCCTGCTCTGCACCCAGCGCGTCGTTCTGGTCCTCGAAAAGCGTTGCCTGATAAAGAATGCCCTTGCGCTCGCTGCGCCACAGATGCGTGAATTCCTGCGCGAAACTGTCCCAGACCTCGGTTGCGGTGGCGAGAATCCAGTCCTGATAGCTGGCCTGTTCCGCAGCATCGGCCAGATGGCCGGGCACGGCACAGGCGGCCATCAGAAAATTCGCGATTAGCATCCCGACATCAAAGCCAATCGGACCGTAAGTCGCAAATTCAGGGTCGATCACGCGCGCCTTGTCGCCGCAGACCATGACAGAGCCAGTATGCAAATCCCCATGCAGCAATGTTTCCGCATTATTGGCGAATGCGGCTTTCAGGTGCTGTGCGGCGACTTTCAGATCGCGATCCCCGCGCAGTATGTCCACGATGGGATCAAGTGCGGGCGTATGCCGGTTCATCGGGGCTGTGAAATACGGATCGGAAAAGACCAGGTTTTCGGTGATGTCACACAGCTCGATATTCTCTGCAAAACAGGCAAGATCGCGTTTGCGCTCGGCCGTGTTCATACTGAGATCCGAGCCGTGAAACAGTGTCCGCGCGCAAAACAACCCAAGGAACGCGCCAAGCCCCTCGTGGCGGATGCCTTGCATCAGGCTTTGGCGCAGGATCACATGATCCGTGAGAAATTCCATCACAACCAGCGCCTGCGCATCGTCGTAGTGATAAACCTCGGGCACCATGCCCGGCGCGCGCGCGGCCTGCCGGATCAGGGCGTTATATTCGAAGAAGGCACGCTTCAGCGGCAAGGGCCAGCTTTCGCCCACCAGTCGCACATAGGGCAAAGCCTGCTTGACGATCACCTGACCGGCCGAGCCTGTCACGATGAAGACCAGATTCAGATTTCCATCTCCCACTTCTGACACCTGCCATGTCTCCGGAGGGCCGGCATGCGCGCTGACAGCCACGATATCGCCAAGTCGTGCGGCGACCGTTTCCGGTGTCAGGGCTTCATAAGGGGTTGCGCTCATCGTGACCTCCTCTCACAGCGCGGCGCGTTTGGGTGCCGCCGTCATCCTGTCAGTTTTCCGTTTTTTGTGCAAATGTCAAATACTATTGACATTTGCAGATTTCCATCAATTATCAGGGGCAGGGAGAAGGTCGAGATGACGCAAAACGCGCTGGAAATCCGCAATATGAACAAGGCCTTTGGGGCCAACAGCGTTCTGCGCGGCATTGATCTGGATCTGCCTGCCGGGCAAATCACGGTGCTGATGGGGGCGAATGGGGCGGGTAAATCGACCCTCGTCAAGATCATGTGCGGCGTACAGGCGGCGGATCGTGGCACGATGTTGCTGGATGGACAGGACTATGCCCCGGACACTCCGCATTCGGCGCTGCGCGCGGGGATCGTGACTGTTCATCAATCCATCAATGACGGGGTTGTGACGGATCTTGATGTCGCGTCAAACCTGATGCTGGACCGTATCGCCGCCGGGTCCGGTCTGTTCCTGCGCGGCGCAAAGCTGCGCGCCGAGGCGCGCGAGATTGCCAAAGCTGTGGGGCTGGTGGCACCAATGACACAGCCCGTTGCTCTGCTGTCGTTGGCTGATCGCCAGCTTGTGGCAATCGCACGGGCTTTGTCACATAATCCGAAAATCCTCATTCTTGACGAGCCGACATCCTCGCTGTCAGATGCGGAAGCTCAGAGATTGTTCACGCTGCTCGAAGGCCTCAGGGCCAAGGGCGTGGCGATTCTCTATATTTCGCATCGCATGTCCGATATCCGCCGATTGGCCGACAGTATTCTGTGCATGCGCGACGGGGTGATCTCCGGCAGCTTCACCAAGACCCCTCTGGACTACTCTGGTGCCGTGCGTGCTATGCTGGGCCATGAGATGACCGAGGTGGATATCACGATCCCCGCGCGTGGTGCGCCGGTGCTGGAGCTTTCTGATCTGCGCCTGCGCGCCCAGTCACGGCCCTTTGATCTGACGCTGTATGCCAATGAAGTGGTGGCCGTGGTTGGATTGGTCGGCAGTGGCAAGGCGCAGCTGGCAAATACACTTTACGGGGTAGCGCGCCCTGTTTCGGGCACAATGCGGCTGGATGGGCAGAGTTACGCGCCGAAATCACCGGCACAGGCCATCGCGCGCAAGGTGTTTATGGCGGCGCGCGACCGGCGAAGCAATGCCGTGATCCCCGATTTCGATATCGGGCGCAATTTCACCCTGCCTTTCACCCGTCGCCATAGCGGATTTGCCGATCTGATCAGCCGCAAGAGCGAGAAAACACTCGCGGCGCGAATGATCTCGGAGATGGGGGTGAAATGCCAATCCCCTACCGATCCGATTCTCAGCCTTTCTGGCGGCAACCAGCAGAAGGTGATGGTCGGGCGTTGGATGGCTGAAGAAGCCCGCCTTCTTATCCTCGACGAGCCGTTTCAGGGCGTGGACATTCAGGCGCGGCGTGACATCGGGGCCGGCATCCGTGCGCAATCGGCGGGGCGAGCAACATTGGTGCTGGTGACAGAGCTGGACGAGGCGCTTGAAGTTGCGGATCGCATCGTGGTGATTTGCGAAGGCAGCCTGAAAAGTGACCGCCCCAACAAAGGAATCGACGTGGCCTCGATCATGGCTGAGGTTGCAGACAGTCCGACAGAGGCTGTGACAGAAAGGCAAGGTTCATGAGCGTGCAGACAAGATTGATCGACCTGGCGGTAAAATTTGGCTTCCTCCTGCTGATGGCGGGGCTTTTGGTGTTTTTCTCCTTCTCCGCGCCCGGTTTTCTGTCACCACATAGCGCTGTCTTCGTGTTTCAGTCCGTCGCGATCACCGGCATCCTTGCGCTGGGTGTCACTGCCACGCTAGTCGTGGGAGGGTTTGATCTGTCCATCGGGGCCGTGGCCACATCGGCGCTTATGCTCTCGGCCTATGTGATGGTGGTCTGGGAATTGAGCGCGGGCGTGGCGATTGCGTTGTGTTTGCTGATGGGCGCGGGCGTGGGGCTGGTGAATGGCCTGCTGATCGTCAAGGCGCGGGTGCCGGATCTGCTGGCCACTCTGGGGATGATGTTCCTGCTGATCGGCCTGCAGCGCATCCCGACCGAAGGGCGCTCGATCTCGACTGGCATGACCCTGCCCGATGGCACTGTCGCGCGCGGCACATTTTCCGAATTCTTCCTGATGCTGGGCCGCCACCGGATTGATTTCTTCATCGAGCGGCTGATTCCGCTTTCGGTGATCTTTCTGCTGGTTGTAGCGCTGCTGGTCTGGGTGTTTCTGGAATTCACCCGTCACGGGCGGCTGATGTATGCCATTGGCTCGAATGCGCAGGCGGCCCAGCTCGCCGGGGTCAAGGTCGAGCGCTACAAGATCATGGCCTATATGATCTCTGGCACGCTGGCCTCCTTCGGCGGCGTCCTTCTGGCCGCCCGCCTGGGGCGCGGGGATGTGGCATCGGGGACTAATCTGCTGCTCGATGCCGTGGCGGCGGCTCTGATCGGTTTCGCGGTACTGGGCGCTGGCAAGCCCAATGCGTTCGGAACGGCCATTGGCGCACTGTTCGTCGGGGTGCTGTTGCAAGGCATGACCATGATGAACGCGCCCTATTACACGCAGGATTTCATCAAGGGCGCGGTTCTTGTCGTTGCCTTGGTGTTCACTTTTGCCTTCACGGCGCGAGGGAGCCGTGGGGCCTGAAACTGAGTTCAACCAAGTCTGAAGAAAGGGAGGAAACCATGATCTCCAGACGTATACTGATGATGACGGCCAGTGCTTTTGCTTTCGCGCCTTCGCTGGCGCTTGCGCAAGACGCGCCTGCGCCCTTCGACACACCCGGTGACGTGACGATTGCGCTTGTTCGCTATCTGTCGACGGGTGATTTCTTCCAGTCCTATCTTTCCGGGGTTGAGGGGCAAGCAGCCGCCCTTGGGGTCAACCTTCGGATTTTTGACAGCCGTCAGGATGCCGCGCTTCAGGCGGATATGGTCGATCAGGCCATTGCACTTGGCGTAGACGGGATCATCATCCAGCATGGCCTGACTGAATCCATGCAGGATGCAGCACAGCGCGCTGTGGACGCCGGGATCAAGGTCGTGGCTTTTGATGTGAATGTCGAAAACCCGGCCGTTCCTCAGATCGAACAATCCGACCGTGATCTTGCGCGCCTGGCACTGGAACAAGCCATCATCGACAATGGCGAAGCCTTCATGGCAACATATGTCTATGTGCCTGGCATTGCGCCGCTGGATCGCCGTGACGAGACGTGGCGTGAGTTCAAGGCGCGCTATGAGGGCATCAACGAAGTCGCGCAATTCGGGACGCTGGACAATCCCATCACCAACTCGGTCGCCAATCAGGCGCGTGCCGTCTTTTCTGCCAATCCCGGTATCGAAGTTGTCTTTGCCCCCTATAACGAATTTGCCAAGGGTGTGATGATCGCCGCGCAGGAAGCGGGGGTCGCGGATAACATCAATATCTATTCGGCCGATATCTCGACGGCCGACATTGCGATGATGCGTGAGCCAAATTCGCCTTGGGCTGCGACTGCCGCGACAAACCCTGCCGTGGTGGGCGAGGTTTCGGTGCGCGCCTTGGCGCTTTTGCTTGCCGGAGAAGACCCAGGTGAACAGGTGGTCGTGCCGCCCACGCTGATCACGCGCGATATGCTCAACGACGGCAACATCACAAATATGGAAGAGCTGGGCGAGCAAATCCCCGCCTTCCTTCACGCTGATGTTGCGCTTGCCGATTGGATCGCTTTGCCGTCGCGCTAGGCAATACAGTCCAAGAAATGGTCCTGTATAGGCTCAGAAAGTAGCCCTGTTCTCCGGGCTACTATTCTCTCCGTTGCTCATTGGCTATCCAGACCTTGCGCGTGGTCGGGTAACGTGGCCCGTCGGTGGCGGGGCTATCCTGTTCCCGCGCGGCTCAGCCCCTTTTTGCTCATCGGAAAAACCGGACCCCGGCGATGGCGAGTGAGTTCTGCGGGCGCGATAAAGGTTACGGCGCACTTGGTTTCGTGCCGCTTGCGCAAAGCCTGTGCGTCCCCGCGTCGTCGTTTCAGAAAACCAGACATTCTGAACTTGAAGGTCGCGCGGCCCGAGATGGGAATTTTCACCTTACCCCGAAGCGACGCAACAGAATCGGAGAAGCGCTAAGTTGGGCGGGCTTCCTTCTTGGCGCATCACCGTCCCTTTTGCTTGTCAATGGCTCGACAAGCTGATTGTCTGAACATCCAGTCAAAGCGGAACAGCCGCAACAATCCAAAGAGGGGGAGAAAAATGTTTGTCACTAGAGTTGCAAAAACCATGGGCGCAAGTGCTCTTGCGCTGGGGGCGGGTTTGGCGTTGGCGTCAATGGCATCCGCCGAAACACGGGTCACACTGAAGTCGGCGTCATCGACCAGTTCGTACTACGTGATGATGGTGCAGCTCGGGGAAATGCTGCAAGCGCAATCTGGCGGCGCCATCCAACCCACTGTAGAGGAAAGCCAAGGCTCGGTTCAGAACGTGGCGGAAGCAGGTCGGCGGCCGGGTGCCTTTCTGTTTACGACGCCTCCGAACCTGATTGAAGATGCGATAGCAGGTGAAGCCCCGTTCGAGCGCGGGAATTATGAGAGTATCCGCACACTGTTCCCCATGCCCTTCATTACGATCCATCTGGTGGTGCGCGCAGATAGTGATATCCACACTGTCGCGGATCTGGCGGGGCGCAGCTTCATTTCCGGCGGGACCGGGACATTCTGCCAGCGTCAGGTGGCTTCCATTTTTGAAACGCTGGGGATTGCCGACAGCGTGAACGCGCCAGACATGGAGCTGTCGGGCGCGCCGGGGGCGTTGCGCAACAATCAGGTCGATGGCTACGCGACCTGTTCAGCCCATCCGACACCGCAAGTGCAGGAACTGGCAGCCACGCTGCCGGTGCGTATCCTGTCCTTTACCGAGGACGAGCGTGCAGCGATTATCGAGGCCAACCCCGGCGCGGGGGCTGTCACAGTTGCAGCCAATACTTACGCAGGCATCGACCAGGAAATCGCGACCATGGCCGTGCCGGTGGGCGCCTATGCGACGAACATGGATGACGACACGGCGTTGGCTATCGTGTCCGCCTTCTGGGAGCAGCGCGCCGATATGGCAGATACCAACCCATGGTGGGCAGGCGTGACACCTGATCTGGTGCCACAGCTTGGCGCGCCGCTGCATGAGGGCGTTGTCGCCTTTTATGAGTCCCAAGGCGTTGAAATGCCCTGACAGGGTTACGACAGGGCGGGTTCGCAAGATGGACGCGCGCGCAATGCCGATGCTGCGCGCGCGTGTTGGCCGACCTGATCCGCCCTGCGCCTTGCCACACAGACCCCTGAAACCGAGGCCCCGATGACCCGTCCCGAATTTCTCGAAACATGGCTGTCCGTCGAGGTCGACGGCAAGCGTTTCGGCGCAGTCGCGATTGCGCTGGCGATTGCGTTGGTCAGTTTCCATATGTGGAACGCTTTTGCGGGCCTGATCCCCAATCTGATCACCCGCCCCGCGCATTTGGCACTGGCGCTGCCGTGGATATTCGTCATTGGCGCGGCAGCCCAGGGCGGGCGCGTGTCCTATTGGGCAGGATGGGCATTCCTTGCTGTCGGGTTGGCGATCTGCGGGTTGATCATGCTCAACCGGCGCGATCTGATCCAGCAATTCGGCGCGCTTGACGGGCCGTTGCAGATCGCCCTTGCCTGTGCGCTGATCCTTGTGGTGCTGGAAATGGCACGTCGCGCGATCAAGATCGTGTTGCCCGCTGTCGCCGCGATTGTGCTGGCCTATGCGTTTCTTGGCCCGCTCATCCCCGGCAGGTTTGGGCACGCAGGTATGCCGGTCGATTACCTGCTTGGCACGCTCACCATAACCGAGGGCGGGCTGTGGGGCACATTGACCGGCACGTCGGTCGATACAATCGCGATGTTCGTGATCCTCGGGGGCTTCATATCGGCGGGGCAGGCCGGGACCGGGTTCATGGCCTTCGCCACCCAGATCGCAGGCCGCGCACGAGCCGGAGCGGCCAAGGTGGCGATCCTGTCCTCGGCTTTCTATGGTTCAATTTCCGGGGTGGCCGCAGCGAATACGGCATCCACCGGGATGATCACGATCCCGACCATGAAACGTCTGGGCTATCCGCCACAACTCGCTGCCGCGACCGAGGCCGTTGCATCGACTGGCGGGCAGATCCTGCCGCCGGTGATGGGCGCTGGTATCTTCGTGATGGCCGAGCTGGTGCGCGTGCCCTATACCGAAATCATGGTCGCGGCCCTTCTGCCTGCGATCCTGTTCTTTCTCGCGGCCTGGTTCGGCGTGCATGTCTACGCCCTGCGCAGCAATCTCGCCGCCCTGCCGAAAGAGCTGTTGCCCGGCTGGGCCGCGGTGGCGCGGTCGGTGCCGTTTTTCATGTTGCCCTTTTCCATCCTCGTCGGCACGCTGGTGTTCACCAGTTTCACACTTGCCTATGCGGCTGTTTTCGCAACCATCGTGACCTGGTTGACGCTGGTGTTTGAGCCCGATGGCAGTCTGTCGCTGCAAGGCTGGTATCGCCGCACGCTGGTCGCTCTGGTCACGGCTGCGCAGCAGGTGGCGGTCATTGCCGCCGTCATCGTTTGCGCCGGGATCGTGGTGGGCGTCTTCAACATGACCGGGCTGGGCGTCAAGCTGACTTCGGTGATCCTGTCAGCGTCGGATGGTCGGCTATGGATCGCGCTTCTGCTGACGGCGCTGGCCGCGCTGATCCTGGGTATGGAACTGCCGACGACCGCCGCCTATGTCATCTGCGCGGCAGTGGCGGCACCTGCCTTGGTCGGGATGGGGTTACCAGAGTTGCAGGCGCATCTTTTCGTCTTCTGGTATGCGCTGCTTTGCACGATCACACCGCCAGTCTGCGGCAATGTCTACATCGCCGCCGCGATCGCGAAAACGCCGTGGTTGCCAGTGGCAGGGAATGCGATGCGTCTTGGGGTCGGGCTGTTCATTATCCCGCTGGGTTTCGTGGCCAATCCTGCCATACTCGATCTTGCAACGGCCCCCGCGGCCGCGCTTGTCGTGATGGCGCAGATCGCGCTGGGATTGTGGCTGATCAGTTTCGCTGTGATCGGGGCCGCGCGCCAGCCGCTTCTGGAATGGATGCGTTTGCCTGCGCTGCCTGCGGGTTTGGGCGTAATCTTCCTGCTCTGAGCTATCAAGCAGTGGCAGCTATGCCGCCCACCTGACTCGTCAGATCAGCCTTGAGCGACCATTGGCGCTATATGCCTCAACGCGGCGCGCACAATTCCACGACGTCGCGGGGCTATAGATAGGCCTGCGAGGTAGCCTCAGGTTTGACGTGCGACAGCGCCATCAGGACGATTTTTCTGGGACAGTCTTGAAGGCAGACTGACAGGCCAAGGCTACGCGATGGCATGGCCGCGTTGAAATTAACATATGCCAATTCCCTCCTGCCATTTCTGCCTTGATCCAGCCATTCTGTGCGCATGCGCGTGACGGAGGGTTTCGATTTTGGAAGTATGAACCGCCACGGCAAAATGGGCGCCCATTTGTACGCGTGAAAGGAAGTTGCCGTTTTTGAGTCGGTGCTGAACGAGGTACCAGTTCTGCCCTCCATGGACATTGTCGCGGCACTCAAATAAACCTTGGTCAAAATCAGAATGCCGGGTCTCGCCGTTCCTGTTGGCAAGCGCTTCATCATTCAATGATCTCCCAGTCAGCGCGAAATTCTTGAAGGCTTGACCATTGGTACTTTGGGGCATCAAATAGACCAATAATTTGAATAACATCTCCGGTGTCATCCTGTCTGAGATTGTCGAACCACACGATCCATTCCTGAAAACCTGTGTGTCTGTTGACCTTGAGGTTGACCCAAAAGCTGCGCGCGTGTTCGATTTGGCTGCGGTTCATTGCGGACAGGCTGATGTTATTCGCGGCAAGGGCGCCGGTGTCGCGGCGGCACTTGATCAGCTGGAGTCGGTGCTGGGGGATGCGCGGCATTTGATCGGTCACAATATTCTGCGCCATGACCTGCCGCATCTGGCGGCGCTTCGGCCCCGGCTGGTGCAGCTCGCGCAGGCGCCTATCGACACGCTCTGGCTCAATCCATTGGCGTTTCCGCGCAACCCCTATCACCATCTGGTCAAGCACTACCATGATGGGCGGTTGCTGTCGGGCCATGTCAATGACCCGGAAGCGGATGCGCGGCTTGTCTTTGATGTGCTGGGTAATCAGATTGCAGCCTTTCGTGCGCTGCAGGGGCGGTCCCCCGATGCGCTTGCTGCCTATCACTATCTGACATCGCGTGGAGAGTACGATCTCGGCTTCGCTGCTTTGTTTCAATACATACGCCGCGCTGATGTGCCACCCCCCGATCAGGCGCGGCAGGCCGTCGCACGATTGCTCGACGGGCAGGCTTGCACGCCTGCGCTGGGAAGCGTTCTTGACGAAATCGCGTCGCCGCAGCTGGGCTGGCCTCTCGCCTATGCGCTGTCATGGATATCGGTTGCGGGTGGCGACTCCGTCATGCCGCCTTGGGTGCGCAGGCAGTTTCCGGATGCGGGGCGCATGGTGAAGCGTCTGCGCGACACGTCCTGCGACGATCCTGCATGTGCATGGTGCCGGGAGAAAGGCGACCCGATCAAGGCGTTATCACGGTGGTTTGGCTTTGACGCCTATCGCCCCGTTCCCACAGATGTGGACGGCCGCCCCTTGCAGGAACGCATCGTCGATGAAGGGATGCGCGGGAACAGCCTTCTCGGCATCTTGCCCACGGGCACGGGGAAATCCGTCTGCTACCAAATCCCGGCGCTGGCCAAATTCGACCGGACCGGCGCGCTGAGCGTTGTCATCTCGCCGCTGGTGGCTCTGATGGCCGATCAGGTGGCGGGGATGGAACGCTCTGGCATTTCGTCGGCTGTCACAGTCAACGGGATGCTCTCGCTGCCCGAGCGGCAGGATGCGCTGGACAAGGTACGTATGGGGGAGGCGGCAATGCTGCTGATCTCGCCCGAGCAGTTGCGCAGCGTCGGTGTTCGGTCCGTTCTGGCGCAGCGCGAGATTGGCCTTTGGGTGCTGGACGAGGCGCATTGCGTCTCGAAATGGGGACATGATTTCAGGCCCGATTATCGCTATATCGCGCGCTTCATCCGCGAAACCGCAGGCGAAGGCGATCCCGCCCCGGTGATCTGTCTGACCGCAACCGCAAAGCCCGAGGTTGTGCGCGACATTCGCGACCATTTCCAGAGCCGGTTGGGAATGAACCTTTTGCTGCTTGATGGGGGCGCGTCGCGGACAAATCTGAGCTTTGAGGTGCGCGCAACCGGGAAACGCACCAAACTGGCCGATATCCTCGATGTCATCGAGCAGCGCCTGCCGCCAGATGGTGTGTCCGGTGCCGTCGTTTATTGCGCGACACGCAAGGCGACTGAGGATGTGGCGCAATTTCTGCAACAGCAGGGCCTGTCGGCGGAACGCTATCATGCGGGGCTGACGCCGGATGAGAAGAAGACCATTCAGGAACAGTTTCGCGTCGGCGCGTTGCGGGTGATCGCGGCGACCAACGCCTTTGGCATGGGGATCGACAAGCCGGATATCCGGCTTGTGGTGCATGGCGATATTCCCGGCTCGCTTGAAAACTATCTGCAAGAGGCAGGCCGCGCCGGTCGCGACCGGGACCATGCGAATTGCGTGCTTCTGTTTGCGGCTGATGATGTTGAGCGCCAGTTCCAGCTTTCGGCGCGCTCGCGCCTTGCCCGGCACGAGATCGGTGCCATCCTGAAGGCCGTGCGGCGCATGGATGTGAGGTCGCGCAGCACAGGCACTGTGGTTGCGACCGCAGGTGAAATCGTGCGCAATGAGCAGGACCGCGAATTCCAGCGTGAAAGCGCCACGGATGATACGCGGGTCAAGACGGCGCTGTCCTGGTTGGAAGAGGCGAAGCTGCTGACCCGGGAAGAAAACCGCGTGCAGGTTTTTCCATCCTCGCTGCGCGTGCGCAGCATTGAGGATGCGAAAGCCTTGCTGGACAAGGCGCAGATCACGGGTACGCGGCGCGTCCAACTGATGGATATCGTCCGCCATCTGATCAATGCGCCGCCGGATGAGGGCATCTCCACGGATGAGTTGACCGGGATCAGCGGACTGACCGGAGGGCAATTGACCAAGGCATTGGCGGATCTTGAGGCTTTGGGAATTGCGCGAAATGACACTGCGGTCACTGTGTTTGTGCATACCTCAGTGCAGGACAGTTCGGTCAATCGGTTGGGTCAGGCCACGCGGCTGGAGACCGACCTGATCGCGCTGATGCGCGAAGACGCGCCCAATGCCGACGATCACGCAAGCACCCCGTTGAATCTGCAACTGGCCAGCCAGAAGCTGCGCGACGGCGGGCACAGCCATGTGCGCCCTGATCTGGTCGAGAAGCTTTTGCGCGGCATGGCGCGCGATGGCCGCGATCTGGATGGTGGAAGGGGCAATCTGCGCCTGCGCAAACTCTCGCGACATACACTCTCGGTGGCGCTGCAACGGTCATGGCGGGTGGTCGAGCAATCCGCCACCCTGCGCCAGCAAGCGGGCGAAGCGTTGCTCTCGCATCTTCTCGGGCGGCTGAACAAAGGTCAGCGCGGCAAGGATTTGCAGGTCGAGACCACACTGGGCGACCTGCTCGCCAGCCTGTCAGGCGATGCATTCCTGCGCGCGCAGGTCAAGGAAATGACGCGGCTGATGGATCGCGCCCTGATGTGGCTGCACGAGCAGGATGTCGTCACGCTGGGCAAGGGGCTGACTGTGTTCCGGCCTGCGATGACCGTGCAGCTTGCCCCCGGAAAGGGGCAGTTTCTGGTCAAGGACTTCGCGCCTTTGCAGGATCATTATGACGAACAGACCGTGCAGACCCATGTCATGGCCACCTATGCCGAGACAGGGCTTGCGTCGATGCGTGACGCGATGCGTCTTTCAGAGGATTATTTTGCGCTGGATCAAGACGCCTTCATGGGCCGCTGGATGAAGGGCAAAACCACCGAGGTCAGACGTCAGACCACTGGTAAATCCTGGGCCGCCGTGGTCGAGGCGCTTGGCAATCCGGTTCAGCAAAAGATCGTCGCGGATGACCGAGATGCGACCAATGTGCTTGTTCTGGCAGGGCCGGGGTCGGGCAAGACGCGGGTGCTGGTGCATCGCATAGCCTATCTGATCCGGGTCCGCCGCGAGGATCCGCGCAGCATTCTGGTGCTCAGCTACAACCGTCACGCCGCCGTCGAAATCCGGGGACGGCTTCGGCATCTTGTCGGGGACGAGGCTTACGGCGTGACAGTCTCCACATGCCATGCGCTGGCCATGCGGCTTGTGGGCGCGAGCTTTGCAGGCGCGCGGGCCGAAAGCCGGGATTTCGACAATGTTGTCATGGAAGCGGTGCGCCAGCTGAACGGCGAGGGCCTGAGCAAGACCGAGGCCGAAGCCCAGCGCGAGACGCTGATCCAGGGCTATCGGTGGATTCTGGTCGATGAGTATCAGGATGTGGGCGCGCAGGAATACGCGCTGATCGCGGCAGTGGCAGGCCGGACGCTAGAGGATGAAGACCTGCGCCTGAGCCTTTTTGCCGTCGGCGATGACGATCAGAACATCTATGCGTTTTCCGGGGCGTCGATCCGCTACATCCGTCAGTTCGAGCAGGACTACAAGGCAAGGCCCGAATATCTGGTCGAAAATTACCGCTCCACCAAGTCCATCATCGAGGCGTCGAACACAGTCGTTTCCGGTGCGCGTGACCGGATGAAACGGGGCCACGATATCACCATCGACCGCAAAAGGCGCAATGAGCCGGCAGGCGGGGTCATGGCAAAACACGACCCCGTAGGACAGGGGCGTGTGCAGCTGCTGCATTGCCCGCCGGGCGATCGGGCGCAGGCTGTGGCCGCAATCGGCGAGTTGCAGCGTCTGGCCGCGCTTGAAGAAGGTTGGAACTGGTCGCGTACCGCGATCATCGCGCGCAACTGGCGGCAACTCGCCCCGGCGCGAGCCTATGCCGAGGCGCAGGGCATTCCGGTCGAGATGGCCAATGAAACCCCGCCAAGCCTGTGGCGTATGCGCGAGATGCGGTGCTTTATCGAGGCGATTTCGCGTGACCGCACCCGTTTGCTGACTGTGCCCGAACTGCTCAGGATCGCAAACACATTGCCGCGCAACCGCTGGTCCGATCTTGTTGCCGAGGGCATTGCCGCTTTGGCACAGGAGGTGGGCGCAAGTGGCGTATCGGTCCCCGATCTGGTTGAGTGGTTCGGCGAATGGGCGCGGGATGCGCGTGGCGAGCAACGCGGGATGCTTCTGATGACGGCCCACCGCGCCAAGGGTCTGGAATTTGATGATGTCGTGATCCTGAATGGCGGATGGGACACCCCGTCAGATAACGAGGATGCCGACGCACCCCGGCGGTTGTTTTATGTTGCGATGACCCGCGCCCGCCGTAGCCTTGCAGTGATGACGCAAAGCGCGCATCATGCCTTTGTGCCGGCCGAGGGTGACAGCGTTCTGCGGCGCGAAGCTGCCTTGCCGGAACTGCACGAGCTGCCACCAGAGCGGTACTATATCCAGCCCGAGCTGGGGCAGGTCTTCATTGACTGGGCTGGACGCTTGCCCGCCCACGACCGCAGTCTCAAGGCCATCACGCAAGCGCAGGTCGGTGCTCCTGTGACCCTCGCGCAAATCCACAAGCGCTGGTTTGTGACCGACAGTCAGGGGCGGCGATTGACGGCGATGCGCACCAACTGGGCTGTGCCGCCGGGGCGACGGATTGTTTCCGCTCAGGTCGGAGCAATCGTGACGCGCCATGCCCATGAGAGTGGTGAGGAACACCGGCAAAAACTGACCCGCGAGGCTTGGGAAGTGGTTCTGCCCGAGATTGTGCTGGAGTGAACAACTTTGCCTCGGAGTTTTGTGTTTTGCCGGCTATGCAAATTTCATGAAATTCGCCTTCTACGATGCTGGGACACCCGGGATCTCGCATGGACGCCAGCCTTGGCCTGCATGGCATGGCGGCCGCCTGGCACACCCTCGCCGAACAGGATACCGGCGAGGCGCTGGATCGTAATGAATGGTTGGGCATGATGCTCGATCGCGAGGCCGCACATCGCGCCGACAAGCGGTTTGCCAACAGGCTGAGAAACGCCAAAATGCGATTTCCAAATGCTTGCATAGAAGACATCAATGTTGATTGTCACTGAGAACTGACCCGGCAACAGCAGAAATTGTCATTGAGAATTGACCCATGTGCAACCTTGCCCCTGCACGAGGCAGTCGGGGGCTTTTGGAGTGATAGACATGGGATTTTTGAGGATTATTCGGAAATGGGCGTTGCGGGACGAGATGCCCATTCGCGAGATTGCACGGCGGACGGGCGTATCGCGGAACACGATCAAGAGGTATCTGCGGGAGGGGATCGTCGAGCCCAAGTTTCAGACACCTGATCGACCAAGCAAGATCGATCCATACGCGGCGCTGCTGACAGACTGGCTGGTGGCCAACCAGCGCAAGGCGCGTAAGGACCGCCGCACTGCGAAGGACATGTTTGAAGAGCTTGTTAAGGCTGGATATGACGGCTCCTACGAGCGCGTCGCGGCCTTTGTGCGCCGATGGAAGGGCGAACGACAGCGTGCGCAAAATACGACCGATCGGGGCACTTTCGTGCCGCTGGTGTTTGCGCCGGGCGAGGCGTTCCAGTTCGACTGGAGTGAGGACTGGGCCTATGTCGGCGGCGAGCGCATCAAGCTGCAGGTGGCGCATATCAAGCTGTCGCACAGCCTTCGGGGCCATAGTTGCGGCTTTGCGGCTGCGGCGTGTACGCGGGGTTGGGCGCGCATGTGCGCGGGCACGCGTGAAGATGGCAGCATCATTGCGCCGAATGATCCACATTGGTCTGACTTGACGCGCATCTCGCAGCAGGCGCGCAACCACCCTGTGGCATGGCTCGAACAGCGACAAATTTATGGGGATCTGGGCACTCAGCCCGCGTTTCGCGACAGCTTCGCCGCGTGGTTGGGGTTGATTTGGTCACAAGGCAGTGCCGCCGCATTGCATGCCTATACCGGCGTTTGATCGAATACACGCTAGATGGAAGATTTGCGCAGCTAAGCGATCCCCTCAGTGGCCTTTGAGGGCGCAGACATGAGTCGCGCGCACTTCTTATGTTGTCTCATGGGTGTACTGGGCCCAATGTGCAGCTGAAGGGTTGGTGTGCAAATTGATGGCTGTTTCTGGACCCCCGGCAGTCAGCAAAACAACCTTTACAAGATAGCCGTGCAATTCTCTGAGCTTTGAACAAGTTCAGACAAAGACTTTACCGAATCTATCGCTATTTGGTGGCACCAAGGTGAAGGGCGTTTTGGTCAATCATGAAATCTGTCGTGATCCTATAGGATGCCGCACCCAAGGCGCGTGCGACTGTTCCAAAATGGCCTGCACTTAATTCTGGATGCATAACGCCCTGTAGGTCAAGCCTTGACAGTTCATTGTTGATTTCGCCCAGTAGTCGTCTGCAAAGTGACGCTGGGAATGCACCGTCTATGACGACAGCTTCAAAATCAATAACAGAGAGAGTTGACACGATTGCATGGGCAAGACCCCGTGCTGCGCGTAAAATCCACTGCGACAGCGCAGGTTCCAGGGTTTGCCAGTCGAGGTCTTGATCGTAGATTGAAAAAGGGTCCTTCCCTTCGCCAGCTACGAGCTTCTCAAGCACCACAAGTGAAGCGTGATCAATAAGCCTATGCCCGCCTGGTTCATCTGGGACGCGCAACGGCCCAAAACCACCGGAGTTTCCCCGTCGTCCGACGTAGACGCTGCCATTCAGGACAATTCCTCCCCCGATCAGGGTACCAATAAAGAAGTAAATGACATCCTGCTTAAGTGTATGTGGCCCAAAGACCCGTTCGGCGCGGCAGGCCGCAGTGCCGTCATTTTCGATCGAGATCGGTACGGGCAGTATCTTGTGTAAAGCTGAGGCGACATCAAAGTCGCGCCAAGCCTCCATCTCTGTCTTGGGCGCATCGAAGTCATCTGTCCAGTGCCAAAGCTCGGACGGCATCGCCACTCCAAGCGCGTCGATATCATCGCGCCGGAGATGCGCACTGCGCAGAAGCGAACGAATTTCATGCTTAAAGAACGCGCACATTGCAACTGGAGTCGGATGACTGTGCTGGCTGGTCCTGCGCGCCAATATCTTACCGGTGAAATCAATCACAACCAAATCGAAACTGCGCCGCCCGATCTTAAAGCCGACATAGTGCCTTGCGGAGGGATTTAGCCTTAGCGGAGTTGATGGTTGGCCGATCTTGCCCCGAATCGGCTCTTCACGGAGCAAAAGGTTCTCATCTTCAAGCGCACGAAAAATCATCGAGACAGCGTTCGGTGACAGCCCAGTTGCCCGTGTTGCCTCTGCCTTCGTCAACTGATCATATTGACGGATTAGGTTCAGGATTAACCGTTCGTTGAACCCACGGACATGCACCTGATTGGACCCTTTCACAGGTGTCAGGCGAAGCCTTTCTTCCTTGTCATCCAATGCCTTATCCTGTGCAGACATGCTTCGCTCCACTGACCTACTTCGGGTTAGGATACGAGTGTCTGGGGTTTTAAGCAAGAGAGGGAAGGTGATGATAATAAATTCATCGCAAAGTAATTATTGACAGTGATATCTCGATAATTCTACAAGACACGAGGTCAGCGGGGGAGGAAAGCGGTGCTGGCCGTAACTACGGAGAAGAAGGACCCTTCTTGATCGGTCTCTTTTTACTTTTGAATGAAGTTACCGCTTTCGAGTTCGCTTGGAACTAAAGGGAGTAGACAATGAAAATCATGACAGTAGGGCTCGCAGGGCTCGCTATATCGGCGGCTGCGGCTGGGTCGGCAGCTGCGGCTGGAAGCGTGTGTCTTATCACGAAGGACGCCACAAATCCGTTCTTTGTAAAAATGGCCGAAGGGGCCTTTGCGAAAGCGGCAGAACTGGGGGTCGAGCTTCGCTCGTTTGCAGGGCGTTTCGATGGCGATCATGAAACACAGGTTGCCGCTATCGAGACATGCGTCGCTTCTGGTGTGGACGGAATTCTTCTGGTTGCTTCAGACACCGGTGCTATCACCAGCTCAGTTCAGAGCGCGCGCGATGCGGGGCTGCTTGTGATTGCACTTGATACCCCGCTGGACCCGATTGACGCGGCGGACATGACCTTTGCCACGGACAACTTTCAGGCAGGCGTGCTTATCGGTGAATGGGCCGCGCGCACCATGGGCGACACTTCGGGTGCCCGCATTGGCTTGCTCAATATCAATGTCAGCCAGCCCACTGTCGGCGTGTTGCGCAATCAGGGTTTCCTGACCGGATTCGGGATTGATATTGGTGACCCCAACCGTTGGGGTGACGAGGATGATCCCCGCATTGTCGGGCACGAGGTGTCAAACGGCAATGCCGAAGGTGGACGTCAGGGAATGGAGAACCTTCTGGCGATCGATCCGACCATCAACCTTGTTTACACGATTAACGAACCCGCCGCGGCCGGCGCCTATGAGGCGCTTCGTTCATTCGGGCGCCAAGATGATGTGATGATCGTCTCGGTTGACGGAGGCTGCCCCGGGGTTGAGGACGTGGCGGCAGGCGTGATTGGTGCGACGGCACAGCAATATCCGATGCAAATGGCCGCACTCGGAGTTGAGGCTGTCGCAAACTATGCCGCAACGGGTGAACTCCCTGAGCCCACCGAGGGCAAGGATTTCTTTGACACGGGCGTCGGCCTCGTCACCGATGCACCAGTCGAGGGGATGGAGCAGCTTTCAGTAGAGGAAGGTCTGGCACTTTGCTGGGGCTGATCCCGAGCTGAGATCGAGATATTGGGGCGCAGTGCCGCGTTGCGCTTTGTTTTTTGCAACGTAACCGCGCCCCATTTCTTTAATAACCGCATGAAAGCTGATCCGAGGATGTCCTAGATGCAGGGTAAATCAGACAAACACGAGGCAGCGCCTTCTGCACCAGAGGCAGTAGCGTCTTTTGCCGGTGGGCGAAGCGGGTTGATGGCGAAGGTCACGAACCTGATCTACGGGATGCCAGCAGTTGTGCCGCTATTCGTGCTCACACTTGCGGTCGCCATCTTCGGGATCCTGCTGGGGGACCGGTTTCTTTCGCCTTTCGCCTTGACCCTGATCCTGCAACAGGTGGCAATCATCGGCATTGTCGCCATGGCGCAATCGCTTGTCATCTTGACCGCCGGGATTGATCTGTCTGTAGGCGCTGTAATGATCTTGTCATCCGTGGTGATGGGCAAGTTCAGCGTCGATCTTGGGTTGCCGCAGGAAATAGCAATCATCTGCGGCTTGCTTTGTGGTCTGATCTGCGGATTGATCAGCGGATTCCTTGTGGCCGTCGTTAAACTGCCCCCGTTCATCGTGACATTGGGTATGTGGCAAATCGTGCTGGCAACAGTGTTTCTGTATTCTGGAAGCGAAGTGATCCGCAGCCAGACCATTGCGGCAGAGGCTCCGCTGCTACAGTTTTTCGGCAAGACCGTCTCAGTTGCGGGTGCCAATTTTACGTATGGCGTGATTTTCCTGCTTCTGCTGGTTGCGGGACTGACCTATGCGCTTGGCCAGACAGCCTGGGGCCGGCACGTTTATGCCGTCGGTGATGACCCTGCGGCCGCAGAGCTGGCAGGTGTCAATGTGCGCAAGACCTTGATTTCCGTTTATGCGCTTGCCGGGCTGATCTGCGCCTTTGCCGGCTGGGTGTTGATCGGTCGGATTGGGTCCGTGTCTCCGCAGTCGGGCCAGTTTGCGAATATCGAATCCATTACAGCGGTGGTAATTGGCGGTATCTCGCTTTTTGGTGGGCGGGGATCAGTTGCAGGCACCTTGTTCGGGGCTCTGATTGTGGGTGTGTTCACACTGGGGCTCCGCCTTCTGGGTCTGGATGTGCAATGGACCTATCTGCTCATTGGGTTGCTGATCATTCTTGCGGTCGGTGTTGATCAACGCATCAGAAAGGCAAGCCTATGACACAACAAACAATTCTGTCGGCGCGCGGTCTGGTTAAACGCTATGGCCGTGTCACGGCCCTGGATCGATGCGATTTTGACCTCTATCCGGGCGAGGTCCTGGCGGTTATCGGCGACAACGGCGCAGGCAAGTCCTCAATGATCAAGGCGCTTTCCGGGGCCATTCAGCCAGATGAGGGCGAGATCCTTGTAGAAGGAAAACCGGTCCGGTTTCCTTCGCCTATTGCCGCACGGGAATACGGGATCGAAACGGTCTACCAGACACTTGCTCTGTCTCCGGCACTTTCCATCGCGGATAATATGTTCATGGGACGCGAAATCCGGAAATCCGGCGTGATGGGTCGTGTGTTCAAGCAGCTCGACAAGGCAAGGATGCGTCAGCTTTCGCGGGAAAAGCTTTCAGAGCTAGGTCTGATGACCATCCAGAGCATCGATCAATCAGTCGAGACACTATCAGGTGGGCAGCGTCAAGGTATCGCAGTGGCACGGGCTGCCGCCTTCGGGTCGCGCGTCATCATCATGGATGAACCAACAGCAGCCCTGGGCGTCAAGGAAAGCCGAAAGGTGCTGGACCTGATCCTGACCGTGAAGGCGCAGGGGATGCCGATTATCCTGATCAGCCACAACATGCCCCATGTCTTTGAAGTCGCTGATCGCATTCACATTCATCGGCTGGGTCGACGGCTATGTGTTGTGAAACCGGGCGATTGCAAGATGTCTGATGCAGTTGCCTTGATGACCGGAGCCATGAGCGCTGACGAGATAGGGCACTCGGCTTAACGATGTGTGAAATTGATTCAGATATTGCTGCGGTGCTGGAGCTTGTGGAGCGCACAGACTCCCGCAAGGATCAGCGCAAGATGATCGGAATTGCAGGACCACCAGGTTCAGGCAAGTCGACGCTTGCGGAACAGATTGTTGCACGGCTGAATGCGCGAAAGCCCGGGCAGGCAGCACTGGTGCCGATGGATGGCTTTCATCTCGACAATGAGGCATTGGACCGCGCTGGGTTGCGCCCGATCAAAGGCGCGCCTCAAACATTTGATGCGCACGGTTTTGTTGCGAAAGTGGCCGAGCTTCGAGCTCGCGGGATCACAAAAAATTTCCCCCTTTTTGACCGAAATGCCGACCGCACATTGCGAGACGCCGGGACTGTGGGCTCTGAAGCAACCATCATCGTTGTCGAGGGAAACTATCTTTTACTTCAGCAGCCTCCCTGGGCGGAACTACGCAATCTCCTGGATGCGACCGTTTTGTTGAAGCCATCCTTCGAAATCCTCGAAGAGCGTTTGATTGATCGCTGGGTCTCTCACGGCCTCTCGGCCGAGGAGGCGTTTCAAAAGGCCCATGGGAACGACCTCAGGAATGCGCGGCACGTGCTTGAGAACAGCATGCCTGCGGACCTGACTTTGACACCTGTTCACCGCCAACCTGTCTGAACTGGCACTTGCCATGTAACGGAGACATTATGAAGATCTTTGCCGATACAGCTGATATTGCCGCAATAGAACGCCTCGCGCAGTCTGGTTTGATTGATGGCGTGACAACAAATCCCACGCTGATCGCGCGAAGTGGCCACCCGTTTCTTGCTGTTATTAAAGAGATCGCGGCATTGGTTGACGGTCCTGTTTCTGCGGAAGTGTCTGAAACTGATTATGACCAGATGATGCGCGAGGCAGATAACCACGCGCCGGATCAGCCTGTTTGCACCGCCGCAAAGTCCCTATGCGGCGCAGCCCGACTGCGCGGTCGCGCGTGCGGATTTTGGCCAGCGGATAAAGATGATTGCGGGGTTTTCGATGCCGCCTTGCGCAAGGGCGGCGGGCAGCTGGCCCAGCGGGCATGATATCGACCTTTCGCGCGGTGTTGACGCATGGCTTACGATTTCAGCTTGCAGGGACATGGGAACGCCCGCATTTTTCATATCCGTTACGATCGCGGGGGCCTTGCCGATACCCATATATACCGCAAGCGTCGTCCCCGGTTGCAGCATACCAGCCCAGTCAGGGTCCGGATCGCCGGGCTTGCATGCAGCCGTTGCCAGCATCAGCCGGTCGGTTTGCCCGCGTTCCGTCAACCCGCGACCAAGGGTTGCGGCGGCGGCGCTTGCGGCAGTCACACCGGGCACGATTTCGACAGCTATGCCCGCGCTGCGTGCCGCGTCCAGTTCTTCGCTCAGGCGGCCGAAAACGCCCGGATCACCGGATTTCAGGCGCACCACCTTGCGCCCCTGTTTTGCGGCGGCAATGATGACCGCATTTATCCGGTCTTGTGGCCATGAACTGGCACCCACTTCTTTGCCGACAAACACACGCTGGGCGTCGCGGCGGGCAAGCTCCAACACCGCAGGGTCAACCAGCCGGTCATAATAGATCACATCTGCGTCTTGCAGCAGGCGCAGGGCGCGCAGCGTCAGCAAATCCGCAGCCCCCGGACCTGCGCCGACCAATGCAATGGACCCTTGCTCCGTGCCCGTGCCACCTGCGGCCAGCGTGTCCTTGACCAAAGCGGCCGCTTCGCGTGCGGCCCCGCGCGCCATGGCCTGACGCGGTGGTCCGTTAAACACCCAATCCCAGAAAAAGCGCCGCTCTCGCTGTGGTATCCGGCGGGAGACTTCGGGCCGTAGGCGTCCTGCCAGCGCCGCAAGCCCGCCCAGACCCGGTTCCAGAAGCGTTTCCAGTCGGGACCGGATCTGGCGGGCCAGAACCGGGGCGGTCCCTTCCGTCGATATGGCCACCACAACCGGATCACGGTCGACGATCGACGGGGTGATCGCGTCACATAACGCAGGCCGGTCCACGACATTGACCACCGCACCCGCGTCCTTGGCCAGTGCATGGGCGGCGTAATCCAGACCCACGCAGCCTGTCGCCACGAAAACCAGCGCCGCGCCGCGAAACACATCGACCGACAGGGTTGTGACTTGCGCGGCGCGCCCGTCACGGACCAGCGCTGCCAGTTCGGGGTCCAATGCCTGCGCGACCAGAACAAGGCCCGCTTCGGTTTTCAGGATAAGCCGTGCCTTTTGCGCGGCCTGTTCGCCACCGCCGACGATAACAACATTGCGGCCTGCCATTTGCAGAAACATCGGAAAGGTTTTCATGGGGCAATCGCTCCTTGGTGCAATCGGGCTGTTCGGGTGCGGGGGCGGCGGCCATCCCACAGGGTTTGTGCCTGCGCCTGTGCCGTATCAGGCGGGTGGCCAAGGGCAATCAGCGCCGCCGCCGCCGTGCCGGTGACAATGGATTCCGCGAACGCATCCTGAAGCCCGCCTTGCCACAAGTCCTGCAGGGCGTCGGGCGCGATTGTCCCATCGGCCAGTTTGCGCGCCTGATCCAGCAGCGGCGGCAGCATGGTTTGCACGGGCACGCCCCCTTGCAGGCGAAATAACGCGACATCCTTGGTCGGGTTGCGTTCGAATTCGCCCCCGCCGCCTTTCAGGATGCACAGGTCGGGCTGGCCCAGCGCAGCGCCTGCCGCTTGTTGCAACTCGCGATAGGGGGGGTGGAACACGCCCTGCACGGCAGCGCGCGCGCGCGCCGGATTAAGCACGCGGCAGACTGTGTTCACACAAGACCGCAGCCCCAGAACCTCTCGCAGGCGCAGCAGGTCCAGTGCACGCGGGGCAAAATGCTCCAACGGCAGATAGGCAATGCCATGGCGGTCCAGCAGGCGCGCGGCGTCATCGGGACTGTGCGCTTGTTCGATCCCTGCATATGACAGGCTTGATCGCACATCGGCCCTGTCGGACTGGTGTGAATTCCAGCCATGCAGCAAAACCCGCGCGCCGCTTTGTGCAACCAGCCTTGCCGCCAGCAAAAACCATGGCAGGCCGCGCGTGCGACCGGCTGCATAGCTTGGCCAGTCCAGATCGACCTGTGGCAGGGCTGGGATTGTAGCGCGCACGGCTCGAACGAAACCCGCGATTTCATCGGGTGTTTCGCCGCGATACCGCATCAGCATCAACAGCGCGCCAATCGCATGCGGGTCGGCCTTGCCCGACAGGATCAGGCGCATGGCGTCGCGGGCCTCGGGCATGTCCAGATTGCGCGCGCGCCCCGGCCCGCGCCCCATCGCGTGGATATAGGGCGCAAGGGTCATTCCGCGGCCTCCAGCCGTCCGGCCAGAAGGGCGGCCAGTTCGGGGCGGCAGGACCCGCAGCTTGTGCCAGCGTGCAAGGCCGCGCCAATCTGTTCAACTGTGGTCAGGTTTCGTGCGGCAATCGCCGCCGTGATCGTGTTAAGGCCCACATTCAGGCACGCGCACACGGTCGGGCCGGGATCGGCCACACCTGCGCCGGGGCGACCGGCCAGCAGCGCCGCGCCCGTCTGTCCGACCTGTGCTGCCAGATGGCCGCGTGCCAGATGCACGGGTTCGGGTGCCGCGAACAGGGCCGCCAGCGTGCGCCCGCCCTGCATCAGGGCGATGCGATGCGTGCCGCGAATGCGGTCCTCGACACTCAGGCAGGTGGCATCGGGCAGGTTGAACAGGGCGCGGGCATAGGTTTCCCAGTCGTCGGGGACTTCCATCCCTGCCAGTTCGCACCGCCAGCCGCCCGCATGACGCGCGCGCGCCCAATAGGTTGCATCTGGCGTCTGTGGCCCGACAGAAACGGCAAAGCCATACCAGGCAGGGGTCAAGGCATCGACCGCCACAACTGCGGCCTTGCTTTCTGGCTGGCCAGAGATCGGGTCGGTCAGTGCCGC
The DNA here is from genome assembly GCF_051859525.1 of Roseinatronobacter sp. Taxonomy (NCBI): domain Bacteria; kingdom Pseudomonadati; phylum Pseudomonadota; class Alphaproteobacteria; order Rhodobacterales; family Paracoccaceae; genus Roseinatronobacter; species Roseinatronobacter sp. The sequence goes on along the minus strand of NZ_JBHYFM010000015.1, from coordinate 30,844 downwards.
TACCAGCGCATCGATGCGGCCAGTAGGGGCTGTGTCGCCGGTCCAGTGCATCGGCGCGAAAACCTGCCCGCGCTGCACACGCGCGGTGATCGACACGCGCAGGATTGCCGCGCCTTGCGGGCTGGTGACGCGCGCCAGTGTTGCGGGGGCCAGCCCCAGATTGCGCGCATCATCGGGGTGGATTTCGACAAACGGCTCGGCGATATGCTGGTTCAGGCGCGGCGAAAGGGCAGTGCGCGTCATTGTGTGCCATTGATCGCGTACACGGCCCGTGTTCAGGCGGAACGGGTATTGCGGCGCGGTCTTGGCCATGGGCAGGCGCGGGGTGACGGGCAACATGCGCGCGCGCTGGTCGGGCGTGAAGAACCCGCCTTGCGCGAAGAACCGCCCGCCCTGTTGGCGTGCTGTAACGGGCCAGCGGGTTGGGGGCAGGGCGTCATAATCGGCCTGCGCCAGCCCCGATATGTCGAAATCGCGCCCCAGAGCGCCCGCAACGCCGGACAGTGCTGCGTATTCGGCAAACACCTCGCCCGCAGTTGTCCAGCCAAACGCATCGCCCCAGCCCATGCGCGCCGCCACATCCGCGATCATGCGCCAATCGTCGCGCGCTTGCGCCGGTGCGGGCAGATATGCGCGCTGGCGGCTGATGGTGCGGTCGGAATTGGTGACAGTGCCCGATTTTTCGCCCCAAGCCGTTGCGGGCAGGATGACATCGGCCAGCCGTGTGGTGTCGGTCTGGGTCACATCGCTGACCACCACGAAGTCACAACCCTTGATCGCGCGCGCCACCGCATCCGCATCGGGCATCGAGATAGCGGGATTGGTGTGGATGATCCACAATGCCTTGATCTGCCCGCGTGCCACGGCGTCAAACATCTCGACCGCTTTCAGGCCGGGGCGGTCGGGCATGACGGGGCTTTGCCAGAAACCCTGCACGGCGGTACGGTGGGCGGGGTTTTCAATGTCCAGATGACAGGCCAGCATATTGGCCAGCCCCCCAACCTCGCGCCCGCCCATGGCGTTGGGCTGGCCGGTGACCGAAAACGGCCCGCAGCCTGTCCGGCCAATACGCCCGCTGGCCAGATGGCAGTTCAGGATTGCATTGACCTTGTCGGTGCCGCTTGTCGATTGGTTGATCCCTTGGGAATACACCGTCACGACGCGTTCGGTCGTGGTGAACCAGTCAAGGAAGGTCGCCAGATCATCTGCCGCCAGTCCGGTCATTGCGGGGTCCGTGGCGCGCGCGGTGGCAAGTGCCGCGTCAAATCCGGCGACATGGCGCGCGACATAGGCGCGGTCCACAGCACCACGATCCGCCAGCGCCACAAGCACCGCGTTGAACAGTGCCGCATCACTGCCCGGTGCCAGCGCCAGATGCAGGTCGGCACTGTCGCAGGTTGCTGTGCGGCGCGGGTCCACCACCACTATCTTTGTACCGCGCGCCTTTTTCGCCGCGACAAGCCGCTGGTACAGGACCGGATGGCACCATGCCAGATTGCTACCCACCAGCACCACCAGATCGGCCTGATCCAGATCTTCATAAGTACCCGGCACTGTGTCGCTGCCAAAGGCGCGTTTATGTCCTGCGACCGATGACGCCATGCACAGCCGCGAATTGGTGTCGACATTGGCCGTGCCGATATAGCCCTTTATCAGTTTGTTGGCGGCGTAGTAATCCTCGGTCAGCATCTGGCCGGACAGGTAAAACGCCACGCTGTCGGGGCCGAAATCGCGGATTGCTGTCTGAAACCTGTCTGCCACCAGATCAAGCGCCGCATCCCATGTTGCGGGCTTGTTGCCGACCCGTGGCGTCAGGATACGCCCGTCCAACCCCAGTGTTTCGCCCAAGGCCGTGCCCTTGGAACACAGCCGCCCGAAATTCGCCGGATGGTCCGGATCGCCCTTGACGCTTGCGCCGCCTGCGCCGTCCGGTGTGACCAGAACGCCGCAGCCAACACCGCAATAGGGGCAGGTGGTGCGGACGGGCTTCATGCTGCACGCCCCGCCCGCAGACGCGCGGCGTCGATCAGGACGCGTCCTGCGTCAACACGGGCGGGATAGGTTGCAACGGTTCCGCTATCTGCACCCTGCGCGATGCCTGTTTCCAGTGAGAACACCCAGTTATGCAAGGGGCAGGTGACCGCATGGCCATGCACGATGCCTTCGGACAATGGCCCGCCCTTATGCGGGCAGCGGTCATCCATGGCAAAAACGCGGTCATCGCCCGTGCGAAACACCGCAACACAGCCATGCACGGTTTTCACCACGCGCGCGCCGCGTTGCGGGATGTCACCAAGGGCGCCAATATCCAGCCAGCTCATTGCGCTGCCTCCTGTGTCAGATCGGCCAAAGGGGCAAATTCCGCTTGGGATTGCGGGGTTGCACGGTCTGCCCAAGGGTCGCGTTGATAAATGGTCTGCGACAGATCGAACCGCGCAATCAGGGCCGCGCGATTGTCCGGATCATCAACGATCTGCGCCTGCACCCAGTCCAGCCCCACCTTGGCCAGCCATTTATAGGGACGGTCCAGATATTTCGCATGTTCGCGGTATAGCTGGACAAAGGCCACGGTCAGGTCGATGGCCTCTGCCTCGGTTGAAACCTTGGCCAGACGCTCGACCTCTTTCAGGTCCATGCCTGCCGCCCCGCCCACGCCAATCTCGTAGCCTGAATCGACACAGACGATACCCACATCCTTGCAGGTCGCTTCCGCACAATTGCGCGGACAGCCTGATACCGCCAGCTTGACCTTATGCGGTGTCCACGACCCCCACAGGCGTTGTTCCAGCTTGATGCCCAGCCCAGTGGAATCCTGCGTGCCAAAGCGGCAGAAATCCGTGCCGACGCAGGTTTTGACCGTGCGCAACCCCTTGGAATAGGCATGGCCACTGACCAGACCAGCGGCATTCAGGTCGGCCCAGATATGGGGCAGGTGTTCCTTCTGCACGCCCAACAGGTCAATGCGCTGCCCGCCTGTGACCTTGACCGCCGGAATGTCGTATTTGTCGGCAGCGTCCGCAATGGCGCGCAATTCGCGCGGGTTGGTCATGCCGCCCCACATGCGCGGGACCACAGAATAGGTGCCGTCCTTCTGGATATTGGCGTGGTTGCGTTCATTCACGAAACGGCTTTGCGCATCGTCGGTGTAATCTTCCGGCCAGTCGGCCAGCAGATAGAAATTCAGCGCAGGGCGGCAGACATGACAGCCGCAAGATGTCTTCCACCCCAGTTCCTGCATGACCGCAGGCATGGATTTCAGGCCCTGTGCCTTGATCAGGCGGCGCACGTCTTCATGCGTCAAGTCGGTGCAGCCGCAGATGGGTTGCGCGGCGGGCATCTTGAATGCATCGCCCAGCGTGCTGGCCAGAACCTGCTCGACCAGCCCTGTGCAGGTGCCGCAGGACGCGCTGGCCTTGGTTTGTGCCTTGATATCGGCAAGGGTGCTGGCGCCGCCTTCGATCGCCGAAACGATGGTGCCTTTGCATATGCCGTTGCAGCCACAAATCTCCGCCTCAGGCGGCAAGGCTGCAACGGCTGCCAAAGGGTCCGTTTGGGCACCCCCCTGATAGGCAGGTCCGAAAATCAGGGTGTCGCGCATGTCGGAAATGTCCGTGCCATCCTTGATCAGCCCAAAGAACCATGACCCATCAGCGGTGTCGCCATACATGACCGCGCCGATCAGGCGGTTATCCTCGATCACCAGCCGCTTGTAGACCCCGCGCGCAGGGTCACGGAACACGATATCCTCGCGCCCGTCGGCATCGGCGAAATCACCGGCGCTGAACAGCTCCACGCCTGTGACCTTCAGCTTGGTGGCCGTCTGGACGGGCTGAAACGCGGCGTCCTTCTCCAGCAGGGTTGCGGCAACGACCTTGGCCTGATCATAAAGGGGGGCTACCAGCCCGAACAGTTGCTCGTTATGTTCCACGCATTCGCCGACCGCCAGAATATCGGGGTCCGATGTGACCATCTGGTCATTGACGACAATCCCGCGTGCGACCTCCAGCGCGGCATCGGTGGCGATGCGGGTTTCGGGCCGGATGCCAACGGCCATACAGACCTGTTGCGCCTCATGGATCGTGCCATCCTCCAACAAAACCGCCTCAACGCGATCCTTGCCAAGGATGGCCTTGGTGGCCCCCTTGCAATGAACCGTGATCCCGCGCGCCTCCAGATCCTTTTGCAGCAGGTAGCCTGCGGCGGGGTCCAGCTGGCGCTCCATCAGGTGGCCCATCAGGTGAATGACCGTCACCTCCATGCCGCGCGCTTTAAGCCCCGCCGCCGCTTCCAGCCCCAGCAGACCGCCCCCGATGACCACCGCCTTCGCGTCGGGGCGGGCGCTGGCGTCGATCATGGCCTGCGTGTCGTCCATATCGCGGTAAGTGATCACACCGGGCAGGTCGTGGCCGGGTACGGGAATGATGAAAGGCGCCGATCCTGTGGCGATCAGCAGCTTGTCATAGGGTGCGCCGCCCGCATTGGAATATACGACCTTGTTCGCGCGGTCGATGCGCACCACCGACTCGCCAAAGCGGCAGGTGATCTTATGCTGCGCATAGAAATCATCGTCATGGGTGACGATGTCCTGATATGTCTTTTCCCCCGACAGGACGGGCGACAGCATGATGCGGTTATAGTTCCCGCGCGGTTCCGCGTTGAACAGGGTTATGTCCCAGCCTTCCGGTTCGGCGGCCAGAAGATGCTCCAGCACGCGGCCCGAAGCCATGCCCGCGCCGATGATGACGAGTTTCTTTTTCATCACGCCGCCTCCTTCTTCTTGTGCGCGCCGTGTTCATAATCCTCCAGGAATTGCAGAACCTCGGCGCGATAGGTGTAGTAGTCGGGGTGTTCCAGAAGCGCCTTGCGGGTGCGCGGGCGGGGCAGGTTTACATCAACAACCTTGCCGATGCGCGCGCGCGGGCCGTTGGTCATCATCACCACGCGGTCTGCCAGAAGGATGGCTTCATCCACGTCATGGGTCACGCAGATCGCGGTCACCTTGGTGCGCGACCACACTTCCATCAGCACTTCTTGCAATTCCCAACGCGTCAGGCTGTCCAGCATGCCAAAAGGTTCATCCAGCAACAGCAGTTTGGGGCTAAGGGCAAAGGCCCGCGCTATGCCCACGCGTTGCTTCATGCCGTTTGACATGTCGGCCGCCTGCCGGTCCATCGCATCGCCCAAGCCCACGCGTTCAAGGTAGTATTCGACCACGTCCTGACGTTCAGTGCGCGAGGCGCGCGGATAGACGCGGTCCACCCCCATGGCCACGTTTTCCTTGGCGGTCAGCCACGGGAACAGGCTGGGCGCCTGAAACACCACGGCGCGTTCGGGGTCCGCGCCGCGCACTTCCATCCCGTCCAGCTTGATCGCCCCGCCGGAAATGTCGTTCAGCCCCGCCGCCATGGTCAGCACTGTGGATTTGCCGCAGCCCGAATGCCCGATCAGGCTGATGAATTCGCCTTTCTTCATTTTCAGGTCGAACCGGTCCACAACTGTCAGCGGCCCCTCTGGCGTAGGGTAGACCTTGGAAAGCTGCGAGAATTCAAGGTATTTGTCGCTCACAGGGCTTTTTGCAGCGTCGGCATAGGCTTTCGGTGCGCCGTGTATTGGTGTGACCTGTGGCAGGGTGCGGGTTTCGGCAACCTTGGCCGCGATGCCCACATCCATCAGGTATTTCGTCACATCCGCGCGCAGTTTCTTGAAAGCGGGATCATTGTTCATGGCGGTGCGGGCGCGTGGCCGCGGGATCGACACCTTGAATGCCGTGCCCAGCGTTCCGTCAGGGTTCAGCGGAATAATCCGGTCTGCCAGCAGCAGTGCTTCATCCACATCATTGGTAATCAGCACCACGGTTTTCTGATCCGCCTGCCAGATTTGGGTGATCTCGTCCTGCAGGTTCGCGCGCGTCAGCGCGTCCAGTGCCGACAGCGGTTCATCCAGCAGCAGAACTTCGGGGTTCATGGCCAATGCGCGGGCCACTGAAACCCGCTGGCGCATTCCCCCCGACAATTCCGCGGGCCGCCGCCCTCTGGCGTGGCCAAGGCCCACCATGGCGATGAACTTGTCCACCATTGCAGCACGTTCCGCGCGGCTGGCGGATTTATGCACCGCATCCACCGCCAGCGCCACATTGCCCGCCACTGTCAGCCACGGCATTAACGAATAGGACTGGAACACCAGCCCCCGTTCCGGCCCCGGCCCGGTGATGGGCTTGCCCCTGAACAGAACCTGCCCGCTATCGGGTTGGGCAAGGCCCGCGATCTGGTTGATCAGCGTTGTCTTGCCTGTGCCTGAAAAGCCCAGGATCGCCAGAAATTCGCCCTCGTTTACGGAAAGAGAGATGTCTTTCAGGACTTCCTCGCGGTTCAGTCCGGTGCCGAACCCCTTGCATACGTTCTTGAATTCCAGAATTGCCATGATGCTCACCGGTTGTTCGAGAAGGTGAAAAGCGATTGCAGCGCATACATCAGCCGGTCCAGCAGGAAGCCGATGATCCCGATGGTGAACACCGCCACCATGATTTGCGCCAGACTGGTGGATGAACCGTTCTGGAACTGGTCCCAGACGAATTTGCCAAGGCCGGGGTTCTGCGCCAGCATTTCCGCTGCAATCAGCACCATCCAGCCTACACCCAGCGACAGGCGCAAGCCGGTGAAAATCAGTGGCAGCGCCGACGGCAGCACCAGACGGGTGATTTTGGTCCATGTGTTCAGCTTCAACACACGGCTGACCGAAATCAGGTCGCGGTCTATGCTGGCCACGCCAAGGGCAGTGTTGATCAGTGTAGGCCATAGCGAACACAGCGTCACCGTGATGGCCGAGGTCAGGAACGCACGCGAGAACATGCCGTCCTGCGTGACATACACCGCCGAGACGACCATGGTTACAATCGGCAGCCATGCCAGCGGGCTGACCGGCTTGAACACCTGAATCAACGGGTTCAGCGCTGCGTTGGTGGTGGGTGACAGACCCGCCGCAATGCCCAGCGGCACGGCGACAACCGTGGCAATCATGAACCCGAAGAAGACGGTTTTCACTGATGTCCAGATCTGGTCGTAATATGTCGGCGATCCGGTATAGGGGCGTTCGCGCACACGGTCGTCCTGACCGGCGGCAATAAATTCGGCATTGCGTGCGGCCTGACGTTCCATGAAGGCGCGTTCGCGTTCGCGTTCCGCCACATGGTCGGCATGCAGAACGCCCACCTGTTCCCAAACCTGCACAGGGCCGGGAATTGCCCCAAGCGATGTTTCAACCCGTGGCGCCAGATTGCCCCACAGCAGCAGGAAGCCAAGGATCGCCAGCAGCGGAACCCCCAGCAACTGCCATAACTGTTTTCCCTGTGCCTTGGGGTTGTCGCCTGCCAGTGCGCGCAGCAGGGGTGTCATGAAGGACAGGCCCAGAACCTTGAACCAGCCGTCCAGTTTGTTGATGCGGGTGAACAGACGCGCGCGGCGCTGTGCCTGAATTTGGGTCGGGTCAATTGCAGTCATGTCAGAAACTCCTTTCATGCCGGGGCCTAGCCCTGCACCTGTGTGCCTATGACAGTCTGTTCGCCCTTCAGCCCAATCGGCAGGCTGTCGATATACGCATTGGGCCTGCGCCCATCGAAGGGCACCCCATCGATCGCGTGATCGACCACATCACGGAACCCGTCACTGCCAAAAGGAAACGCATCTGCCGGAACAAGCCCGTCATCCACCAGCGATTGTGCCGCCTGTTCAAACAGGTCGGACAAAAAGACGCTGCGCGCGGTTTCGATATACCAATCGTCGCTTTGGGCTTCGGTAATCTGCCCCCAGCGGCGCATCTGGGTCAGATACCAGACTGCATCAGACGCGAAGGGGAAGTTGGCGTAATCGCGGAAAAACACGTTGAAATCGGGCACAGGGCGCACGTCGCCGCGTTCGAATTCAAATGTGCCGGTCATGGAATTCGCCAGCACCTGCGGATCTGCGCCGACGTAATTCGGGCGGCTGATGATCTGCACGGCTTCGTCGCGGTTGGCGTTGTCATCCGCATCAAGCCACATGGCCGCGCGGATCAGGGCGCGCGTCAGCGCATGCACGGTGTTGGGGTTGTCACGGACAAAATCGGCGCGCAGTCCAAGGACTTTTTCGGCGCGCATGGGAAAGATGTCCAGATCGGTCGCCACTGGCACACCGATGCCCATGGCGACAGCTTGCTGGTTCCATGGCTCGCCCACGGTATAGCCCGAAATCGTGCCGGCCTCCAGTGTGGCGGGCATTTGTGGGGGCGGGGTCACCGACAGCAGTGCTTCTGCGCCGATCTGGCCGGTAATGTTGTCCGCACTGTAGAAACCGGGGTGAATGCCGCCTGCTGCCAGCCAGTAGCGCAGTTCGAAATTATGCGTCGAGACGGGAAAGACCATGCCCATATTGAACGGGCGGCCCTGATCGGCAAACGCTTCCAGCGCGGGGCGCAGGGCTTCGGCGGAAATGGGGTGGACGGGTTTGCCATCCGCATCCGACGGGATGGCAGGGCGCATCAACTCCCACACCTCGTTCGAGACGGTTGTGGCATTGCCGTTCAGGTCCATGACAAACGGCGTGACAATATGTGCCGATGTCCCGAAACCGATGGTCGCGGCCAGCGGCTGGCCTGCCAGCATATGCGCGCCGTGCAGGTTGCCGTCGATCACACCGTCCAGCAGCACCTTCCAGTTGGCCTGCGCTTCCAATGTGACAAACAGGCCCTCATCCTCGAAATAGCCGCGCTCATATGCGATGGCCAAGGGGGCCATATCGGTCAGTTTGATGAAACCGAGTGTCAGATCCTCGATTTCGGGGAAACTGTCAGCATGCACGATGGTGCCGCCAAGTGCGGCGATGACGCTGGTGGAAACAAGAAGCTTGCGGATCATGATGATATCCTCTGGCTGTGGCCCGAATGCGTCGGGCCGAAACGAAAAAAGCCGCCGACCGGAGCTGCGCAGGTGAAGCGCAATCTGGTCAGGCGGCTGTGCCCATGGGGGTTCATCATTGAACCCTGATGTTACGAATCGACATCCTTGTCGCTTCGGTTAGCCCTTGATTGCAGGTGTCGGGCGCAAAATCACCGGAAAACGCGCCAGAACCGGATCATTATGCAGGTGCAGCAACCCCATGCTGAAAATTTCAGCGTCAATACCGGCTGGAGTCGAAAATCTGACCATCAAAGAAAGCATCCGGCGCAAGGATCATCTGTCCGCGCTCGGATGCGACGGCGGTGGGGTGGTGCAGGCTGCCCTCCAGCTTCTCGGATGCGCCGGGCAGGTCGGCCCCCGCTGTGCGCAGGTTCTGGCGATACAGATCCGTCCGGCATATCGCTTTTGCGGCGGCAAGGCTGGTCGCGGGGTCCAGCCCGTGACGCGCGGCCAGTCGGGCTGCAAACCATGCGGCCTGTGACCGCCACGGGAAACTTGCCGCCCCGTCAAAGAAACGGATCATGTCGGGCACCTGCCGGATTTCACCTTGTGGGGAAATCACCATTTCCCCGCGCAAGGCCCTGTCCAGCACATCGACCGGCGTGTTGACATATTCCGGACGCGCCAGAATTTCAGATGCAATCAACCGGTTTTCCGGCACGCTTAGCCACCGTGCCGCGCGCCATATGGCGCGCATCAGGCATCCTGTCAGGGCGGGATTTGCGTACACCCAGTCATGGCGCGCGGCCAGAACCTTTTCGGGGGCTACGGCCCATATTGCACGGCTGGGCAACAACAATGTGCCCGCGCCCAGTTCCACCGCGACCGATCCCCACGGTTCGCCCACGCAAAACGCATCCACTTCGCCTGCGGCCAGCGCATCTGCCATACGCGGCGGCGGGATGGTGCAAAGTTCATAGTCCAGCCCCGCATCCCGCAGCCAGTAATTCACCAACTCCACATGCGTTGAAAACGGGAACGGCACGCCAATACGCAACCGGCCACGGGACGCTGCGACAAGGGCCGCTTTCGCGCTACCTGCATGCGTGAAGGCGAAGTCATGCCCGATGGCGCGCAGCCTGTCGGCCAGCCCCTGCGACACCCCGACCACGTCACCATTGATGGACAGCACCTGCAACACATCCAGCCGCGCCACTGCACCACCAAGGCCCAATGCCATGGCAACGGGAACAGGCGCCAGCATCTGCGCGACATTCACCTGGCCCCAAAGCAGCATGTCGCGCAGGCTGGACCATGACGGCGCGCGCTGCAAATCCAGCGCCAACCCCTCGGCCGCTGCAAAGCCCATCTCATGGGCAATGACAATCGGTGCCAGATCCAGCAGCGGAACAAAGCCCACGCGCACGGATGTCAGGTTCATGACAAAAGCCCCGCTGCGGTGACAAGGGCGCTTGCAACCTCGGCCAGTTTGCGGCCCTGATCCATGGCGGTTTTGCGCAACAATGCGTAGGCTTCTTCTTCGGTCAGGCCGCGCGCTTTCATCAAGATGCCCTTGGCGCGGTCAATCAGCTTGCGTTCTTCCAGTGCGCGGCGGGTTGTTTCCAGTTCCATGCGCATGCGACGAAACATCTGAAAGCGGGCAATCGCCGCATCCATCACGGATGCCACGCGGTCCGGTTGCAGGCCGTCCACCACATAGGCAGACACACCGGCCTCGATTGCCTGCTGCGTCAGGTCGCGGTCCGTGCGGTCAACAAAAAATGCAACAGGCCGTTCCATCGGGCCGGACGCCAGGGCCATTTCCTCCAGCGTGTCGCGGGACGGGTTTGACATGTCGATCAACACAATATCAGGCGCAATGTCGCACACGCGCCGCGCCAGCCCTGCGGCCTCGCTGATGACGGTGACGTGATGGCCCAGCGGTTGCAGGCTGTCGATGACCAGCCGCGCGCGGGTTTGATCGGGTTCTACAATAACGATATGAAGTTTCATGTCCGGCACTGGTTGACTTGCCCCCTGCAACCCATGAACCCCCGCTTGGGACAAGGCCAGCGCGGCCAGATTTCGGCCTTGTGCAGGGCTGGTGGTCACAAAATAAGCGAAATTCCGGCCAGCGCCTTTTTTTCGCGCGGCTTTTCCCTGCATGCGTGGCAAACCGTTTCGCCGCGCGCGCGCAAATCGGCGCATATGGCTATAGCTGCCGGATTGGCGCGCCTTCGGTCCAAGCGCGCACGGCGTCTGCCATCTGGCTGTAGAACAGGCGCAATGTTGCCTCGGTCGTGTAGCCCAGATGGGGGGTCAGCAGCAGCTTGCCTTCGGCGATCAGATCAGCGTCCATCATCGGATGTGACGCGGGCAGGGGTTCGGTGTCAAACACATCCAGACCCGCTGCGGCCGGACGCCCCTGACGCAGACCTGCAAGCAGGGCTGTGTTGTCCACCAGTCCTGCACGGGATGTGTTTATGAACACCGCACCATCACGCATGGCAGAAAACGCTGCTGGCCCGATCAGGCCGCGTGTCCGGTCCGCGAGAACCAGATGCACTGAAACAACGTCGCTTGCCGCCATCAGCGCGGGAAGCGAGGGCATCTGTTCCGCGCCGCATTCTGCCGCGCGTTCCGCACTCAGGTTTTGGGACCACGCGCAGACAGTCATGCCCAGCGCTTGGGCAAGTGTCGCAACCTGTGCGCCGATGGTGCCAAGACCCACCAGACCCAGCCGCAACCCCGCCAGATCGCGGCCCAACGCGCCCTGCCAACCGCCGGACCGCAGGCTTTGCACATTGGGCAGAAATTGCCGGTTCAGCGCCAGCATCAGCAAAAGCGTCAATTCGGCAGTTGTGGTTTTGCGCGATTGTGTCGCGCATACCGTCACACCTGCTGCCCGCGCTGCGGCCAGATCGATACTGCCATTGCGCGGGCCAGAGGTGACGACCAGCCGCAGTTTGGGCAGCGCCTCAATCAGGGCGGCGGGTAAGGGCGTGCGCTCGCGCATGACGCAAACCACATCAAAGGGTTTCAGCCGCGCAACCAGTGACGCGCCCATCGGCAACGTGTCGCGAAATACAGTTATGTCACCAAGGCCGCCCCAGTTGCCATACGCCAGTGCAACGCCTGCGTAATCATCCAGTATCGCAATTTTCATCTTGTTTTCCCCCAGATCAGCCGCGCCATGACGGGCGCGCCCGTAATGACCACAATCAGGCGCATCAGGTGGTGTATAACGATGAATCCCAGATCTGCCCCCGCGACAATGGCCAGCACCGTCATTTCGGCCTGTCCCCCCGGTGCGAAAGACAAGAAGGCTTCCAGCATGGGGGCGCCACCCAATTTATACGCCAGAAGCGTGAATACCCCCGCAAGGGCAGCCAGTATGACCGCGAAAGCGGCGCCTGCGGCCACGTCATGACGCAGTTCGGCGAAAGTGACACCCCTGAACTGCATCCCGATTCCCATGCCGATGAAGAATTGCGCCAGCATGATCGCCTCGGCAGGGGGGCGGTGATGCAGAATATCGCCCAGTGACAGGGCGGTGGCCAGAATCATCGGGCCAAGGATCGCCGCGCCAAACAGCCCGATACGCACGCCCCCTTTCCAGCCGATCAGGGCGATAACCGCCATCAGTGCCATTTCATGCAGCGGCACGTCGCGCGCGGGCGCGCCAATCGGCTGGTCAAGCCCTACACCGAAGGGGCCGGTCAGCAGAATCGGCACCAGCGTAACAATGACCAGAACCCGTGTGGCGTGGATCAGGGACAATGCGCGGGGGTTTGCGCCCGCCTCCTGACCGAAAAGCACCATGTCCTGAAACCCGCCGGGCATTGCGGCATAATAGCTTGTCACGCGGTCAAAGCCGCAGATGCGCTGGAAGAAAGGCACCCCCACCAGACCAATCAGCACGACATAGGCAGGTATCATTGCAAGCGTTATGGCCATCAATGGAATCTGGCCCAGAATCGCTGGCGTGATTGATGCGCCCACGGCCACACCCAGAATTGTGCGCGCCGCAACAGATAATTGCCCTGCCCCTTGCAGCCGCACCCCCAGCAGGGCCGCGAACAGACAGGCGAACATGGGCCCGAACAGAAACGGCAGCGGAAGCGCAAGAAACCGGAACACCCCGACACCGGCAAGGGCGATGGCAAATGTCAGAAGGCGGTTGCTTGTAAACATGCTTGCTCTCATGGAATAGACATCTTGCATACTATTGTATCCAAGTGTATGCAAGGTGAAACAGCCACCCGCAACCCCGAGGACGACATGCGCAAACAATCCCAGCCCAATGTTGATCTGCCGCAGGGGCAGGGCGCCTATGACCGGCTTCTGGAAGATATCCGCCTTGGGGTGCTGCTGCCCGGTGCCCGCCTGCGCGAGGTCGAGTTGGCCGCGCGCCTTGGGATTTCGCGCACACCCGTGCGCGAAGCCCTAAGGCGACTGGAGGCGGATGGTCTGGTAGAGCATCTGCCAAGGCAGGGCGCGAGTTTGCGGCGGCTTGGGTATGCCGAGGTTATGGAGCTTTATGAGATGCGCGCGGTTCTGGAAGGGACCGCAGCGCGGCTTGCGGCCCGCGCCGCTTCCGATCTTGAGTTGTTGGAGCTGTCGGAAATCAACACAGCGATGACTGCAAGCGATTTACCTGCCGAGGTTGCGCGCCTGAACCGGCAATTTCACACATCCCTGATAAACGCAGCCAAGAACCGCTATCTTCAAGGGGCAATCGGGGCAATGGCACGCACATTGCTGATCCTTGGCCAGTCCACATTATTCGACCCTGCCCGCAGCAAAAGCGCAGCACAGGAACACGACACCTTGCTGCGCGCCTTGCATGCACGCGACGGCCATAAGGCCGAAGAAGTGATGCGCGCCCATATCGAGGCCGCGCATCGCATCCGTCTGCGCCAGCTGCGCGAGGCAGGTTTGATGGATGGAATCGAACCAAGCGGGGGCAATGATGTTGCAATATGACGTGGTGGTGGTCGGCGGCGGGAATGCCGCGCTTTGTGCCGCGATCGAGGCCGCAGAGGCTGGCGCGCGCGTCATCATTCTGGAATCCGCGCCCGAACATATGCGCGGCGGCAATTCACGACATACGCGCAATTTTCGCTGTATGCATCACGGCCCGCTGTCGGTTCTGACCGACACATATGGCGAAGATGAATATTATGACGACCTGCTGCGTGTTACCAAGGGGCAAACCGACCCGACACTGGCCCGTCTTGCAATACGCAACAGCGAAGCCTGCCTGCCCTGGATGGAGCGGCATGGCGTCATTTTTCAGGGATCGCTGTCAGGCACCTTGTCGCTGGACCGCACGAATGCGTTTTTCCTTGGCGGCGGCAAGGCGCTGGTCAATGCCTATTACGCCTGCGCCGAGGATCTGGGCGTGACAATCCGCTACAACGCCGAGGTGGCGCATGTGGAGCTTGGCGACGGGCGCTTTCAAGGGGTTACGCTGGTTGACGGCGAACAGATCGAAGGGCGCGCTGTGGTGCTGGCCTCTGGCGGGTTTCAGGCCGACCTGGACTGGCTTGCGCGCGCATGGGGGCCGGGGGCGGAAAACTTCCTGATCCGCGGCACGCCCTATAACCGTGGCACCGTGCTGCGCAATGTGCTTGACCAAGGCGCGCAATCGGTGGGGGACCCGACGCAATGCCATTGCGTGGCCATTGACGGGCGCGCGCCAAAATTCGATGGCGGCATTGTCACACGGCTGGACTGCGTGCCCTATGCGCTTGTCGTGAACCGCGACGCCGCGCGGTTCTATGACGAGGGTGAGGATGTCTGGCCCAAGCGCTACGCCATCTGGGGCAGATTGGTCGCCGCGCAGCCCGACCAGATTGCTTATGCGATTACCGACCAGAAGGCGCAGGGCCTGTTCATGCCGCCGGTATTTTCGCCAGTCAAGGCCGACACGCTGGGCGGGTTGGCACAGGCGCTGGGGCTATCGGGGGATGCGCTGGAAAAGACTGTGGCGGATTATAATTCTGCCTGCGAGGGTGGCAGTTTCACCCCTGGTGTGCTGGACGGGCTGGCCACCAAGGGGCTGAAGCCGCCAAAAACCAATTGGGCCCGCCCGCTGGATACCCCGCCCTATTACGGCTACATGCTGCGCCCCGGTGTGACCTTTACCTATCTGGGTTTGAAAGTGTCTGAACGCGCGCAGGTGCAAGGCGCGCATGGCGCCTTGCCCAATGTCTGGGCCGCGGGCGAGGTGATGGCAGGATCAATCCTTGGGCAGGGCTATCTGGCGGGGTTTGGCATGACCATTGGCACAGTTTTCGGACGCATCGCAGGACAGGAGGCGGCATCGCATGCTGGATAATACGCCAAACCTACACGACGAGGCCGCGCGCCAGTTCCAGATCTGCAATTCCTGCCGCTATTGCGAAGGCTATTGTGACGTGTTCCCGCAGCTTTTCGCCCTGCCTGAAATGACGGCCGCGTCAGCCACCCATCTGGCCAATCTGTGCCATAATTGCCGGGGCTGCTACTATGCCTGCCAATATGCCCCCCCGCACGAGTTTGATCTGAACCTGCCCGCCGTTCTGGCAGAATTGCGACAGGAAACATGGGAACGCCACGCGCGCCCGCAGGCGCTTGCGCGGGTGTTCCATGCCCATGGTGTCGCTGTGGCTGCCATGCTGATTGCGGGCTTTGCGTTGTTGTTCTTCGTCATGGCGCGCTTGCGGTCAGAGGGCGGCGAGGGCTTCTACGCCTACCTTTCTCATAATGCGATGGTCGCTATCTTCGCACCCGCGTTTGTTTTGCCGCTTGCAGGGCTTGCGGTTTCATTGCGCAGCTACTGGCGTGAAATCGGGGGCGGGTGGATCACATGGGCCAGCCTGCGCCAGATGGGCGGGTCGGTTGCGCGCATGAAAAACCTGTCCGGTGGCGCGGGGCAGGGGTGCAATTTCGAACAGGGCGCGCGCTATTCCAATGCCCGCCGCCACGCCCATCAGGCCACGCTTTGGGGGTTTGTGATGTGCTTTGCCGCAACGTCTGTTGCCACATTGATGCATTACGGCTTCGGCTGGGAAGCCCCCTATCCGTTCTGGTCACCACCTAAATTGCTGGGGGTTCCCGGCGGCATTTTGCTGTGTATGGGCACAGGCGCGCTGGCATGGCTGAAACTGCGGGCCGATCCGGAACTGGGGGCCGCGCGGGTCTGGGGGGGCGAGATGGCCTTTGTGCTGCTGCTGTTCACGGTATCGGCAACGGGCCTTGCACTTTATGCGGCGACAGGCACCAGCGCCGTGCCCGCGCTTCTGGCGATACATCTGGGTGCGGTGTTCGCGTTTTTCGTGCTCACGCCCTATACCAAAATGGTGCATGGCTTCTACCGGACAGCCGCGCTTCTGGCGCGGCGGTAGGCAGAGAGCGGGGGCATAGGACGGGAAATCGCCCTTTGCGGCTATTCGGGCCTGAATAACGGGTGCGCCGGGGGCTGCGGGCCCAACGCGACAGGGATGCACTTTATGCAGGCGGCAAGTTCCCGACCGCCAAGGGTTTAATCGCCATCGGGGTAATCGGCAGGCCGCAGGACGGCCCGACCTGTTGCGCAGCGGGCTGCACCCTTGCTCCGGCCCTTGGGCGTTTTCCAATGTCTTGCAAAGCGGCGGCTTATCGCGCGCCGTCCCAAACCCCACGCGGCACCATGACGGTTCCGCGTGCCAGAAGCCTTGCGGTTCGGGTCAGGCCGGCGGCACGGATGTCCACGCCATTTTGTGTCTCGACAAAATCCAGCATTACCTCCAGCGCGCCTGACGGGTGCTCGATGCGCATGGCCGCAGGCCCCGTGGCGGGCACCTGTGACAGCCCGTCAGCGACAGACCCTTTCAGCACAGCGCAAGCCGCAAGGCATTGACCCCCTGTGACCGCCATGGCGGGATGGCACGCCCAAGGTGTCAGGTAGCGCGCGCGCAGGCTGCCGCCTGCGCATGGCGCCGAAATCAGCCCGACCTTGGGGGTGACCGAAGCTGACACATCCGTGCCCAGTCCCATCATTGGCCCTGCCTTGCGGCGCAGCGCCTCGATCCGCGCGAGAAGGGCCGTGTCCTTATCGATTTCAGCGGGCGTTTCGTCGCCACGCAGGCCCAGATCCGCGGCGCGGACGATCATCATGGGCATGGCCACATCGATCAGCGTCACCTCTACCCCGTCGATCACATCGCGCGCATGGCCCGTGGGCAGCAACGCACCGCACATGGTGCCGACTGTCCCCATGAAGCCCAGCGCGACCGGTGCGGCGCCGCCCCGCAACCCGTCAAGCGTATAGCTGCCGTCATAGGTGACGCAGCCATCGGGCGTCTGCACCAGCGCATCCACCAGCGCGCCGGTATTGACCGCGCGAATGCGCAGTCGCGTCTCGGGGCCTTGAACCGGAACCAGACCCATCTCGATCGCCGCTGGCCCAACGCCCGACAGGATATTGCCGCAGGTTGGCCGGAAATCGACCGCTTCGCGCATCGGGTCAACCTGTGCGAAAAAGTAATCGACATCGACACCGTCGGCATCGGATCGCGACAGCATCGCAACTTTGGTCGTTACCGTCGCCCCGCCGCCTATTCCGTCGATATTGAGTATATGGCCGGAGCCAAGCGCCGCGCGCAACACGGCGGCCAGCCGGTCACGGTCAGCGGGCAGGTCGGCGGCATTGAAATACGCGCCGCGGGATGTGCCCCCGCGCATGAACAGGAACGGGATTTCGGTTTGCATATCATGCCTCAGCTAAAGGGCCACGGAAGCCGGTAAAGGTCTTGCAGCAATCCGCCCGGAAACCGCATGTTCAGCGCCGAGGCGAGGGTCAGCACGAAACCTGTGCAGCCAGCTGTCAGCAGCACGGTCATCAGCCAGCCTGCCTTCGCGCGGAGTTTCAGGAACGCTATGAAGAAAGTGATCAGGGCGATGACGAAACCCGCGATGGCCGTCAGTGCGACCAGCGCGCCCACCCATGCGATTGCACCCAGCGTCGGGCGTAGCGGCGTATCTTCAGATTGCGCTTCATGTTCTGTATCTGCCGAAACGGGATGGTTGGGCCTGCCAAGCACCAGAAATGCCAGCACCAGCGCCGTGAACCCTGCGCCTGCGATTGCCATGATCAGCGGAAATACCTGCCCCAGAAAACTTTGCTTCAGGGCGTCGTGAATGCCGACCGCGAAGAAGGCCAGCGCCAGACCGGCGAAGGCGATCTGCGGGGCGCGCGCGCGGATATTAGCGGCCGGGCCAGTGGCTGTGTCGCGGGCCTCAACGGCCAGAATTTCAGCCGGGCTTGCCTCCGAGATGCGGGCACGCAGGCCTAGCCAGATCGACCCTGCCGTGATCCCCATGATGATCATGACGCCGGTGCGGGTCAGGAATTCCCAGCCATAGAATTGCACCGCCTGATAGAGATAGGTTTCGGCCTGTGTGGCCAGCACAAACCCGATCAGCAGGGCAGGGCGTGGCCAGCCGAAGCGACGCATATAGACGCCCAGAACCCCGACAGCCAGCAAGGTGATCAGGTCATCAAGCGTGCGCGTCGCCTGAAAGGCGGCAAAGCAGATCACCACGATCATGAAGGGCGCAAGCAGTTTGAACGGAATCAGCGTCAGCTTGGAAATCGGCACCGCCAGCAGGATGCACAATCCGGCACCCAGCACATTGGCCAGCGCCAGTGACCACACGATTGTATAGGTCAGGTCCAGATTGCTGCCCACCATCGACGGCCCCGGCTGGATGCCCAGCAGCACCATACCGCCCAGAAACACCGCCATCGCCCCGCCGCCGGGAATGCCGAACAGAAGTGTCGGCAGAAGCCCGCCGCCTTCCTTGGCGTTATTGGCAGATTCAGGCGCGATCACACCGCGCACATCGCCCTGGCCGAATTTCGGGTCTTTCTTCACGGTCTGAACCGCATGGCCATAGGCGATCCAGTCCACGACTGTGCCCCCAAGACCGGGGATTGCCCCGATCAGCGCCCCGATGCCTGAACAGCGCAGCGTCAGCCACCAGTTGCGCGCCACATCGCGGATGCCCGTGAACCAGCCTGCACCCAGCGTATTTCGTTCGGAAATTGCACGATCACGGCGCAACAGATCCACGATTTCAGGCACCGCAAACAGTCCCAGACCGATCACGATCAGCGGGATGCCGTCATAAAGATAGTCGACCCCGTAGACCATGCGGAATTCGCCCGTGGCAGGCGCACCGCCGACCGATCCGATGATCAGCCCCAGCGCGCAGGCCGCCACGCCTTTGACCAGCGACTTGCCCGCCAGAACGCCCACCATAGACAGGCCAAAGACCGACAGCATGAACAACTCGGCCGATGAAAACGCCAAAATCACGGGGCGCGCGACCAGCACAAACCCTGTCAGCACCACTGCGCCGACCAGCCCGCCCACCAACGAGGCGAAGAAGGCCGCCGACAGCGCCCGCGCGGCCTGCCCCTTCTTGGCCATTGGAAACCCGTCCAGCACTGTTGCCTGCGACGCCGAAGATCCGGGTATGCCCATCAGGACGCTGGCAAATGTGTCCGATGTGGGGATCACGGCCACCAGTCCGATCAACATGGCCAGCGCTGACGTTGTGTCCATGCCGTACAGGAACGGGATCATCAGCGACAACCCTGCAATCCCGCCCAAGCCCGGAAAAATGCCGATCATCAGCCCGACAAGCACGCCGATCATCATGTAGCCGATATGCTGAAAGGTCAGAATATTTGTCAGGGCAGAGACAAAGACATCAAACATAAGATCCTCCGGCTTGCGCGGCATCAGGCCGCGGGCATATGCGCGGCTTGGGAATTATCGGACAGGGATATGAAAAGGCCCCCACGGCCATTTGCGCGGCCGAAGGGGCGGCTGCGGGCTTAGTCGCCCAGTCGCACGTTGTATTCGG
This sequence comes from Roseinatronobacter sp., assembly GCF_051859525.1. Taxonomy (NCBI): domain Bacteria; kingdom Pseudomonadati; phylum Pseudomonadota; class Alphaproteobacteria; order Rhodobacterales; family Paracoccaceae; genus Roseinatronobacter; species Roseinatronobacter sp. The sequence goes on along the minus strand of NZ_JBHYFM010000015.1, from coordinate 11,076 downwards.
CCGCCAGCATGTCGACGACCATCGAGCGGACCTCCGGATCGATGTTTGTGCCTGCGGTGAACAGGGCGTCAGCGCCACGGTCGGTCACTTGTCCGTAGCTGCCAAGCGCATCTTCAAATGTGGCCTGATAGTCGGGGTCGGCAAAGACATCACGCCATGCCGCACGATACGTCTCGATCAGGTCATCGGACGCGCCTTCGGGCAGGACAACCATTTTCTGCGCGGCAAAGCCGGCTGTGTTGAACGCCTTATAGGCGTCATACATCGGGCCGGAGGGCGCTTCACCGTGGACCATTTCATAAACCTCTTCCAGAATCGGCAGGTCCGGGAAGGTGGGGTCACGCTGCGGGTTGCCATCTTCATCAAGCACGCCCCATGACATCAGCGGAACGGCTTTGCCTTCTTCGACAAGGGGTGTCACATTGCTGATGAACGCCGAGGATGTCTGGTAGTCGATGTTAACCTCGCCGCGCTCGAAGGCCAGACGCCCATCGCCACGCCCGCCAAAGCCGAAGACATAGTTTACATCCAGCCCCAGCAGCTTGAACGCCAGCATCGGCACCAGATCAAGTGATGTTGCGCCCTGACTGGCATAGACAAGGCGCTGGCCTTGCAGATTTGCGACATCCTCGATGCTTTCTACCCCTGTCGAGGGCGAAACATAGGCCACGCCGCCTGTCGGGCCGACCATCACGACCGACCAGTCCTGATATTCGTAACGCACCCGCGGATCACCCAGCAGATAGGGGAATTGCGTGGAGCCGGATGTTCCCAGAATGGTCAACCCGTCAGGGCGGGCGCGCTGCGTAAACAGGTTGGTCCCGCGGGTCGATCCGCCACCTGGTTCATTGACCACAACCACGGTCGGGTTGCCGGGCAGGTGCTTGGACAAGAAGGGGGCGTTAAATCGCGCCCATGTGTCTGACCCGCCCCCGGTGCCGAAGGGAATGATCCATTCAATGGTCTGGCCGGAAAAATCTACTTGTGCTTGCGCGGGCGCGCCAAACGTAAATGCGGCTGTTGCGGCTGCGAAAATACCCAGCGCCCCGCGCCGGGTTTGTGTTGTCACTGTCATGTTGACCTCCCAAGTCGTTTTGCGCACATTCACAGGGGCGCCTCCATGCCCTGCTGTGCAAAGGAACGCTTAGCTGGCAAACCTGTCAGAATGCTGTCAGGACACGAACTAGTGGAAAAATCTGCAAGGAGCGGTGATGCGGATCGTGCTAATCGAAGATCATGCCATCCTTGCCCGCGCGCTGATCCAGTCGTTACAAGATGCGGGTCATGCTGTGGACTGGCTTGATGACGGCGCGGCGGCGGACAGTTTCCTTGCACAGAACGGCGCTGATCTGGCGATTCTGGATGTGAACCTGCCGGGCCTTGGCGGGCTGGATGTGCTGCGCCAGTTGCGCGCGCGCGGTCAGGGCTTTCCGGTGCTGCTGCTGACCGCACAGGGGCAGGTGTCCGACCGCGTGGCAGGGCTGGATGCAGGTGCCGATGACTATCTGGTCAAACCATTTGAAATGACCGAATTGCACGCCCGCCTTCGCGCCTTGTCGCGACGGCCACAAGAAGCCCGCACGGAACAGGAAATCATCGGGGGGGTCACCTATGACCGCGCCGCGCGCAGCCTGTCTACATCGCATGGTGTGCTGCATGTGTCGCGCCGTGAACTGGCATTATTCGAGGCATTTGCCGACAATGCCGGCAGGGTGCTGTCAAAAGACCAGCTGGGTGAACGGATTTACGGGACCGGCGCAGATATAGAGGGCAACGCCGTGGAGCTTCTGGTCTCTCGGTTGCGGCGCAAGCTGGACGGGCACGGGGTCGGCATCCGCACGCTGCGCGGCCTTGGATACCTGATGCAGGTCGACAAAGCATGAGGCGCGGCCTTTCACTGAACCGCAAACCATTTGCAGGGTCCTTGCGGCTGCGCCTGTTTGTGCTGATTTTACTGCCGCTTGTTGCCGTGGCGGTCATGGCGGGAACAATCCGCTACTGGCAGGCACAAACAATGTCGCAGGCCCTGTATGACGACGCGCTGAAGATTGTCGCCCATGTCGTCGCCCGAGAGGTCATCATAACCCAGGGTGATGTCGTGTCCGATGCATTGCTGGATTCATTGGTTGGGGCCTTGGGCGATCCGATCTTTTACAATGTCTCGGCGGCGGATGGGCGAATTCTTGCAGGCTATACCGACACACCCGAAGGCATTATCCCTGCTGAACTGCGTGGCGGGGAACCACATTTCTTCGATTTCACCTATAACGGGCAGCCAGCGCGTGCAGTGGTCCTGCGCGAGTTTATCGCCGACCCGTTCTTTGATGGCTGGACAACGGTTCTGGTCTGGCAGTCGACGACCCAGCGCCGCGCACTTAGCCTGATTATCTTGCAACAGGCGCTTGGTATTCTGGCGCTGGTGCTTGTGACTGCGGCGGCAGCAGTCTGGATCGGAATCGCCCAAGGTTTGCGCCCGCTGACCGACCTGCGCGAAGCGGTGTCTTTGCGCAGCCCATCGGAGTTGAACCCCATCCGGCGCGTTGTTCCCAACGAGGTGCGCCCCCTGGTAGGGACAATGAATTCCCTGTTCGCGCGGCTTCAGGCGGAATTGCAGCGCCGCAATCCCGTTGCCGCCATCCGCGCGCAGGCTGAAGCCGCGCTGTCCAGCAAGGACGCGCAACAGCGTGATGCCCGAGTTACAGATCTGCATGCAGCAGCAAGCGAGTTGTCGCGCCTGAGCCAGCAGTTGCTTAGTCTGGAAATTGCAGAACATACTGCGGCAACAGGCCGGACCCCGCTTGATTTTCGCCAGCTTGTGGCCGAGCAGGCACGCAAATTTGCACCTGTGGCGCTGGCCGAAGGGGTCGAGGTCCATTTGCAAGCGCCGGCACAACCCATGGTCGTCACCGGAAACCCTGTCCTTCTGCGCGAGGTGATTGACAACCTGCTGGACAACGCGCTGCGCTACGGGGCCAGCCACGGCGAGGAAATCCGGCTGCGTCTGGAACCCGACGACCGCCAGCTTACCCTGACCATAGAGGATGACGGGCCGGGTATTCCCGTGACCGCGTCCGAGCATGTTTTCGAGCGCTTCGTCAGGTTGCCGCAGCACGGCGGAAATGAACGGGATCGTTCGGGCTGCGGGCTGGGGCTCGCGATCGTGCGCTCGATCGTTGTGGCGCATGGCGGGTCTGCCTATCTGGCGCATGGCACCAAAGGGTGCGGGATTGTCATCTCGCTGCCGTTGTCGGGTAACGCCGCGTGACGCCGTATCCGGCCTGTCCGTAGGGGCGCGATGTTGCCTGACCGGTGCAGGATGACATTGCGCATCTATCTGCACTTGCCGCTGGGGATGTTTTGAATTAGCTTCCCTGTCAACAACCGTTGGGGTGCCTTGCTTGCAAGGCTGAGAGGCGTCACGCCAACCCATCGAACCTGATCCGGATCATACCGGCGTAGGGAACGGTGCGCAAAAAGGGCCATGACAGGCCCGCATTCCGTCCTCTGACGTTGGTACCCACAACGAAAGGAGGCGCGCTTGACCCCCATAGCCTTGACCATAGCCGGATCGGATTCCGGTGGCGGTGCCGGTATTCAGGCGGATCTGAAGGCATTTTCCGCGCTGGGCGTGTATGGCGCATCGGTCATTACGGCACTGACCGCGCAGAACACGCGCGCGGTCAACATGGTGGAACCCGCAAGCCCTGCGATGATCGCCGCGCAAATGCAGGCGGTGTTTGATGATCTGGCAATTCGTGCGGTCAAACTGGGCATGCTGGGCGATGCCGCGGCAATCGCGACTGTGGCGGCAGGGCTGCGCGGGCAGGAAATGCCGGTGGTTCTGGACCCGGTGATGGTTGCAAAATCGGGCGACAGGCTGCTGCCCGCCGATGCGCTGGCGGCGTTGCGCAGTGAAGTGCTGCCGCGCGCTACGGTGCTGACGCCGAACCTGCCGGAAGCTGCGGATCTGCTGGGCACGGCCCCTGCGCGCAACGAGGCTGAAATGCTGGAACAGGGGCAGGCATTGCGCGCCTTGGGCGCGCAGGCCGTGCTGATGAAAGACGGGCACGGCGACGGGTCGGATTGTGTGGACCTGTTGATTGACGCGCAAGGTGTAACCCGCCTGTCCGCGCCGCGCCGCGCCACGAAAAACACCCATGGCACCGGCTGCACATTGTCAGCCGCGATTGCGGCAGGGCTGGCGCAGGGCATGGGGCTGGCAGCAGCCGTGACGCGGGCGCATGCCTATCTGCAAGGTGCCATCGCGCATGCGGACGGGCTGGGCGTGGGGTCCGGTCACGGGCCGGTGCATCATTTTCACGGGATATGGCCCAATGGCTGATGTGACCATCATCGGGGCTGGTGTCGCAGGGCTTTGGGCCGCATGGGCGCTGTGCAAGGCGGGCGCAAGCGTGCGCCTGATGGACCGCAGCGGCGCGCCGGGGCCGCACGGGTGTTCGTGGTGGGCAGGGGGCATGCTGGCCCCGTTTTGCGAAGGGGCGGTGGCAGAAGCCGCCGTTGTCGCACATGGCCAGCACGCTGCCGCCGCTTGGGCCGAGGTGACAAATGTCACCTATCGCGGGTCGCTGGTGGTCGCGCTGGACCGCGACAGGGGCGAGTTGGCACGCTTTGCGCGCCGCACAAACGGGCATGAATGGGTCAGGGACGGTCTGGCCGAGTTGGAGCCGGACCTGCCCGGCCCTTCGCAGGCGCTGTTTTTCAGCGCCGAGGCCCATCTGGACCCGCGCACGGCACTTGCCGATTTGCTGGCTGCGTTGCGCGCGCGCGGGGTGGATATTCAACAGGCAGCGGCCACGCCCGATGACGTAACCGGCCCTGTCATCGATGCGCGCGGCATGGCAAGCCCTGTGCGGGGGCTGCGCGGGGTGCGCGGCGAAATGATCGTTTTGCGCGCGCCCGATATCGCGCTGACCCGCCCTGTGCGCCTGCTGCATCCGCGTCATCCGCTATATATCGTGCCGCGCGCGAATGGCGTCTATATGCTGGGCGCAACCCAGATCGAAAGTGCGGACCGGCGCGGCATTTCGGCGCGCTCCACGTTGGAATTGCTGTCTGCGGCCTATGCGCTGGACCCGCGCTTTGCCGAGGCCGAGATGCTGGAAACCGGCGTGGATTTGCGCCCTGCCTTTGCCGACAATGTGCCGCGCGTGGTCCGACAGGGGCGCGTTTTGCACCTGAACGGGTTGTTCCGGCACGGCTATCTGATGGCGCCCGCCTTAGCGAAGCAGGCGGCGGATTTCCTGACCAAAGGGATCAAGGGGGATTTGTTCCATGAAAATTGAAGTGAATGGCGAGAGGCGTGACATCAAGGCCACGAATGTCGCCGACGCGCTGGCAGAACTGGGCTGGGGGGACGCGCGCGTGGCGACGGCGCTGAACGGTGATTTCCTGCCCAAAACAGCCCGCGCCGGAACCGCCCTGAGTGACGGGGACCGGCTGGAAGTGCTGGCCCCCATGCAGGGCGGCTAGGCCTATGGCGCGAACACAGATGCACTGCATGAAGGTATATGATGATGCTTGATTTCTATGGCGTAACACTGGACAGCCCCTTGATGCTGGGCACGGCGCAATACCCGTCCCCTGCCATTCTGGAAGCGGCGTTCCGCGCGTCCGGCGCATCAGTGGCCACTGTGTCCTTGCGCCGCGAAAGCGGGCAGGGGCAGGCATTCTGGGACATAATTCGCGGGCTTGGCGTGCATGTGCTGCCCAATACCGCAGGGTGCCACAGCGCGCGCGAAGCTGTCACCACAGCGCACATGGCGCGGGAGGTGTTTGAAACCAACTGGATCAAGCTGGAAGTGATCGGCAATGCCGACACCTTGCAACCCGACCCGTTTGGGTTGCTGGATGCCGCCGAAACCCTTGCCGCTGACGGGTTCGAGGTGTTCCCCTACATGACCGAAGATCAGGTTCTGGCGCAGCGGCTGGTTGATGCGGGCTGCAAGGTGCTGATGCCATGGGGCGCGCCCATCGGGTCCGGTCTGGGATTGAACAACCGCTACGGGCTGAAAACCCTGCGCGCGGCGTTTCCCGACATTCCCATGGTCATTGACGCGGGTCTTGGCCTGCCCAGCCATGCGGCCGCCGCGATGGAGTTGGGGTTCGACGCGGTTTTGCTGAACACTGCTGTTGCGCAGGCTGGTGATCCGGTGGCTATGGCGCGTGCGTTTGGCATGGCGGCCAGCGCGGGCGCCCTTGCCTGCACCGCCGACCCGATGGAGCCGCGCGACATGGCAGCCCCGTCAACCCCGCTGATTGGAAAGGCATGGCTATGACCCTACCGCGTTTTTATCCGGTGTTCGACACTGTGGACTGGATGGCCCGCGCCCTGCCGCTGGGCGTAAAGCTGGTGCAACTGCGCATCAAGGACCGCGACCCCGATGCGCTGCGTCTGGACATTCGCGCAGGGCTGGCGCTTGCGCGCCAGCATGGTGCCGCGTTGGTCGTGAATGATTACTGGCAACTGGCGATTGAGGAAGGCGCGGACTGGCTGCATCTGGGGCAGGAGGATCTGGACAGCGCCGACATTGCCGCAATCAGGCGCGCGGGGCTGCGTGTGGGCATTTCCACCCATGACCATGCCGAACTTGACCGCGCGCTGGCGCTTGCGCCGGACTATATTGCCCTTGGGCCGGTTTATCCGACCATACTGAAGCAGATGAAATGGCACCAGCAAGGGTTGGAGCGTGTCACCGAATGGAAGCGGCTGGTGGGCGATATCCCGCTTTGCGCCATTGGCGGCATGTCCGTCGAGCGCGCGGCGGGGGCATTCGCGGCGGGGGCCGATATTGTTGCTGCCGTGACTGACATAACGCTGAACCGCGACCCCGAAGCGCGCATGCGTGACTGGCTGGCTGTCTGCGCATGACCCGCTATGCCCGCCAGATGGTGCTGCCGGAAATTGGCGCTGACGGACAGGCGCGGCTGGCGCGGTCGCATGTGCTGGTCGTGGGGGCAGGGGGGCTGGGTGTGCCGGTGCTGCAATACCTTGCGGGGGGCGGCGTGGGGCACATCACGCTGGTGGATGGCGACCATGTCGAGATCGGGAACCTGCACCGCCAGCCGCTGTATCGCATGGACCAGTTGGGCCAGCCCAAAGCGCGCGCCGCCGCCGCTACCCTATCGGCGCTGAACCCCGATGTGGCGATCACCCCGCATGTCGCATGGCTGGACCCTGCAAGCGCGCCCGACTGGGTGGCAGGCGCTGATCTGGTGCTGGATTGCGCCGACACATTCGCCGCCAGCCTGACATTGTCGGACATATGCCGCGACACGGGCAAACCGCTAATCACGGCAAGCGCGCTGGCGCGGTCGGGCTATGTGGCGGGGTGTTGCGGTGGCGCACCCAGCCTGCGCGCCATTTTCCCCGATCTGCCGCAGCGTGGGGCAACCTGCGCCACCGCGGGGGTCATGGGGCCGGTTGTGGGCGCGATTGGCGCGATGCAGGCGCAAATGGCGCTGTCCGTGCTGCTGGGCCTGACACCCGACCCCTTGGGCCAGCTTATAAGCCTTGATGCGGTGCGCTGGCGCATGGGGGGCTTCCGGTTTGACCGTGCGCCCGAACCCGATGCGCCGCTGCCCTTCATCGCGCGCAGCCAGACCCGTGCGGATGATCTGTTGATCGACCTGCGCACGGAAGCCGCGCCCTTTAGCGCAGATGCGCGCCATGTTCCGCCCCAGAATATCACCACCCTTGCCCCGCCTGCGGGCTGCCGCGTCGTGCTGGCCTGTGCCACGGGCTTGCGCGCGCATAATGCGGGGCAGGTGCTGCAAACCTGCTGGCCGGGGCAGATTGCCCTGCTGGCCCTGACAGACGAATGAAAGGATTTTCCATGAAATACCCCTTGGCCGCGCTGGCCCTTGTTGCCACCACCGCCCTGCCTGCCGCAGCGCAGGACCGCCTGAGCGTGATGCTGGACTGGTTCGTAAACCCCGACCACGCGCCCATCATTCTGGCGCAGGAACTGGGCTATTTCGCTGATGCGGGGCTGGATGTGGAAACCGTCACGCCCTCCGACCCGAACGACCCGCCGCGCATGGTGGCGGCAGGGCGTGTCGATCTGGCCGTGTCCTACCAGCCGCAACTGCATCTTAGCCGTCACAACGATTTGCCCCTGCGCCGCGTGGGCACACTGATTTCCACGCCGCTGACCTGCCTTGTGGTTCTGGCCGACGGACCGGTGCAGGATATGACGGACCTGAAGGGCGGCAAGGTGGGCTTTGCCGTTGCAGGCGTGCAGGAAGTGATGCTGGACGCGATGCTGGCCCATAATGGCATGGAACCGGATGATGTGGAGCAGATCAACATAGGCTGGTCCATTTCGCCCGCGCTGATGTCGGGGCAGGTGGATGGCGTGATCGGCGCGTTTCGCAATTTCGAGTTGAACCAGCTTCAGATCGAAGGGTCGGAAGGGCGCTGTTTCTACCCCGAAGCCGAAGGCATACCCGCCTATGACGAACTGATCTATGTCGCCAATCCCGACCGTATGGATGCGCAGGTTATCGCGCGTTTTCTGGACGCCACCGAACGCGCGACAGGGTTCATTCTGAACCACCCCGATCAGGCATGGGAAATATTCGCCGCCACCGCTGCTGAATTGCAGACCGAATTGAACACCCGCGCATGGGGGGACACATGGCCGCGTTTTGCCACCCGCCCCGCCGCCCTTGACGCCGGCCGCTATGCCCGGTTCGAGGAATTTCTTGCACAGCGCGGGGCAACAGCGGGCGGCTTGTCGGTCGCTGATCTGGCCGTTGATGTCACCGCAGGGGGCGGGGAATGAGGGCGGCGCCGGATTATGGCCGTGCCTTCGCCTTGTGGCGTGATCATGCGCCGCAATGGCGGGCCTACATCCATCATGACTTTGTAAAGGGGCTGCGCCATGGCACCTTGCCGCAAGAACATTTCCTGCATTACCTGCGACAGGATTATGTGTTCCTGATCCATTTTTCGCGGGCGTGGGCCTTGGCGGCAGTCAAGGCGGGCAACCTGTCGGAAATGCGCGCGGCATCAAGCACTGTGCACGCGCTGGTGCATCATGAAATGCCGCTGCATCTGGACATCTGCGCGCGCGCAGGGATCGACGCTGCCGCATTGGAGGCGACAATCGAAGCGCCCGCCAATCTGGCCTATACCCGCTATGTGCTGGAGGCGGGCTACTCGGGCAGTTTTCTGGACCTGATGGCCGCGCTTGCGCCCTGTGTGCTGGGCTATGGCGAAATTGGCGCGCGCCTTGCTGGCAGTGGGGGGCCTTATGCCGACTGGATCGAAACCTATGGCGGGGCGGATTATCAGGGCCTGTGCTGCGATGTCGGTGCGCTGATCGATGATGCGCTGGACTGTCGGCTGGGGGCACAGTGGCACAGCCTGCCAGCTGCTGCGCGCCTTGCGCAACGGTTCGCGACTGCGACGGCGCTGGAAGTGGGGTTCTGGGATATGGGGCTTGCGGGACCATGAACGCCCCCGCCCTGCATATCAGTGGCGATCTGTGGAACGGGGGGCTTGCGCTGATCCGCAACCTGAGCCTGGATTTCCCCGCCGGACACTGGTCCTGCCTGCTGGGACCGTCTGGTGTGGGCAAATCCACATTGGGGCGGCTGGTTGCCGGGCTGGCGGGGCCGTTTGCGCTGCACGGACAGTTCCGCGCGAGTGATGCGGCCCCCTTGAACGGGCGCGTGGCCATGATGGCGCAGGACGGGCAGCTTCTGCCATGGGCCAGTGTGCTGCACAATGTGACCATCGGTGCGCGGCTGCGCGGGCAGGTGCCCGACACGGCGCGCGCGCTGGCGCTGTTGCAAGAACTGGGTCTGGGCAGGCTGGTGCATCGTCGCCCTGCCACATTGTCAGGTGGCCAGCGCCAGCGCGTGGCCCTTGCCCGCACCCTGATCGAGGATTGCCCCGTCGTGGTGCTGGATGAACCGTTTTCCGCGCTGGATGCCGCGACACGGCTGGCCATGCAGGATCTGGCCGCGCGGATGCTGGCAGGGCGCACGGTTATCCTGATCACGCATGACCCGATGGAAGCCGTGCGTCTGGCGCAGCGGGCGTGGCTTCTGTCGCCTGAAGGGGCCTGCGCGCTGGACCTGCCCGACACGCCCCCCCCGCGCAGTTACAACGATGATGCGACGCTGGCCCTGCAGGGGCGTTTGCTGGCACGGCTGCACGGGATGAACGCTGCATGAGCGGGGTTTGGGGCGCCGTGCTGCGCGGTGTGCTGGCCTTGGGTTTCGGGCTGGCATTATGGCAAGGTGTGGTCTGGGCCAGCGGGGTTCCAGCGTTTATATTGCCCGGTCCAGTGCGCGTGGCCGAAAGCCTGTGGAACAATGCGGGCATGCTTGCGCAGAATGCGCGCTTTACGGCGGTGAATTTGCTGACGGGCCTTGCCGCAGGTGTGGCGCTTGGGGTGGCGACAGCACTGAACCTTGCGTTGTCGCCCGGTGCGCGCATGCTGCTGCGTCCCATGCTGATCTTCGCGCAGGCGGTTCCGGTCTTTGCCTTGGCACCGGTTATCACGTTGTGGTTGGGCTATGGTGCGCCCTCCAAGATCGTGATGGTTATGCTGGTGATCTATTTCCCTGTTACATCGGCATTCTTTGACGGGTTGATGCGCCTGCCTGCGCCAATCGCGGATATGGCGCAGCTTATGCGGGCGACCCCCTTGCGCCGGCTGATCTGGGTGCAGGTGCCGCATGCGCTGCCGTCACTGGCGTCGGGGTTGCGGCTTGCGGTGGTCTATGCGCCTTTTGCGGTCGTGATCGGGGAATGGGTGGGGTCGTCGCGCGGTTTGGGCTACCTGATGCTTATGGCAAACGGGCGCGGGCAGACTGACCTGATGTTTGCGTCCTTGTTCGTGCTGGCCGGGCTTAGTCTGACGCTGTTTTTCATTTTCGAGGCGGTTATACAAAGGCTGTCGCGTCCGGAAAGGACGGATGTGGCCGGATCATGTTGAGGCCGCTTGGAGGGGGAAAGTGGCTTGAAGCGGTCATTGGGTATTGCCCCAAGGTGCGGAATCAAGGCCGCAGGCCGCCGCACCATCGGCGGGCCGTCCCGCGGCC
>NZ_JBHYFM010000014.1:0-69409 GCF_051859525.1 Roseinatronobacter sp. | reverse complement strand
CCGCGTCAATATCGCCATCGCGCAGCGCATCGGCGGTTTCATTGAAATTCAGGCGCTGTTCGCTGATGTCGTCATAGGTGATGCCATTGGCCGCAAGCAATGTCTGCGCGCTGACTTCCGTGCCCGATCCCGGCGCACCGACCGACACGCGCTTGCCGCGCAGATCCTCAAGGCTGGTGATCCCGCTACCCGCCAGCGTCACAATCTGCACCGCATTGGGGTAAATCGACGCAATCGCGCGCAATTCATCCACCTGACGCCCCTCAAAGGCCCCTTCGCCGTGAAAGGCCTGATACACAGTATCGGCCAGTGCCAACGCCAGATCGGAGTCAAACCGCGACACCAGCGCAACATTCTCGACCGACGCGCCCGTCACCTCCGCACTCGCCGAGGCCCCCTCAACATGGCGGTTGATCACTTCCGCAAGTCCACCCCCATAAGGAAAATATACACCACCAGTCCCCCCAGTCGCTATCGACAATTCCTGCGCATGCGCAATGGACCCGATGCTGAGTGCAGCGACTGCCATGGGTACTGACAAGGCCCTAAGGCCGGTTTTGCATAGAATTTTCATGTCCTCTCCTCCAGTTTCCGGCAATGTGCCGTGATATCCCGCCACTCCTCTCGGGGTGGGATCTGGATAAAGGATACTGCCTGACCGGAACAGGATTTTGCGGGGCGCGGCGCAATTTTCATGGCAGCAGATCGCCACGCCCGACGCAGGAATCTGCCACAGGTGCCGCTGGCCCGCCCGCTACAGGTCAATCGTCAGCACAGCGCCGTCGGTCGCCGGGCGCGAGCAGCACAGCACAATGCGTGTCGCGCGTTCGCTGGCCGAGAGGACATAGTCGCGATGCTCGATCGGGGTATCGGCGTTGTGGGTTGCGGCACATACCCCGCAAATGCCGTCCTTGCATTTCATCGGCACATTGATACCTGCGGCGGCCAAGGCGTCCGTCGCGCTTTGTTCCGCGGAAACCGCGACCATCCGGCCTGATGACAGGCGCAGGGTAAAGGGGTGGTTCACATGTGGCGCAGCTTCCGGCACAGCGAAATATTCGCGCGACATTGCTGTGTCGGGCCAACCTTTGGCGCGGGCGGCATCAAAAACGGCGTCCATATAGGCTATGCCGCCACAGGTATATAGCCGCATATCGTTCTGCCAGTCGGGGATCAAGGCACTCAGGTCGGCGCGGTTGCCAGCGGCGCTGTTATGCAGATGCGCGCGTGCAGCCCAGGGCGCTGCGGAAATTTCCGGCCAGAAGCATGCCGCGCCGCGCACGGAATAATGCAGTGCGAAGTCGCGGCCAAGGGCGTGCAGGCGGTGGGCCATGGTCAGCATTGGCGTGATGCCGATACCGCCCCCCAGCAACAGCGAGAATTGTGCGCCCTCGTCCAGTGGAAAATGGTTGCGCGGCGGCGATACAAACACCCGTCGGCCGGGCTGAAAGACGCGGTTCATCAGGATTGATCCGCCGCGCCCCGCTGCTTCGCGCTGAACGCCCAGCACATAGCGCGACCTGTCGGCGGGATCACCTGCCAACGAATATTGCCGTTGGTATTCCGGTGCGATGACCACATCGATATGCCCGCCCGCCTCGAAGGGCGGCAGGTCGGCACCGTCGGGGCGGGTGAATTCATAGCGCACCACATCATCTGACAGATCATCGCGCCGCGACAGTACCACAGGAAACACTGGCGGGGGGCCGGACAGGGGAACGGGGCCGGGGGCAAGCCCGTCTGTCTGCCCGCGTGCAAGGCGGTTGCGGTATTCGTCAGGGGTGAGCAAGGCGCGGTAGCGGGCAATGCCGTCCTCGCGGTTCAGCGGGTGGATCACCGGCAAGGGCGGCGGCATGACATCGGCGGGGTAGACTGCCAGCGTCTGATCCTCGGCTTTCAGCTTCAGGTCACGGTTCAGTCCGCGGGTATTTGCAGCCCTTGCCGCGACATAGCGGCCCTGTGCAGGATCAAGTTCAATATCCCACCACCATTTCTTGACAGGATTGATGGACCCCCGCCCCAGCCTGTCATCCAGTGCGGTGATGACCGGTGCAGCGGCAGGCAGGGCAATGGCAAGGCGGCGGAAAGGTTCCTCGACCAGCAGCCCCTCAAGGTTCCACGGGCAGGTTTTCATGCAGCGCCCGCACATGCCGCCGGCAGAATTGGTCAGGCGGTAGCGCGCACATTTTTCAGCGTCGGATTTCCAGATCTCGTAGCCGTTATACATCAGTTTCGGCCCCGCAGTGATGGCACCGCTGGGGCATTCCCGCGCGCATTTATTACAAGAGGCGCAGAAGCGTTGCAGGCCGAAATCAATCGGCTTGTCGTGGGTCATGGGCATATCAGTGGTGACCGCCCCCGATTTCAGGCGCGGACCCAGAAACGGGTTCAGGATGACTTCGCCTATGCGGCTGACCTCGCCCAGACCGGCAAGCAACAAAAGCGGCGGTTGCAGCACCTCGCCGTCCAGCACCGTGTGGACGCGTGCCGAATAGCCCAGACGGCGCACCTGTTCGGCGATAACGCCCCCTTGCAGCGAGAACCGCAAATAGGCGCGCATCGATTGGGCAACCGAAATCCAGTCATCCCCACTGGCGCCTTCCATCGTCTCGTGGCCCTGATCCAGCAGCATGGCAATGGCATTGGGGTGGCGTGGCGTGATGGGGTTGCCGCCCGCGTCATGCGAATACCACGCCCAGTCGGGCACGCGGGTGGTGCCTGCAATATCGACCGACAGAAAATGTGCGGCCCCTTTCAGGTTGTCACTGTTGCGTGCCGGGTCGCTGGCGGACGGGTGGACCGGCCCGCGCGCCTCGCCGAATTGCAACAATAACAATGCGCCCAGTGCGCGGCGCGCACAGGCCCCGATGGGCGATTTCAGCACATACATGCCGCCCTTGGTCGCGTCCTGAACCTGTTGGCCCATATCGCCAAACAGGGCGCGGGCAAAGAAATCTGCCCGTTTGGGAAACCGTGGCACGCGCGGTTCGTCAATGAATGTTGTGGGCGTGTCGACGCGTTTCAGCCGTTCGACCTGATGCGGACCATGGCGGTAGGGGCGACCCGTCATCAAGGGTTTGCGGCGGGGTTCATGGCCCGTGCGCTTCGAACGGGCGCGCGCCCAATCCCCGCCTTTCAGCGGCAAGTCGCAGGCGATGTCAAGCGTGGTGCTGACGACTGCCAGACCATAGCGCGTGCCCACAAACGGGTTCACGGCCTGCCCGCCCTGCACGGATGCCAGCCCCGAGGACACCGCCAGACGCGGCAGGTCGATATCAGAGGTTGAGGCCGTATGCGCCCGCGCCTCATACCCCAGCATCCGCAGGTAGCTTGACAGCAGAATGGCAGTATTCGCCGCCAGCAATGCAGCCCGCTGCGGCTGGGTTCCATGCGTCCAGTCACAGCCCGCTTCATCAGGGTCGGGGTCGCGGGCATAATCAACCAGAATGACCAGCGCATGGGTGTGGTGCGGCACAGGGCCGGGGGCCGCACGGGCGGAGTCCAGAATATCGGCATAGATTGCGTCAATACCGGCGGCAAATGTCTTGGGCTGGCCCTGTTCCAGTTCCGCGCGGATGCCGTTAATGTCGGGGTTGCGAAACGGGGTTTGCAGCCAGTCGTCGGGTGAAATCCTTGCCACGCCCATCATGGCCGCATCGTAATAATAGCCCGCCGCCTTCAGGTGCTGCGCGCGCGCAACCGGATCGGCGGGAATATCGGCGGTGCCATGTCCGACAGCGCCGTCGCGCACCGTGTCAAACATGGCCATGAAACGGCCCATGGCATGCGACAGCGACAAGGGGTCCGGGTCGTCAAAGGACAGGGGCTGACAGGGCACCAGATCGGGTGTTTCTGGCACAGTGGCGCAGCGTGCAAGGGTTTCCAGCGGGAAGGGGCCAAGATGCACGGGACGGTCGCGGTAAGAAAACAGTTTGCCCATGCGGGTTCCTTATAGTCGGGTCAGGTTTTTGCCTTCGCCCTGTGCCAGAATGGCCAGCGATTGCATCAGGATGCGTGATTGTTCAGGGCTGAGTTTGGCATTGAAATGTGCAGCCACTTCATTGGCGGCGGGACGATTTCGGGCCAGAATCTCCTCTCCGGCCTCGGTCAGGGCCAGTGTGACCTGCCGCCCGTCGGGGCCTGCGGGACCCGTGCGCCGGACCAGTCCGCGCGCCTGCATCGTGGTCAGCAAGCGCGATGTGGATGCGCGTGTAATGCCGATATACGCGGCCATTTCGGACGGGGTTTCGATTCCGTCTTCGCCCAGACCGCACAGCACCACCCACATCAGGCGGGTCAGGTTGTCGCGGGCCAGAACGTCCTCCAGCCGGGATTGCATGATCCGCGCCAACCGCGACACGCGCCAGCCCAGACGTTGATGCAGCAGATAGGTATCAGACGGGTCATCCATGGGGACATGGTTTGATAGAATGGTTAGCGATGTCAATTATGTAATTTGCAGTGCTAATCAGTTATGTGCATGATCAGGGGCGCCATTGAATGATGCGTTGCGGTGTTGTCGGGGCTGTAACAGGTGCCGGTTCTTGCCAATCCGTGAATTTTGCGGCACATCCCGAATACCGGCCACCGGCATGGGGTCGCGGCAAACAAGGGGGTCCACATCATGCACCGTATCATCGCGCCCGCAGTTTTGGCGGCCTTGCTTGTTGCCGGATGTGCAGGCGGACCGGGCAGCCCTTCGACCCGCGCCGTTGTTCAGGGGGCGGGGGCAGAGTTGCTGAAACTTCGCGCGGGTCCGGGGCTGGGTTTCAATGTCATCCTTGGCCTGCCTGATGGCACTGCCCTTGTCCAGCGCGGTTGCGTGACAGAGGTTGGCCAGCGCTGGTGCCGCGTGTCGCTGGAGCGCGCGCCAAACATATCGGGCTATGTCTCGGCTGATTACCTTTCCAGCCGCTGATTGCACAGCGCAGGCGTGGCACGCTGAGCCGCAGGGCGCGCAGTTGCGGGTTATGGCAGCGGAATATACTCGCTGCGGTCCTGTGGCGGCAGATCGAACAGCCCTTGCCCCCATCTGGCCGCGCGCCAGTCTGCTTTTGCGGCCTCAATCCTCTCTCGTGATGATGCGACGAAATTCCACCAGATATGGCGCGGACCGTTCAGCGTGGCGCCGCCCAGTGCCATCAGCCGCGCGCCCTGTTCGCCCGCGCGCACGGTAATCCTGTCACCGGGGCGGAACACCATCATGCGCCCCGCCTCGAACACCTCGCCCGCGATCTCGACACTGCCTGACGTGATGTACAGGCCACGGTCCTCATGGTCGTCCGGCAGCGGAAAACGCGCGCCAGCCTCTAGCATAACATCCAGATAGAATGTGTCGGAATACATCGTTGCTGGCGCTTTTGCGCCGTATGCCGTGCCAAGGATCAATCGGGCCTTGATGCCGGTATCAAGGATTTCGGGCAATCTATCCGCGCCATGATGCTCGAAAAACGGCGCGTCATCCTCGCGGTCCTCTGGCAGGGCAATCCATGTCTGAATGCCAAACAGGCTGGACGGGCCTTGTCGCGTTACTTGCGGCGTGCGTTCCGAATGGGTGACCCCCTTGCCCGCCATCATCCAGTTCAGCGCGCCGGGGCGGATGACCTGATCGGCGCCTGTGCTGTCCAGATGATGGAATTCACCCTGATACAGGTATGTTACGGTTCCCAGCCCGATATGCGGATGCGGGCGCACATCAATCCCCTTGCCGGTCAGGAATTCCGCAGGGCCGGCCTGATCGAAAAATATGAACGGCCCGACCATTTGTCGCTTTGGTGCAGGCAGGGCGCGGCGCACTTCGAACCCGCCAATGTCGCGCGCCCGTGGCACAATCAGCGTTTCAATGGCGTCAATGCCGACATCATCGGGGCAACCGGGATCAAGCGTGGGGTTCCAGCTCATGGTGCATCCTCCTGTTTGCGAATTAACCTATGGTGCGTCGGGCGATCGGGCAAGCAAAGCCTGTTCGCCCGGCACGAACACGGCATTTGCTTGGGGCAGGGCGCGATTTCATTACCGGCCTGATTCGAAATAGCTGACAATCTGGTCACGAACCCAGATCAAGGCGCGGTCTGTTGCGCCATAATGGTGCCATTGGATCACTTCGGTCAGGGGCGGAATCTGGACAGGCGCTTCGATAATGCGCAGCGGCATGATGCGCGTATAGGCTTCGGCCAGACGCCGATGCGCCAGGGCAATGCGTGTGGTTCCCGCAATCAGAAAGGGCATCGTTGAAAACGACCCCGCAACAATATCAATCTTGCGGGATTTGGCCCCGAATTCGCGTGTAAACCACTCCTCATAACTTGGGGCTGAATTCGGGCCGAAGCTGACGGTCACATGGCGCATTTTCAGAAATTCATCCAGCGTTACATGCGTATCGATCAGGGGGTTGTCCCGACAGATCAGGCAGCAAAAGGTTTCGGCGAACAAGGGCGCGTGGGGGTGCAGGTGTGAAACATAAGCCTGTGGCATGGCCAGCAGGTCAATCTCGCCGTTCTCCAGCAAAAGATCAGGTGCATTTTGTCGCCCCTGTAATTGTGACGGTTGCAGAACCTCGAATCTGACGCCCGGTGCGGCACGATTGATCATGCGCATCGCATTGGCCAGCCCCGCAATCATAAGGTAGTCGGATGCAAATATGCGGATGGTCCGTTCCGACGACGCGGGGTCGAAATCCGGCGCTGTCATGATACGGGCATCGATTTGCAGCAGCAGGTCACGGGCCGCTGCGGCAAGTTCCAGACCGCGCGCAGTCGGCACCATTTCCCGCCCGACCTGCACCAGAAGGTCATCGTTGAAATGTTCCCGCAACCGCGCCAGCACACCGCTGATTGTGGATTGATTGCGCAACAGCTTCTCTGCGGCGCGCGACACACTGCGTTCGGTCAGCAGATGGTCCAGTGCGACAAGCATGTTCAGATCGAAGCCATTGAAGCGCATATTGTTTTCCTGCCATAAAGTATCGAAATTTCCGATATACTACATCCAAAGTTTCGATTTTTAAAATATAAATAGTTTTGCTACCTCTTTTCGGGCGCCGGTTGCGGCGCTCTGGAGGAGGAACCCATGTCCCGTCATTTCCCTGCATTCGCTGTTGCGTTCGCTATGCTTTGTAGCCCTGTCGCCGCGCAGGAGCACCTGATTTTCGCCACGGCCAGCCCGTCCGAGGGGCCGATTTCGACAGTTATTTTTAACGATTGGGCCGCGCGCATTAATGACGATGGCGCGGGTATTGTCGAGATTGACGTTCGCCACGGTTTCACGATGGCAAATCCGGCCAATTTCTATGACCGCGTCAAGGACGGTGTGGTGCCCATCACCTGGGGCATCATGACCACGATTGGCGGGCGCTTTCCGTTGACCGGCATGGCAGAATTGCCATTTCTGAGTGATGATGCCGAAACGGCGTCTGTTGCGTTCTGGCGGCTCTATGAAGAAGGGCATCTGGACGCGGAATACCATGACATTGTTCCCCTGTTCCTGACAGCGTTCCCGCAATCGGGCGTGCATTTGTCGTCGCCGCTGGCATCGCTGGACGATCTGGCAGGTGCGCGCGTGATTGCCGGATCGCAGACCAATTCGCAGGTTATTCAGGCGCTGGGCGGGTTGCCGCAATCCATCAACCCCGCTGACGCCTATGAGGCTATCCAGCGTGGCACTGCCGATGGCCGCTTCGTGCCCTGGACCGCATTCCCGCCCTTTCGCATGGAGGAGGTCACCAACTACCATATCGAGGCACCAATCGGCACCGCCATCGGCATGGTGTTCATGAACCGTGACATCTGGGACGATCTGCCGCCAGAGGCCCGCGATGTGATCATGCGTCATTCCGGCGAAGCGCAAAGCCGACTTCTGGGCCAGTTCTTCGATGCGCAGAATGACGGTATCCGTGCGCGCGTTTCAAACATGGACGGGCATGAAATTGTAGCACCTGACGCGCAGCAATCGGCGCAATGGGAAACATGGCTGGCCCCTGTGACCGAAAGCTGGCTGGAACGCACCGAAGGCGGCGCGGCCCTGCTGGAACGCTTTACGCTATTGCTGGAAGAAGCGGCCGCAGACTGACGCCCCGCGTCCCAAACCCCTGTTGCGCCCAGTTCGCCAATTCCGAAGCCAATTCCGCAGGGTGGCCAGCCCTACCCTGCGGAGCAGCGAGGATCGCCCATGTCACACCCGAAAACAGATACGTTGCCGCGCAAGCCGGTGATTGATGTCGTGTTGCACCGCATTACCCGCCCGCTGGCATTTGCGGGGGTTCTGGGCATGCTTGCCGTGGCCGGTGTCACGGTGGTTGCCGTCTTGCTGCGCTGGTCGGGTCTGGGTGGTCTGGCCGCAATGAACGAAATAACCGGCATGCTGTTTGCCGTGGCCATTGCCGCCACATTGCCTGCGGCCACCGCGCAACGGGTGCATCTGCGTATTGATCTGCTGGGCGGCATGATGGGGCCGCGGGTGCGGCGGGTGATGGACCTTCTGGGGTCCATGCTGCTGTTGCTGTTTCTGGCCCTGCTTGCGCGCGAGGTTTACGCCTATTCGGGACGGCTGATTTCAGGGGGGCGGACCACAACCATTCTGGGTTGGCCGGTGGGCCAGTTTGTGCGCGCCGTGGGCGTCCTGCTTTGGGCCACAGTGGCTGTGCAGGTGGTGATCTGCGCGCTGGACCTGCGCCGTCTGACGCTGCGCCTGCCTGCCAGTGATGCCGATGGTGGCCCCGCCGGAAGTGCGCGCACGCATCCGCTGGTCTGGGGGCTTATGCTGGTCACCGCAGCGGCGATGGCGTGGCTTGTGTGGTGGGGCTGGGGGGATTTTCGCGGCATGTCGCGCGTGGTCACCACTGCCCCGCTTGCATCTGTCGGGGTGGGGTTTGCATTGCTTTGGGCGGCGCTTCTGCTGCTGTTTCCGGTTTCTGCGGTGATGGGGTTGATGGGGCTGGTGGGAACCGCGCTGTTTCTAAGCTGGCGTCCGGCATGGTCGGTGCTGTCATCGGAAACGGTGGGGTTTCTGACCAATCCGCAGGTTGCCGCGCTGCCGCTGTTCTTGCTGATGGGCAGTTTTGCCATGGTCGCGGGCCTGTCGGATGATGTGTATCGTCTGGCGCGCGCGGCACTGGGGCGCTATCGTGGTGGTCTGGCACTGGCCACGGTCGGGGGGTGCGCGGGCTTTGGTGCGGTGACGGGGTCATCGCTGGCCACAGTTGCCACATTCGGACGGATTTCACTGCCGCAGATGCGCGCGGCGGGGTATTCCCCCGCGCTGGCCTCGGGGACGGTTGCGGCGGGGGGCACGTTGGGCGCGCTGATCCCGCCTTCTGCGCCGATTATCCTGTTTGCACTGCTGACCGAGGCCAGCATCGGCCAGTTGTTTGTTGCAGCGGTTATCCCGGGCCTGATGGCGGCAGCCCTTTATATGGGCACAATCGCACTGGTCGTGCGCATGAACCCCGCCGCAGCGCCCGTGCCCGAACCCGGCCCACCGGGCGAATTGCGCGCAGCATTTGCCAAGGCCGGTCCGGTGACTGCCTTGTTCGGCACGGTCATCGGGGGGCTGTATGCGGGCGTCTTTACCGCCACGGAATCGGCCGCAGTGGGCGCGATCGGGGCGTTTGTCATGGCGTTTATGCGCGGCAAGCTGAAGCGGCGCGAAATCCTGTCTGTCATGGGCGAAACCACTGCGATCACCGCCATGATCTATATGCTGATCTTCGGGGCTATGGTGTTTTCCTTCTTTGTGGGTGCCAGCCAGCTGCCCGAGACGCTGACGCGGATGGTTGGCGCACTGGATGTGACGCCGCTGCTGGTCATTGCGATCCTGCTGGTCATGTATCTGCTGCTTGGCTCGGTGATGGACAGTTTCGCCATCATGATCATTACTGTGCCCATCGTCACGCCGTTGATCCTTGGTATGGGCTATGACCTGATCTGGTGGGGGATCATCATGCTGGTGGTGGTTGAAACCGGCCTGATCACGCCGCCTTTTGGCGTCAATCTTTTCGTCATCCGTTCGGTCCAGCCGAATGTGCCGCTGGCCACAGTGTTCAAAGGGGCGCTGCCCTTCGTTCTGTCCGATTTCCTGCGCCTTGCGGTGCTGGTGCTGTTTCCGGCGCTGGTGCTGTGGCTGCCGTCACAAATGTAGAAGGTATATAACATGCCCAAGATTATCGACCTGTCCGTGCCGCTGGAAACCGGCATTGCGTCCGACCCGCCGGGTCTGCTGCCCGAAATCGACTATCATGACCATGACACCGGCGCGGCCGAGTTCGAGGCCATGACGGGCCTGGACCGCGCGCAGTTTCCCGACGGCAAGGGTGCCGCATCCGAGCGGTGCCGCATCACAACCCATAACGGCACCCATCTGGACGCGCCATGGCACTATCACCCGACAATGGACGGTGGCAAACGCGCCATCACCATTGACGAAGTGCCGCTGGACTGGTGCTTTCGTCCCGGTGTGAAGCTGGATTTCCGGCATCTGCCTGACGGCCATGTGGTCACCGCCGCCGAGGTTGAGAGCGAGCTGGACCGCATTGGCCACAGCCTGCAACCGTTTGACATTGTGCTGGTCAACACATCCGCCGGTGCCGCCTATGGCCAGCCCGATTTTCTGGCGCGCGGCTGCGGCATGGGCCGCGAGGCAACGCTGTATCTGACCCGCCGCGGCGTGCGTGTCGCGGGCATTGACGGCTGGTCATGGGACGCGCCTTTTGGTGCCACATTGCAGCGCATCCGCGCCACCGGTGATGCCAGCCTGTTCTGGGAAGGGCACAAGGCCGGCGCTGAAATCGGTTACTGCCATATCGAGAAACTGACCAATCTGGATCAACTTCCCGCCCACGGTTTCACCGTGGCCTGCTTCCCCGTCAAGGTCGCCCGTGCAAGTGCGGGCTGGTGCCGGGCGGTGGCAATTCTGAATGACTGAAAGGACGCAAATGTTCAGATACTTTCCAACCAATTATGTCTGGGACCTGTCGGTCAATCTGGCCATCGAAATGGGCGGCCGGATGGGTGAAATCGCCGAAATGTGCGCCCCCCTAACCGAAGCCGCCAAGGCCCCTGATGCAGATGGAACCCGCGCCTTCCGCGAAAGCTGGGAGAAGATGGCCCAGCGGCTGGAAGGGCTGGCGCAGGATGATCTGGCGCGCGGGCGCACGCTGTCGGCCAGCACCAAATTGATGCGCGCGGCCAATTACCTGATTATTGCCGAACGGATGCAGGCGCACGGCTCGGACGGGCGGCTGGCGTTGTATCGCCACCATCTGGCAAGCTTCTATCAGGCGCTGTCCTTGGGGCGTAGCGGTGCATATCGTGTGGAAATTCCTTATCAGGGCAAGCACCTGTCAGGCATTTTTGTGCCCGCCGAGGGGGTCCAAGGGCCGCAGCCGGTTTTGATACAGGTCAACGGTTTCGACAGCACCAAGGAAATGCGCTACATGGCGCAATTGCCCGGACTGCTGGCCAAACGCGGGATCGCGTCACTGGTGCTGGATCAGCCCGGCACCGGCGAGGCGCTGCGCCTGCAAGACCTGACCGCGCGCCATGATTCCGAGCATTGGGCCACCCCCGTCTATAACTGGCTGGCCGCGCGCGCGGATGTGGACGCGGCCCGTATCGGCATTGAAGGGGTGTCACTGGGCGGGTATTACGCCCCGCGCGCCGTGGCGTTTGAACCGCGCTTTGCCTGTGGCATCAGCTGGGGCGCAAACCATGACTGGCGTGATGTGCAAAAGCGCCGTCTGGAACGCGAAGGCGATTTCCCCGTCCCGCATTACTGGGCGCATGCCGCATGGGTGTTCGGCGCGAAGGATATCGATGATTTCATGGCGCGTGCCGAACACATGCACCTTGATGGCGTGCTGGACCGCATTCGCGTGCCCTATCTGGTGACACATGGCAAGCATGACACCCAGATCCCGCTGAAATGGGCACATCGCACCTACGATCAACTGGTCAACAGCCCGCACCGCGAGCTGGTGATCTTTGACGAACGCACTGGCGGTGTCATGCATTCCAGCGTCGATAATTCCGGCCCTGTGCTGGATTGTATTTGCGATTTCGCCGCCGAAACGCTTGGCGGCCGGACCGCCTGAACACAAGGAAGA
This sequence comes from Roseinatronobacter sp., assembly GCF_051859525.1. Taxonomy (NCBI): domain Bacteria; kingdom Pseudomonadati; phylum Pseudomonadota; class Alphaproteobacteria; order Rhodobacterales; family Paracoccaceae; genus Roseinatronobacter; species Roseinatronobacter sp. The sequence goes on along the minus strand of NZ_JBHYFM010000014.1, from coordinate 57,312 downwards.
TACCATGCAGATCATCGGACCCGACCTTCTGGTCTTTGGCGTGGACGACGTGCCCGCCTGCCATGAGTTTCTGACGGCCTACGGGCTTGAACCACAGGACTACAGCCCCGAAAATGGTGGGTATTTCATGGCGCTGGACGGCACCGGCCTTGAAATCCGCCGCCGCGACGACCCGTCGCTGCCGCCCGCGTTGAAAACCGGCAACATGCTGCGCCTGCAGGTGCTGGGCGTCGTGGATGACGCCGCACTGGAGGCCGTGGCCAAAGAACTGGGCCGTGACCGGCAGGTTCTGCGGCTGGCGGATGGCAGCTTGCGGTGCCACGACGATCAGGGGTTCGAGCTGTCGTTCCGCGTGACCACCCGCATAGCATTGGATATGCCCGCCGAGAAGGTGAACGCCCCCGGCGACTATGGCCGCAAGCCCAATGAAATTGGGGTGTCCGCAAACATGCCCGCCAAACCCCGCACGCTGTCGCATATCGTGTTGTTCGTGCCCGATATTGACGATGCAGTGGCATTCTACCGCGACCGGCTGGGGTTCCGGATCACTGACGCGCTGACCGGCGCAGGTCCCTTCCTGCGCCCGCAGGCCAATCCCGACCACCACACGCATTTTTTCATTCGCACACCGCCCTATATGCAGGGCTGCGAACATCTGGCCTTTCATATGGGCGGGCCGACCGAACTGATGGTCGCAGGCAGCCGGATGATGGAACAAGGGTTCGAGTCGTTCTGGGGGCCGGGGCGGCATAAATTCGGGTCGAACTGGTTTTGGTATTTCAAAAGCCCGCTTGGCTGTAACGTGGAATTCGACGCCGATATGGACATCCATGACGATGACTGGGCCCCGCGTGAAGCGCCCATGGGGCCAGAGGCCTCGCAGGCGTTTTTGCTGCAATGGCGCAAGAAATGGGCGCCGAGTGGCGGACCGAAGAAAGACTGAAGCGGTGGTTCTGGTGCATCTGGATGACCTGCCCGATGGCGGCGCACGCGGTTTCGATGTGGCGGGCCTGCGCTGCAAGGTCATTGTGGTGCGACGCGGCAATCAGGTCTTTGGCTGGCGCGACCTGTGCCCGCATTACGCAGGCGGAACACCCATGGCATGGAAGCGCGATGCCTATCTTAACGGCGCGCGATCCCACATCGCATGCCACGCGCATGGTGCATGGTTCGACATTGAAACCGGACATTGCGTCAAAGGTCCATGCCTTGGAAAGAAGCTGACAAAAGTGCCGCTAAGCATCGATGATGCGGGCATGGTACACATACCCTGACCTGAAAGATATTAAGGAATAAGCAATGAACACCCCCTTACGAATTCTGGTTGTTGGCGGCGGCTTTTCGGGAATGTCCGCAGCAATCATGCTGTCAGAACAAGGGCATTCCGTTGATCTGTTGGAAATTGACGCAGACTGGCGAAGCTATGGCGCGGGGATCAGCCTGAATGGCGGCATATTCCGCGTGTTTGACCGGCTTGGCATTCTGGACGGATACCGTGAATGCGGGGCAATGATTGACGGTATTGAAGTGCGCGGGCCTGCTGATCAGGTGTTCGCGCATATCCCCACCCCCTCGTTGATGGAAGGCGCGCCCGGCAGTGGCGGGATCATGCGCCCGGTGCTGGCACGCTTGCTGGCGGATCGGGTGCGCAAAACTGCCGTGAATATCCGCCTTGGGCAGACGTTCGATGCGCTGGCAGACGGCGCGGATGGTGTTGATGTCACCTTTCGCGATGGCAGTTCGGGCAGGTATGATCTGGTGATCGGTGCGGACGGGCTGTATTCGGCAACCCGCGCAGCCGTGTTTCCCGATGCCCCCGCGCCCCGCTATGTCGGTCAGGCGGTCTGGCGCGCGGTTGTTACGCGCCCTGCGCATTTGCCAAGCGTTGCCATGTGGATGGGGCCGGGTCTGAAACTTGGCATCACGCCTGTGTCAGATGATGAAAGCTACATTTTCCTGACCGAGAACCGGCCCGAAAATACCTATGTCCCGCCAGAAACCCATGTCGAAAGCCTGAAGGCGCTGCTGGCGAATTTTACCGCGCCCACAGTGCAGGCCATCGCCGCAGAACTGGGTGCGGACAGCCAGATTGTGTATCGACCGTTGGAGCAGCTTTTGCTGCCGCGCCCGTGGTACAAGGGGCGTATCGTGATGATCGGTGACGCCGTTCACGCGACAACCCCGCATATGGCCGCCGGTGCCATGATCGGCATGGAGGACGCAATCGTTCTGGCGGATGAACTGGCAGCGCATGACACCCTGCCCGCAGCGCTTGATGCCTTCCAATCGCGCCGCTGGGAACGTGCCCGCATGGTTGTCGAGAATTCCGGCCGTCTGGCCGAGATCGAGCAAGGCCACGGCACACAGGACGAGCACCGCCAGATCATGGGCCAGACATTGGGCGCCTTGGCACAACCGATCTAGAGCATGTTGCGCAAAAGTGGGAACCGGTTTTGAGCTTCTCGAACATGCAAAACCAATAAGTCAGAACATGTCGCGTGAACACGAATGAACGCGACATGTTCTAGGCCGAAGGTCGATCCGACCACTGACAAGGCCAGTGCACCGCATTGCGACAATGGCAAAAAGGACATTGTGATGAAGTTTGCAACCCTTCCTGACGGCACCGAAGACGGCACGTTGCTGGTTGTTTCCCGCGATCTGACGCGGGCGGCACCGGCTGCGGATATCAGTCCAAGCCTGCTGGCGGCGCTGCGTGACTGGACCCGCACGGAGCCGCTGTTGCGCGCGCGCGCCCATCAGGTCGAGGATGGCACTGCACCGGCGCTTGCGCCGTTCGCACCCAAAGACGTGCTTGCGCCCCTGCCGCGTGCCCCGCAATGGCTGGACGGGTCGGCCTTCTTGAACCACGGTCGCCTGATGGATCAGGCTTTCGGACATGACCCGTTGCCCGATTTTGATACACATCCGCTGGTCTATCAGGGCGCAAGTGACGATTTTCTTGGCCCGCATGCTGCATTGGTCACACCTGACGAGGCCCTGAACATTGATTGCGAGGGGGAGTTCGGTGTTGTCGTCGATGACGTCCCCATGGGCACCAGTGCGCAGGATGCGCTGGGACTTGTGCGGCTGATCGTGCAGATCAATGACTGGTCCCTGCGCGCCCCCGGCCCATGGGAAATGAAGCGCGGTTTCGGGTTCATACAGGCCAAACCGTCCACGGGTTTCGCACCATGCGCCATTACCCCTGATGAACTGGGCGCACATTGGCAAGGCGGGCGGGTGTGCCTGCCATTGCATGTTGGCGTGAACGGCAGGCGTCTTGGCAGCCCGCATGGCGGTGAAATGGATTTCCATTTCGGGCAGATCATTGCACATGCCGCGCGCACCCGCAGCTTGCGCGCGGGCAGTATCCTGGGGTCTGGCACAGTGTCAAACGCGGCGCGCGGCGCGGGATCTGCCTGCCTGACCGAACTGCGCGTCATTGAGAAAATCGATTTCGGCGCGCCTCAGACCCAGTTCCTGCGTTTTGGTGACCGTGTGACCATGGAAGCCCGTCTGCCGGACGGCCCTGCATTCGGGGGCATTGATCAAAAGGTGCAACAAGGCTGAACGACTTGCGCCCGCGAATTGCGACCGGACAGTCGGACGAATGTGCCGCGTGGCCGCCTTGCAAGGTCGGTCATGTGCAACCGGCGGCATGGTCCTACCGTTGCAAGGTTGAAGGGGGATTCAGGTGCCATGCGCCGGGGTCAGAAGGTTCAGCCGCCGCAGGGCGGGCAGAAAGCGATTGCGGCGGGCCACCTGTCCGGTGGCGGCCATGCCGATGCAGTATTTCGAGCACCGCTTGGTCGGATGCATATGCATCGCGCGCAGGATCTTGTCAGCGATGCCATTGCCGAGCTTCGATTTCGTCTCGATGATGAACATGTCGGGGCGCACGATGCGGGTGACATTCGCGGCCTCGAAGCGCAGCGCAGTGTCGATGGTCATCCGCTCGCCACCGGCCTTGGCCACCAGCGTGATGCGCTCGTATTGCATGCCGATCACGGGGGCGAGGGGCTTGGCAAAGGGCCGGGCATACAGGTCGCTGTGGCAGGTCTCGACAAAGTCGAGCGCGCCTTGGTCCAGCCCGTTTTCGGGTTCGGCCAGCTTCAGGCGCTTCTTTACAGTGACCTGCCGCTTGTCCTTCAGCTTGACCTCCAGATAGCTGAACCCGGCATCGACATAGTCCCGCACCCGCACCTTGCAGCGTTTGCGCCGCCCCTGGTGGTGGTCGTAATAGCCGTGCAGGCCGGGGTCGTCGAAATAGGTCGTGGCATAGGTGAAGGCGCGCTTGCCATCGATTTCCAGCACATCGAAAAGCTCCGAGAATGCCTCAAGTGCAGGGCGAAAGCGGCTGGCGGGCAGGATATACTTGTTGTCCAGCCGTTCCAGCATCGCGGCCTTGCTGTTCAGCTCGTCCAGCGAAAGGGGGGTGAAGCCGTCCAGCACCGTTTTGATGATCGGGTCCATGATCGGGGGTCCTTATGCGCGGGGCTTAAGGAAGAACACGTTCAGCCGCGCCATGTCGTTGATGTAATCGAGCGCCGTGATCTGATAGGACATCACATCGACGCCCAGACGCGTGGACAGATCGGCGCGCATCTTCTTGGGGTCAGACAGGGCATCATGGTCGATCTTGTCGAGGGTGATTTTCACGCCATCGCTGGACGCAAGGATCGCCGGATGGTCGAAGACAAAAGCCCCCAGCAAGACAATCGCGACAACGCCAAGGGTAAAGACCAGCTCCGTGCCCGGAATGGCGCAGATCACGGCGATGGCGACCGATCCGAAGAAATAGGTGATCTCGACCTTGCTGATCTGTTCCGAACGCAGGGTGAATAGCGCCAGGATCGCGAACAGACCGAAGCCCGCGGCAAGCGAGAACTCGACCGACGACAGGATCGACAGCACACCAAAGGCAAAGATGTTGAACAGCGAGGCCGCCGTCACCAGCTCCTTGTCGCGGTAGCGGCGGTAATACAGGCCAAAGACCAGCGCGACCATCGCCGCGATATTGATCAGGAAACGCAGCGGCGTTTCGTTCTGGATGAGTGTGTCAAGCATGTGTCAGTTTCCTGTGTTGAATGAAGTGATCTTTGCGATCGACACGAGGGAAACGGAGTGGGTGCGTGGTTTATTCCGGCCGATGTGACGATTTTGTAAAAAACCTATCGGCGTGGCGCGGGAACGAAAAAACCCGGCCAATCGGGCCGGGTTTACCTGGATTGGTTGCGCCGGGCGGTTATTGCCCCAGTGCGCTGCGCTCTGCATCCCCTGTCAATGCAGGGCCGGCCCCGATGTCATCAAGCAGCCGGTCGATCAGCCCGACACCAATATCCGAGGCGGGAAGGAAGCTGCCCGCCTCTGCATCCTGCACGCTCAGCGCCAGGGCCCAGTCGCCGGTTGCACTGTCGCGGCAGGTGACATGACGCAGGCTGTCTTGAGCGATCATCCGGCACAGGCCCAGATCAGTGTCATAGCTGGCCAGAACGCGGGCCTTGGTCCCGTCGGGCAGGTGCATTTCGCCACCAGTGGGCAGGCTGGCAGTCACCGCGCCGATATTGGAAACAGCCGCCATCTGCGGCGCGCTTTCGCGCCCGGCCCAGAACCCGCCCACCACCAACACGATCGAGGCCGCAATCGCCATGCCCCAGCCCGGCAGAGCCAGCGCCCGTTTGCGAAACGGTACGACCTTGCCCTGCGCCGCGCCGCCTTTCAGGATTGCGGCGATCAGGCGGTCGGGCACAGGTTCGGGCGGAAAGGCATCTTGCATCAGCGCGCGTGTTTCCACGAAATCAGCATAGCGCGCGGTCAGATCGGGGTCGGCATTGACGCGCCGATGCAGGCGCTGCGCGTCAGTTTCGTTTAATTCGCCATCGGCAAGGGCCATCAGCATTTCGTCACTCACTTCATCTGGTCGGGTCATCGTCTGATCCCCTGTTGCTGCGCCCCGAGGGGCTTGTCTTTCAATCTTTCGGCCAGCGCCAATCGAGCACGGGACAGGCGGCTCATCACCGTGCCCTCGGGGATGTCGAGTGCTGCTGCGACCTCGCGGTAGCGCATCCCTTCCACGCAAACCAGCATCAGCACGCTGCGTTGTTCCTCGGGCAAGCCTGCCATGGCGCGACGAACCTCGCTCAGGTGCAGGCGCGCTTCAGAGGTGGTGCGACCATCCTCGCCCGCCAACGTATCAGCGGCCTCGGCATCGAATTCCACTGTTTCGCGCCGTGCGCGAACGGTGTCGATCCAGGCGTTGCGCAGGATGCGGAACATCCAGGCATCAAGCCGGGTGCCAGGCGTGTAGCTGTCCAGATTGCGCAGCGCTTTCTCGATCCCGGTCTGGACCAGATCGTCGGCCTGATCGGCAGCGCCCGTCAGACTGCGCGCAAAACTGCGCAGGCGCGGCAGAAGCTGGATCAATTCTGTTCGGATATCTTCACGCACGGACTGTTCTTTCTGTATACTCGACACGGTAACGGATGCGCGGGTCGGTTTATTCCCGCCGATATGAATTTTTTGTGGAATATGTTGATGCGCTCTTTCGTTAAGGATGTGACAGAGCAAACGCAACCATTACAGGAAGTGCCATGACGAAGCCTTCAGACGTGGATATCGCAAGACGCAGGTTGCTGCGCAAGATCGGCCTCGGGGCCGGGCTTGCCTATATAGCGCCTGCACTGAGCGGGCTGAGCGTGGCGCGGGCCTCTGGTGGCAGCGGTGGCGGGGGGGGCGGTTCTGGTCCGTCCGGCCCATCCGCCGACACGCGTAGTGGGTCGGACAGTGGCGGCGGGACCAGGTCAACCACACGGCGTGAACCCGCCCGCGTGATCCGGCAAGAGCCCGTGCGCCAGCCTGTGCGCCGCCGCGCCGCGCCTCCTCCGCCGCCTGAAATTGTGGCGTTGGTTCCGTTGAGCCAATCGCTTGACCCTGCCTTGAACGCGGGTTTCACCGCAGTGGCGCAGACCGATCTGACCGGGTCCGAGGGGGTGCTGGTGCGCTTCGGTCTGCCGCAAGGCCGTGATCTGGCAGACGCGATCGTGGAACTGGCAGAGCTGCTGCCCAGCGCGCTTGCCGATGAGAACCACCTTTATACGCCAGATGATTTTCTTTGCGAGGGCGAAGACTGTGCGGCCCATGCGATGATCGGCTGGGCGGGCTGGCCAAGCGCCATGCGTCCGCGACTGGGAATGATCGATACTGGCATCAACACTGACCACCCGGCGCTGCAGGATCGGCGTTTGACGGTCCATCAGGTCGATCTGGGAACACGCGACGCGGCAGGACGCCAACATGGCACAGCGATTGCGGCGATGCTGGTGGGCAGCGTCGAAGGCCGTGTTCCGGGGCTGTTGCCAGATGCGGCGTTGATCGCGGTCGAGGCTTTTCACAAGCGCGGCGCAACCGAACAGGCGGATGCGTTTTCAGTGACGGGCGCGCTTGGCCTGTTGGTGTCCGAAGGCGTCGATGTGATCAACATGTCCTTCTCTGGTCCGGCCAACCGCGTGCTGGAACGGTTGATCGACCGTGCTGCGGAAAGCGGGATCGGGCTGGTTGCCGCGGCAGGCAATGGCGGGCCAGGTGCTGCGCCCGCATATCCGGCGGCATGGCCGCAGGTCATCGCCGTTACGGCCATCGATGCGCGCGAACGCATTTACCGGCAGGCCAATCAAGGCCCCTATGTGGCGCTTGCCGCACCCGGTGTGAATATATGGACCGCCGCATCCATTTCCGGCGGGCGGTTGCGCTCTGGCACGTCCTATGCGGCACCTTTTGTCACCGCGGCGCTGGCGGTCGAACGCAAGCGTGCGCCGGAACTGGATATCGGGGAAGTGACCGGGCAATTATTCGCCTGCGCCCGCGATCTGGGGGAAGCCGGGTTTGATCCGGTCTTCGGGCATGGCCTGATCTCGGCGCCGGGACAGTGCGACAGCGGGGCGCAGATTTTTTCGGTCAGCGGGGAATAAAAACTCCGCATCGCCCGTTTCCCCTTTGCGCAACCAACAGCGCGTTCAGGGAAAGGAAATCCTCAAATGTCTGAAGATGAAAGCAAAATGATCTCGCGCCGCAATCTGCTGATGAAACTGGGGCTCGCCGCAGGCGCGGCCTATGTCGCACCCGCAGTTGCAGGTCTGGACATCGCGCGTGCCAGCACGGGAAGCGGCGGTGGCGGCAACTCAGGCGGCGGGCGTTCGTCTGGCCCTTCGCGCCCATCCTCAAGCGGTCGCGGCAGAAGCTCTGGCCCGTCGCGGCCCCGCAGTTCAGGCAATCGCGGCGCTTCGCAGACGACACGCTGGCGCTGGAACAACAACCGCAAACGCTGGGTCCGCGCCCGGATCAGCCGTTGACCGGGCCGACCATGAAACCCGTACAAAACATGCCGGGGGCTGCGCATGGCAGCCCCTGTTCCCGGGCCAGCGTGCTTCAGTTCCGCGGTGTCACCCTGTCCGTGCGGCTCGTGGATGCCCCAGAGGTCGAGATCGCGCTCGCGCAGGCGCTGAAGGGCTGGCCCGTTGACGCGGCCCCAAACCCCGATGCGCAATCGCGGGAAGCCGTCATTTGTGGCACGCAAGCTGGCTTTGCGACGCACTCCATCTATCTGGAGGAATCCCTGAACGGGCTTGGCGTTGCAGGGGCCACTTGTGCCGTGATTGCGGATTTGGCGCAGGATTACTTCGAATCCCGCCCCGGCAGTCTGGCCCTGCATTGCGCCGCGTTTCGGTTCAATGACAGGCTGATCGCCATGACTGGCCCTTCGCGTGCAGGCAAAAGCACTTTAGCCGCCCGCATGACACAGGAACCTGATGTCGAGGTCTTTTGCGACGACGTTCTGCCCATGCCATCTGACGGCATTGCCATCGGGCTGGGCATCGCGCCACGCCTGCGCCTGCCGCTACCCGATACCGTCAGCCCGGCGTTCAAGGCCCATGTCGCGCGCCACACCGGCCCGCGTGACAATCGGTATGCCTATCTCTGTGCGCCAACAGTCGCCCTGCATGGCACGCGCGCTTCCTTGTCAGTGCTGCTGATCCTTGATCGGCGGGACGCTGCCACAGCGGGTTTGCATGCCGTGGCCGACGATGAAGCCCTGCACTTCCTGCTGTCGCAGAACATGTCAGACCTGAATACGCCTCAGGCCGCCTTTGACAGGCTGTCAGACCTGCTGTCCGGCATCACTTGTCTGCGGCTGGTCTATTCCGATCTGGAAGACGCCGTGGCGCTGATCCGCCGCGCATTTGGAACAACCACGCCACTGGCCGCAGATGTCGAAATTGGTCCAATCTTGCCTGAGGCGACCCATGCCCGTCATCCGCAAGCGGATCTGCCCCCGGACATTTGCTGGTCACGCAATCCCGAGGTGGTGATCCAGCAGAAGGCTGACGGCGCGTTCCTGTGGCAGCCCGGCAGGCAGATGATCTGGCACATGAATGCTCTGGCGCTGGCCGTCTGGGTATTACTGGAAATTCCCGGCAGCGCCACCGAACTTGCGACCACGCTGCATGAGCATTTCCCCGACCAGACATTGTGCGACCTGATCCGTGATGTGAATACATTACTACAGGCGCTTTCGCACGATGGCTTGATCGAGGAAACCGCAAAGACCATCGCAGGCTGAAACCCTTGTTATTTGGTGGCTACCCTGTCGTGCAGGCAACCCCCGTGGCGTTCGGTGTCTAGCCGCAGCATCCGGCGGATCGGGCTTGGGGTGAATCCGTCTGGATCAGGTGTCCAGACCTTGCAGATGTGGTCGTCGTGTGCGCGTCGCCTCGACGTGCCCCGCACATGACAGCCCCTTGACCAGCGCCGGTTAATCGTAGCGCAAGTCTTTCGCTTTGCCGCGGAAGATATAATAGGCCAGCGCGGAATAGCCCGCGATGACGGGCAACACGACCAGCACACCGACCAGAATGATCAGCAGGCTTTCGGGTGCGGCGGCGGCGTCATAGATCGTCAGGCGGTCGGGAACCACGAAGGGATAGAAACTATAGGCCAGCCCGATAAACGCCAGAATATACAGCAGGCTTGCCCCTGCAAATGGCAACCATGCAAGTGAGTCCGGAACCTCGGCCATACGCCGCAGCACCAGCCACAGCCCGACAATCAGCGCAAGGGACATCAACGGCAACGGGGCCAGCAAAAAGAACTCGGGCACCGAAAACCAGCGTTCCCATATGCGTGGATTTACCAACGGCGTAGCCAGCGATACGGCAGCAAGCCCCAGCACAACCCCGAAAAGGGTGCGTTTCGCCCAGTTGATTGCAAGGTCTTGCAGCGCGCCTTCAGTCTTGAGGATCAGCCAGCACGCCCCGATAAACGCGAAGCCCGCAGTCAGCGCCAGCCCTGTCAGTGCCGAGAATACATGCGCAGCCAGCGTATGTTCCAGCCCCATGATATAGAAGCCCAGCATATACCCCTGCGACAGCGCCGTCAGCAACGAGCCTGCGAAAAACACTTTGTTCCATAGCGGTTTGTGTGGCGCGGGCACCTTGGCGCGAAACTCGAATGCCACGCCGCGCAGGATCAACCCGATCAGCATAAGGGCAACAGGCAGGTATAGCGCGGTCAGGATCGCGCCATGGGCGATTGGAAAAGCCACCAGCAACAGCCCCACAGCCATGACCAGCCAGGTTTCATTCGCATCCCAGAACGGCCCGATCGAGGCCACCATCCGGTCCTTTTGCGCAGCGTCACCAAACGGCGTCAGCAGCCCCACCCCCAGATCAAAACCGTCCAGCACCACATATATCAGGATCGACAGACCCATCAGTGCGGCAAATATGACCGGCAGCGTAATTGTCGCATCGCCAAGAAATGCTGGCATATTCATTCCCCCGGAACAGTGTGCAAAGGATGCGCCGCAAGCGCGGGCCTGACAGGCGTGGGGTCGGGCAGATCAGCTGAGGATGCCTGCGCCGCGCGCCGCGCCAGAAACAACACAACACCCAGATATGCGAATAACAACAGCGCATAGATCACCAGATAGGTCACAAGCGTCGAGAGCACCAAAGCCGGTGGCACATCGCTGACCGCCTCGCGGGTTGTCAGAACGCCTTGCACCAGCCACGGCTGACGGCCGATTTCGGTCGTATACCAGCCAGCCAGCGTGGCAACCCAGCCCGAAAAGGCCATAGGCACAAACGCCCAGATGACAGGGCGCGGCAGCGCGTCCATGCCCTGACCGCGGCGCATCATGAACACCGTCGCCCATGACAGAAGCAGCATTGCCATCCCCGTGCCAACCATGATCCGGAAGGACCAGAACACCGGCGCAACTGGCGGGTGGTTGATTGTGCCGTCCTCTGCCACGAAATCATTCAGGCCCGGCACTACACCGCTTGGGCTGTGTTCAAGGATGATGCTGGCCCCTGAAGGGATACCCAGCGCGAAACGGTTTTCGCGCGCGGCTTCATCCGGCAGGGCAAACAATAACAGCGGGACATGACTGCGCGTTTCCCAGTTGCCTTCCATTGCCGCCACCTTGGCGGGCTGGTGTTCCAGTGTGTTCAGGCCATGCAGGTCGCCCGCGTAGATTTGCAGCGGGATGATCACGGCCGCCATGATCGTGCCGGTGCGAAAGGTCTTGCGCATCTCGGCGCTACGGTCCCCGATCAGCCAGCGGATGGCCGACACGCCTGCCAGAACAAATGCCACTGTCAGCCCCGAGGCCAGCAGCATATGAACCAGACGGTAGGGCATCGAGGGATTGAAAACCACCTCCCACCAACTGGTGACATGGGCCACGCCGTCGCGCATCTCGAAACCGGCGGGGGTGTGCATCCAGCTATTGAGTACCAGTATCCAGAAAGCCGACATTGTCGTGCCAACCGCGACCAGCACTGTCGCACCGGTATGCGCCCATCCCGGCACGCGGCGAAAGCCGAACAGCATGATGCCCAGAAACACTGCCTCCAGAAAAAAGGCCGTCACGATTTCATATGCAAGCAACGGACCTGCGATGTTGCCCACACGTTCCATGAAGCCGGACCAGTTGGTTCCGAACTGGAACGACATTGTAATACCCGAGACAACGCCCAGCGCGAAGGTCAGCGCAAAGATCTTCACCCAGAAGAAATAGGCATCCATCCATGTCTTGTCTCCGGTGCGGCTAAACCGCCATTTGAAGAACACCAGAACCCAGCCCAATGCGATGGTAATCGTGGGGAACAGGATGTGGAAGGTAATATTGGCCGCGAACTGGATCCGCGACAACATGAAGGGATCTGTTGCAAGGTCCATGTGTCAATTCTCCGTCTTTGTGGCGCGTCTGGGCAGGATACGGGCGGATTGCGCAAATTTTTGCAGCTTGGCGCCCATATGCAGCAAGGCCACCAGTCGCTCTGTCTCCAGCGTGTTCATCTGGTCGTACCAGCCGGTCAGCAATTCGATCAGCTCTCGCATCTCGGTAATGCGGCCTTGGGCATAGGCATCCTCGGCCGAACCGGGGCGCATCTCCAGCTGGCGCAGCTTGGTCAGCGTGGGGTCAATCTCGCGTTTCTTGCGTTCCTCGACCAATGTGCGGACGATCTGCCACATGTCGTCGGGCGTGGTGAAGAAATCCCGCCTGTCGCCGGGCAGGTGGCGCAGATGCACAAGATTCCAGCTTTGCAACTCCTTCAGGCTCATCGAGACATTGGAACGTGAAACGCCCAGCATCCCCACCAGATCATCCGCGCATAGCGGGTCTTGCGACAAAAACAATGCGGCATAGATCTGGCCCACAGTGCGGTTGATGCCCCAGCGCGATCCCATCTCGCCGAAATGAAGGATGAATTCTTGTCTCAGGTCTGTCAGCATTGCAATTACATTCATTTCAGTTTTTTCTGAAATAAACATATACACTGCATGTTTTATTTTGCGATGTGACAAGCTGGCGCGGGCATCGGACACCCCGCTGTCAGAGGCGCAGAAGCTGGATGCCAAGATGCCTTTGGTCGGTCGCCTGTGATGTTCTCATGAGATTGAAACACACGAAAAGAGGCGGAACTGGACCGATCACAACCTTCGCGTTGAAACGAGTTGCGCCAGCGCAAGGGGGGCTAAACAGTCAGGTGCGGGTGCATTGCCGTATTGACACCTGCCAGCGCCATTGAACGCGGCCTTGCCGGACATGGCTGATGCGCTTGACTTGCTGATGCCCGAGGCACGCAGCTTCATCCTTGAGGTCATGGAGGTATTCAATACGGTCGCTGACCGCGAGCGCGAGGAACCGGGCGCATTGCAACGCCGTGCTGCCATTGTCGCCTATGTTGTCATTGGATTGCTGATCGCCATGACACTGGTGCTGGCGGTTCAACGCGAACACCAGCGCCGCACGCGCGCAGCTTTATGCGGCTGTTGAGGCTTTGCAAGACGGCTTCGTGATTTTCGACAAGGATGAACGGCTTGTCCTGTCGAATTCACGTTATGCCGAACACCTACCCGGCCTGAGTCAGAAGTTGCGTCCGGACATGACATTCTCTCAACTGATGCGGGTCATGGTTGAAACCGGTGAGTGATGCAGTCGATGCCCCGACCGCGTCCGTTCACAATGACAGTCACGACCAGTTGCGGACGCGCCGCGCCGGCGTCATCGCAGTCTGCAATTCCGCCGGTTGTATCAAGGCCCTGATCGGCCCTGTCCCCGCGAATACATCTGCAAAACAGGACTTTAACGCCAGATAGGTTCATCCCGAACCCGACCCGCCAGATTCCGCGACTGAACACCCAAGTACCATTGTTCAAAGATAACCTTCACTTGTTGCGTCGCGCACAACCCCATGCTCGCCGCATGTATCGGCCAGTATCCTATGGAAATGGTTGATAACTCCCGCTCGTCTGGAATTAATTCGTTCAATCAGGCCGATCTGACGATAAACCTGAGGCTGGCCAAAGGGACGGTAGATCAGGTTTTCGGCGTCTGGTTCGCGCAGCGCTATGTCCGGAACAATGGAAATACCCATCCCCTCGGCCACACAATTGATGATGGATGCGATCGAATCCATTTCCGCGATATCCTGTGTTGCGATCTGCAATCGCGCCAGTTCCGTATCGATCAGCCCCGCCAGGGGCACGGGGCTTTGGAACCGTACAAAGGGCAGTGTCCTGAGCATTGCGACAGGATCATCAGATGCCAGATCCTTGGGCGCGACCACCCAAAGGGGTTCGCGCAGGAAGGGACTCCAGCGAATCAGTTGCGGGATACTCATATTCTCTGCCACGACTGCGGCATCCAGTCGCCCGGCCGCAACTTCAGCGATCAAACTGGAGGAATTGCCTACGCGAAGATTAATCTTCAGCTGTGGATATGTCGTGCGCATTTTCATGATCGCGCGCGGCAGGACGCCCAAGGCGCTGGTGCGCACCGATCCCAGCAAAAGCGTGCCATTCACCTGATTGCCTGACAGATCTGTGCGTGTTTCCGTGACCATACGCAGAATATTCGTCGCCATCTCAACCACTTGCAGGCCCTGCGGCGTCAACGACGGGGGGCGGCTGCTGCGTTCGAACAGCGTTACGTCCAATTCCTGCTCCAAGGCTTGAACTTGCTGGCTGACTGCCGACGGGGTGATATGGACAACCTCTGCCGCTTTGGCGAAGCCGCCATGCTGGACGATGGCCAATAGGGTGCGAAGCTGTCTCGTATCCATATTAATCCAGTTTTGCTTAACTTAATATGTCAAAATCGGCGTTTTTGTAAAGCTTAAGTTTTCGATATGTTCAGCTGCGGGAGAATGCCACCCCTTGGGAGAGGGGGACGGCCCAATCACTTACGAGACTCAAAAGCAGCAGGGCATCAAGCTATCTGCGTCAAGGAACACTATGTCGAAAGCCATCCTCGTCACTGGACCGAACTTGCACGCTGACGCAGTCAGGCTGGCAAACGCATCCGGATATGTCCTTCACTACGCGCCGCCCTATGCCAGCACCGACCAACTGGTGGCAGCGCTGGCCGATAGCGGCGCTGTCGCGATCATCGCGCGGATGGGACGAATTGATGCAGCCGTGATGGATGCCGCGCCCCAACTGCGCGTGATTTCCAAACATGGTGCGGGGGTGGACAATATCGATCTGGCCGCAGCCGCCGATCGCGGTGTTCCGGTTCTGGCAGCAACTGGCGCGAATGCCATTTCGGTGGCCGAACACGCGATTGCCCTTATTCTGGGGGTTGTAAAGCGTCTGGGCCAACTTGACGCGGGAATGCGGGCCGGTCGATGGGAAAAACCGGGGTATTCAGGGCGGGAACTGGCGGGGCTGCGATTGGGCCTGCTGGGGATGGGCGCTATTGCACAGGCCACAGCGCGGATGGCAGGTGGGCTTGGTCTGAAACTGCACGCCTTTGACCCTTTTGCACCCGATGACGCGTTTGCACGCATGGATATTGACCGCTGCAAGACCTTGACCGACCTGTTGCGCAATTCGGATATCCTTAGTCTGCATTGCCCGCTGAACGACGCCACACGCGCGGTTGTAAATGCCGCGAATATCGCGCAAATGCCCGCGCGATCCTATGTTATCAATACCGCCCGCGGCGGGTTGATCGACGAAGATGCGTTACTGGACGCAATCCGGTCGGGCCATCTTGCGGGGGCGGGATTGGATACATTCGCGGTGGAACCCCCGCCCGCGAACCACCCTTTCCTGTCCGATCCCCGCATTCTGGTCACGCCGCATATCGGTGGGGTCACCAATGAGGCCAATGCCCGTGTCGGCACAGAAGCCTTGCGCGGGATCATCGACATGCTTGAAGGGCGCGAAATACCCGCGCATCGCATCATGAACCGGCACTTGCTGGCCCAACTGGCCCCGGCGACAGGAGAATAAGATGTCTATCGGTTTTCGTATCCTTAACCGTGAACGCGCGGTTTCCACTGATCTGATTGCCCGCTTCGCAGCACTGCCCGTGGCAAATGTCAGCGATGCCATGCACCGCATGACAGGGGCAGGGCCACGCCTGACTCGCATGCATCGCAGCGGCGCTATGGCTGGGCCGGCCATTACGGTCAAGGCGCGACCGGGTGACAACCTGATGCTGCACAAGGCCATCGATATGGCGCTGCCCGGCGATGTGATCGTCGTCGACGGGGGCGGCGATCTGACCAATTCGCTGATGGGCGAATTGATGCTGGCCCACGCAATCAACCGAAAGGTTGCGGGTTTTGTCATTCATGGCGCAATCCGCGATGCAGATGCGATTGCCGAAGCGAACCTGCCGCTTTGGGCTGCGGGCATCACACATCGCGGCCCCTACAAGGACGGCCCCGGCGAAATCAACGTGTCCATTGCACTGGATGGCATGGTCATTGAACCCGGTGATCTGGTCATCGGCGATGGTGACGGTGTTCTGGCCGTGCCCTATGCGGTTGCTGCCGAGGTTCTGGAGAAAACCGAAGCCAAGCAGATGGCCGAGGCCAAACTTATGGCGCAAATCACCGCGCAAACAAACGACCGCAGCTGGATAGACCAGACATTGCGCCGCCTTGGCTGCACGCTTCCCGCTGCCTGAGCAAGACCCTATCGATCACTTAAGGAGGAGAGAAACCATGAAAACCAAACTTTTCGCGCTGGCAGGCGCTGCAGTCATCGCCTTGGGCGGAAGTGCCTTTGCACAATCCTATCCTGCCGGAAACATTGATTATATTGTGCCCTATCCGCCAGGTGGTGGCACAGATGTGCTTGCGCGGCAGCTGAATGACCAGATTGCGCGCACCACCGGCTGGAATTTTGTCATTCTGAACCAGCCCGGCGCTGGCGGGACAATCGGGATGGACCAGTTGTCGCGTGCGGATGGTGACGGGCAGACCATTGGCATGGGGCAGACGTCCAATCTGGCGGTCAATCCGGCACTGAACCCCGAGGTGCAATACGACCCGCTGGCAGACTTCACCCCCATCGCCCTGGTCAATACCCAGCCCATGGGAATCATCACCCATAATGACAGCCCGTTTGCGGACTTTGCGGCCGTGCTGGAGGCTGTGCGCGCAGAACCCGGTTCCGTCCTTTATGGCACACCGGGTACCGGAACCGTGTCGCATATGTCGATTGAACGCCTGATGGCGCAGGACGATCTGGTGTTTGAGCATGTGCCCTATACCGGCATTGCGCAGGCCATTTCTGATGTGATGGGCGGCGTGGTTGATATCTATGTCGGGTCGCTGCCCAGCGTCATGCAGCATGTGGAGGCAGGCAATGTGCGTCTGCTGGCCGTAACTTCCGCCCAACCTCACCCGCTGGTGCCCGATGTGCCGACGGTCGCCTCGCTCGGGTTTGACGGGTATCTGGCCGAAGACTGGAAGGCCGTCGTGGGTCCGGCAGGTATGCCCGAAGATGCCGTCGTGGCATTGAATCAGGCAGTGAATGACGCCCTTGCAGACCCCGAATTGCGCGCAGCGCTTGAGGCACAGGGTAGTGTTGTCCTTGGCGGCACCGCCGAGGAGTTCCGCGACTTTCTGGCTGACGAGGTTGCCGCCTGGGCCAGCGTTGTCGAAGCTGCAGGCTTGCGCTAAAGCGCAGTTGCCGGAATGCGGGCTGTGGCTGACATGCCACGGCCCGCATGTCGTTTCCAACAGGGAGGGTGAGAGATGATCCAGAACGCGCGCGCTGACATGGTTGCAGGACTGATGATTTGCGCAGTTGGCATTATCATCGTCATCTATGCCCATGGAAATTACCCGATGGGAACCATGCGCCGCATGGGGCCGGGCATGTTTCCGGCCGGATTGGGTGCAGTCCTGTCGCTGCTGGGAATGGTGCTTGCGCTGAACAGCTGGCGCAGCTTGCGCGCGAATGCCGGCCATGACTGGCCGCCGGTCCGGTTTGAGTTGCGCACTGCCGGTCTGACGGTGGCTGGCGTGGTCGCTTTTGCAGTGTTGTTGCGCCCAATGGGCTTGATCCCTGCGGTAATCGCGGTGGTATGTATTTCCGCGCTGTCAGATGCGCGAAACAAGCCGCTTGGTATCGTGGTGCTGGCCCTTGTTCTGGTCGTGCTTGCCACGGTGATATTCAAGTTTGGCCTTGGCCTGTCCTTCTCCCTGATCGCGTGGAACTGGTCATGACCTTTTTCGACAACATCCTGCTGGGTCTGGAAACCGCGCTGTCGCTGAACAACCTGATGTGGTGTTTCGTCGGCGTGTTCATGGGCACACTTCTGGGTGTCATCCCCGGCATTGGCGTTCTGGCAGCAATCTCGATGCTGTTTCCGCTTACCTTCCAGCTTGAACCGACAGCGGCGCTGATCATGCTGGCGGGCATTTGGTATGGCACCACCTATGGCGGCAGCACGGCGTCAATCCTTCTGAATGTGCCGGGCACCCCGTCAAGCGCCATTACCGCGCTGGACGGGTACCCGATGGCCCAGCAAGGCCGCGCAGGTGTCGCGCTGCTGATGACCACGTTTGCGTCGTTTTTTGGCGGTTCTGTCGGGATCATCCTGCTGATGGGGTTTTCCGGCACCATCAGCCAGATGGCGTTGCAGTTTTCATCAACCGAATATTTCGCGCTTATGTTGCTGGGCCTGATCGCGGCATCAGGCATGTCCAACGGGGCGATGATCAAAGGGTTGATCATGGTGTGTCTGGGTGTACTGTTCGGTCTGGTGGGGGCGGACATTTATTCCGGCGCGCGGCGCTTTACCTTCGGGTTTGTAGAACTTGCAGATGGCATCGCGCTGGTTGCCCTTGCGCTTGGGCTGTTCGGCATATCCGAGGTGATCGCAAGTGTCGGCAAGATCAGCGCGAAAGGGGTGGACCCGGACGCAGTGCGCTTCAGGGCGATGAAGCCCACGCGTGATGATGTCCGCCGTTCATGGTTTCCCATGTTGCGCGGGTCTGCTGTTGGATCGTTCTTCGGAACCTTGCCCGGAACGGGGCCTTCGATTGCCGCGTTCATGTCCTATGCCCTGGAACGCCGGGTGGCCAAGAAGCCGGAACGGTTCGGGAAGGGCGCGATTGAAGGGATTATGGGTCCGGAATCCGCCAATAACGCGGCGGACCAGACCGCGTTCATTCCGACCCTTGCGCTTGGCATTCCCGGATCGGCCACAATGGCCCTGATGCTGGGTGCCCTGATGATCCATGGAATAGCACCCGGTCCGCAGCTGATGACAGAACAACCGGCGTTGTTCTGGGGGCTGGTCATGAGTTTCTGGATTGGAAACCTGCTTCTTCTGGTTCTGAATATCCCGCTGATCGGACTTTGGGTCCGCCTGCTGACGGTCCCCTATCAATGGCTATTCCCTGCTGTCCTGATGTTCGTCTGCATCGGCACCTACAGCGTCAATAACAGCAGCTTCGATGTGCTTCTGGTCGCATTTTTCGGGGTTTTGGGCTATGTGTTGCGCTACCTGTCCTTTCCTGCCGCGCCAATGATACTGGGCTTCGTTCTGGGCCCCCTGATGGAAGAACATTTCCGCCGCGCCATGCTGCTTGGTCGGGGGGACCCGATGACATTCCTTCAGCGCCCGATCAGTGCGAGTGTTTTGTTCATTACACTCTGCCTGCTGATCTGGGGCGTGTACTCTGCAATGCGCAAACGTAGCTCAGCGCAATAGCCGCGCGTGGCAGTTACCCCCTTTGGCCCACCTTTCGTGGCATCGTTGCGCCCATAAACTGATGTGACGATACTTGTGGCTGTTCAGATCACCCTTGTCATGACCAGCCCGACAAAGATGCATACAAGGACGATTATCAGGCCCACCGCCAACGATCCGAGGTCTTTTGCGTCCTTGGCCATTTGTGACCATTCGGGCGACAGGTGATCTGTCAGCACCTCAATCGCGGTGTTCAGGGCCTCGATAGCCAGAAGCACTGCAAGCAGTGCGCCAGCGACGAACCAATGCCAGGCATCAACGCCGCGCAAAAAGAACGCGATCATGACAATACAGGCTGCTGCAAATTCCAGCCGCACTGCAGCTTCAAGCCAAAGGCGTCGCAAACCTGCAATAGAATATCCTGTTGCGTCGATCACATGCAGCATACCGCGGCGTCGGGGTGGCACGGTGCGCGATCTGGCAGGTTTGGGATTATCCATTTGCTTTTGTGCCCCGTTTTCTTGTGTAGGTGATTACTCTTACGCGCCTGCCTTGGGTATCGATCACTCTGGCAAGGGAACGATGGCACCGCAGAAGGGTGACGTGAAACATGCGGCAGTTGCCTGTTCGTACTTGCCCTGTGGTGGTGGACCCCTGCTGCCGCTTGCTACAAAACTGACACCTTACGGTCATGAAACCGTTGCCTCAAGGCGTCATGCAACACGCATCTGAGCTATTTGGATGCTGACATGCCGTTTGACCGCTCATTTCCAAGGCCGCTAAGACACCGCACGTTATTCCTGTCAGACCTGCATCTTGGGGCCTTGTCCGCGCGCGGGGAAGATGTGCTGCATTTTCTGCGTGTACATCCTGCCGAAACCTATGTTCTGGTTGGCGATATCCTTGATCTGTGGCAACCTATGCTGCCGCATTGGAGTGCGCAGGATCAGGCCGTTATCGACTTCTTGCGCGCGCGCCACGCATCTGGTGCGCGCCTGATCTATATCCGCGGCAATCATGACCCCGATCCGTCCCGCGTGCCGGAGTATGCCGCCCTGCCTGCCGAATATCTGGACGCATATGTTCATGTCGCACCGACGGGAAAACGATTTCTGGTCGTACACGGGGACGAGGCCGACAGTCGCCTGATCCGGTTTCATATTATGACACGGCTTGGTAGCCTGATCGACCATGGCTTGCGCCGCCTTGACGCGTTTTTGTCGCGGCTGTCGTTGCGCGAGCCACGAATGCGCGGCTATGCAGGCTGGCTCCTTACGGCGGCGAATGAGCTGCGCTATCGCGGTCGCAGCCACGAGCAGCGGATGGTTGACCTTGCCCGCGT
Source organism: Roseinatronobacter sp. (assembly GCF_051859525.1). Taxonomy (NCBI): domain Bacteria; kingdom Pseudomonadati; phylum Pseudomonadota; class Alphaproteobacteria; order Rhodobacterales; family Paracoccaceae; genus Roseinatronobacter; species Roseinatronobacter sp. The sequence goes on along the minus strand of NZ_JBHYFM010000014.1, from coordinate 36,463 downwards.
GCGTGGTCTGGACGGGGTCATCTGCGGGCATTTCCACATTGCGGCGCTGCATAACCATTTCGGTCTGACCTATGCAAATTGCGGCGACTGGGTGGACAGCATGACCGCGCTGATGGACGCGGGCGATGGTGTGCTGCGTTTGATCGGTGCACGACAGGCTGCCGTGGGTCTGCCCCTGAATTCCGGACATTCACATTCTGGCCAGAAAGCCCTTGTGCAATAAGTGATGCCAGTGAAATCATGCGCCGGGTCGATGGCGCGGTATGCCAGAACCCTGCGACAAACCATATCGGGCTACAGGTGCGGCTTTTCGCGCGCCTGTTTCAGGGGCTGGTTTATGCCCAGATATGGGAAGACCCTGTGGCGGATATGGTGGCGCTGGACCTGTCACCGCGCGTGACCATCCGATTGCCGATCTGAACGTGCCTGCGGGCGGGCGTGTCCTTGAAATCGCTTGTGGGACGGGCCGCGCTGATCATCTACCGCCATACATGGGATCTGGGTGGCACGGGTCCGGCCGGTGGTGCAACCCAACTTGTGCGGCGGCGTCCGATTATTGGAACTGCCTCAGGCACGCCTCAAGTGCCCTGATGCCTGATGACATTGCGGCAACCGGAACATCCTCGTCAGGATGATGGCTGATGCCGTCGCGACACGCGGTGAACAGCATCCCAACCGGACAAAGCCCAGCCATAGCCGAGGTGTCATGCGTCGCGCCGGACGCCATGTGCTGCGGCGCCTCTCGGTTTCCTGCCTCGACGGATTTCGACAAGCGCTCGATGATCTGTGCTGAACAGGGCGTTGCCGGTTGGGCATAGGTCCGCGTGATGTCCAGCCTTAGTCCGCGCCGGTTCGCGATGTCATGGGCCGCTTGCGTCAATGCGCCGCCAGCCCGTTCGCGCATGGCATCATCAGGCGCCCGGATTTCAAGGGTCAGCGCCACTTCGCCGGGGACGGCATTCACCACACCTGGCCGCACCTGCAAGGCCCCGACGGTCGCCAGAAGCCCACCCGTTTCGCGCGCCAGTGTTTCCGCGGCCAGCGTCAGTTCCGCAGCCCCGGCCAGCGCATCGCGGCGCAGATGCATCGGCATGGTGCCCGCATGCGCGGCCGTGCCGGTCAGCGTGATCATATGCCGTTCAATCCCGCAGATGCTGGTGACAATGCCTATATCCTGTGCCGCAGCTTCCAGAACCGGACCCTGTTCCAAATGAATTTCGATCCAGCCCAGAACCTGTGCGCGCCGGCGCTTCAGCGCCGGCAGGGCATCGGGATTCAACCCGAAATCTTCCATAGCGCGGCGCAGGGATATGCCGTCACGGTCGCGCAGGTCCAGCGCCGCCATGTCGAATGTTCCGGCAAGCGCGCGTGGGCCCATCAGCGCTGTGGGAAAGCGCACGCCTTCTTCATCGGCGAAGGCCAGAACCTCGACCGCGAAAGGCAGCGCCACCCCGTCCTGTCGCAATTTCATCAACGCCAGCACGGGCAGCACAACGCCCATGATCCCGTCATAGGCGCCGCCCTCGCGCACCGAATCCTGATGCGACCCCATCAACAGGGCAGGCGCGCCCTCTGGCCCATCTTGCCGTCCGATCAGCGTGCCTGCCGCATCCAGATGAACCGCAAGCCCCGCCTGTTCCATCAATTCGGTCAACACACCCAGCGCGGCACGGTGTTCAGGTGTAAAGGGCAGGCGCGTCACGCCCGGGCCGGGTTCGGAACAGGCGGCCAGCCGGTCCAGCCAATGCTGCGCAAGTGCGCCCCAGTTTGTTTTAGTCATGGCCACGTTCCGGATCATTGCGGGTGGGAACACTGGGCAACCATGCGGCGTAAGCGCCGCTTTGGCTGCGCCTGTGCAGATCGCGCAAGGCGCAGATCGGATTTTCGGACCAGTCCACGCGCAGCGTCAGTGGCGGCGTGTCGTTGGACACGACCAGCAGCGCCGCAGATTGCAGGCCCCGCGTATCGCCACCTGCCGCCTCGGCCGCAGCGATGGATGCCAGCAGCCGTTCCGCCAGATCGCCCCGCGCAGTAAGGAATGTATCGCGCAGGGCTTCCAGCACCTGTGATCCTGCCAGCAGATTGCCCGACACCACCAGCCCCGATGCGGCCAATGATCCGCGCCAGTCCGTGTTTTTCGTGCCGGTATGGCACGCGGTGCCGCCCGCACTATCCAACAGCGCCAATTGTCGCCATTCGCGCCCTGCATCAGCGCAAACCACCGCTGCAAGCGCCTGTTCAGCCGTATCACCTGCCCGCATCCGAACCAGCGCATCTTCGCCCCACATTGTCGAAGGGGCGGCCCCCTGCGACGCGGACAAGCCGGCGCGCGAATCGCCCCGCAAAACCCAGCCCCCAACACAAAGCGACCCTGTCGCCGCCGCGCCACCCAAAGCGCCCGTGTTCAAATCTTGTGCAAGAATCGAGAAAGTCATCTGTTTGTTTCCCTTGGTCCTGCCCATTTATCATGAAAATTTTGACGAATGCAAATTATCATGATAAATAGATTGCAACAATCAAACCAACAGGGAGTGCCGGATATGGCCTTTTCATCACTGACCCGTCGCGGTTTCGGGGTTCTGACAGCCGCTCTTTTGGCCAGCTCGGCATTGGTCACTGCCGCCAATGCCCAGACACCGCCCGGTGTGTTGGTCGTGGGCCAGATCGCTGAACCGCAGGCACTCGATCCGCATGCGGTGACGGCAGTTAATGATTTCCGTATCCTTATGAATATCTATGACGGGCTGGTGCGCTACGCGTCCGGCACGCTGGAAGTTGAACCCGCACTTGCCGAGAGCTGGGAGATTTCCGAGGATGGCACAGTCTACACCTTCGCCCTGCGTGAGGGTGTCAGCTTCCATGATGGTGGCGCTTTTGATGCCGAAGCCGTGGTCTGGAATTTCGAGCGGATGCTGAACGAAGACCACCCCTATCACGAAACCGGCCCGTTCCCGCTGTCCTTCTTCTTCAGCGCGATCGAGACAGTCGAGGCCGTGGATGACCTGACGGTGCGGTTCACGCTGAACGAACCCTATGCGCCCTTCCTGTCGAACCTTGCCTATCCGACAGGGCTTATCGTTTCGCCCGCCGCCGTGATGGAGCACGGCAGCGATTTCGGGCGTAACCCGTCAGGCACAGGACCGTTCCAGTTTGCAGAATGGCGTTCCAACGAACGCGTGGTCGTAACCCGCAATGAGGATTACTGGGACGGGACCGCAGGGACCGAGGCCGTGATCTTCCGCCCGATCACAGATGCCAACACCCGCGTGGCCGAAATGCTGGCAGGCGGGATTGACGTGATGGTAGAAGTGCCGCCTGTGGCGATTTCGCAGTTTCAGGGCGCGCAGCATACCGTGCATGAACAAGCCGGCCCGCATCTGTGGTTCCTGATCCTGAACGCCAAGGAAGGCCCTTTTGCCGACCAGCGCGTGCGTCAGGCCGCGAATTACGCGATCAACAAGGAAGCGCTGGTAAATGACGTGCTGGAAGGCACAGCCACCATTGCCGCCGGCCCGATCCCGCCCGCTTTTGCATGGGCTTATAACGAGGAGCTGGAGCCGTATCCCTATAACCCCGACCGCGCCCGCGAGTTGATGGCTGAAGCTGGCGCCGAAGGGGCGAGCCTGACGTTCTATGTGACCGAAGGCGGGTCCGGCATGCTGGACCCGATCCCGATGGGCACCGCGATTCAGGCCGATCTGGCCGCTGTAGGTTTCGATGTGACGATCGAGACGTATGAATGGAACACCTTTCTGGGCCGCGTGAACCCTGGGCTGGAAGGCAAGGCCGATATGGCGCAAATGGCCTGGATGACCAATGATCCCGACACGCTGCCCTTCCTTGCGCTGCGCACGGATGCCTGGCCCGATGCGGGCGGGTTCAATTCGGGCTATTATTCCAACCCTGAAGTTGATGCGCTGCTGGAAGCGGCACGCGTGGAGACAGATCAGGACGAACGCGCGCGGCTGTACCGCGAGATGCAGGCGATCGTGCAGGAAGATGCGCCATGGGTTTTCGTGGCGAACTGGATGCAGAATGCCGTCACTTCGGATGCGGTCGAAGATTTCCAGCTGGAACCGTCTTTCTTTCTGCTTCTGAAAGACGTGGTGAAGAACTGATACCGCAGGCAGGGCGCGCGGTCGCGCGCCCTGTTTGAGTATTTAGGGCAAGATGAAGCATAGGGACGGCAATGGGCGGCTATATTCTGAAACGGCTTTTGTCGGCCATTCCAGTGCTGCTGGGCATTACGGTGATCGTGTTTCTGATCATGGCAATGATCCCCGGCGATCCGGCAACGGCGATACTGGGCAGCTATGCAACACCCGAAAATGTCGCGCGGCTGAACCGCCATCTGGGACTGGATGAGCCGCTTTGGCGCCAGTATTTCATCTGGCTGGGCAACTTGTTGCAGGGCGATTTCGGGCGGTCCTTTGCCTTGAACCGGCCTGTGCTGGACGAAATCCTTGACCGGTTTTCGGCGACCCTGATTCTGGCGGGCACGGCCTTTGTGCTGTGTTCGCTTCTGGGCATTCTGGCCGGGGTGGTTTCTGCCGCGCGTCAATACGGACTGGCGGACAAGGCGATTACCTTTGTGGTGATCCTTGGCATTTCGGTGCCGTCATTTTTCCTTGGCATGATGATGATCCTGCTGTTTGCCGTGAAGCTGCGCTGGTTTCCCGTGTCGGGGATGTATTCGATCTGGGGCGGCGGCGATCTGCCTGACCTGATCCGGCACCTGACCATGCCCGCGCTTGCGCTGTCGGTCGTGGCCACAGGCGTGATCGCGCGGCTGTCGCGGGGTGCGATGCTGGAGGTGCTGCGGCAGGATTTCATTCGCACCGCGCGCGCCAAAGGCGTGCATGAGCGCCGCGTGATCCGGGGCCATGCGCTGCGCGCGGCGATGGTCAGCATTATTCCGGTGCTGGGCATTCAGGCGGGTTTCGTGCTGTCGGGCGCGGTCTATATCGAGATGGTGTTTCAATGGCCCGGTGTGGGCCGCATGCTGGTCGATGGTATCTTGAAACGCGATATTCTGCTGGTGCAAGGCGGGGTCGTGTTCATTGCGGCCTGTTATGTCGGTTTCAACATTCTTGTCGATGTGGCGCAAGCCTGGCTGGACCCCCGGATCAAGACATGAGGGGGATCAAGACATGAGCCTGTTTCTGCGTCTGCTGTTTCGCAACAAACTGGCGGGCTTCGGGGCCGTCGTGCTGGGGATCATCGTGGTGCTGGCGTTGCTGACACCCATTCTGCCACTGCATGCGCCAAATGAGACCAACACCGCCAACCGTTTCCTGCGCCCCCTGTCAGACGGGCATTTGCTGGGCACTGACCATCTGGGCCGTGATCTGCTGTCGCGGTTGATGTGGGGCACGCGCTTGTCACTGGCCGTGGGCTTCGCGGCGGCACTCGTCGCGGGGCTGCTGGGCGCGGCCATCGGGGTCATGGCCGGCTATTTCGGCGGGCGCACGGATAATGTGACCATGCGCGGCATCGATATGCTGATGGCATTTCCCTATATCCTGCTGGCGTTGGCCATTGTCGCCGTTCTGGGACCGGGGCTGCTGAATGCGCTGATTGCGGTTGCGGTGGTGAATATCCCGTTTTTCGCGCGGAATATTCGCGGGGTTACGGTTGGCATTGCGCATCGGGAATTCATTGATGCAGCGAAACTGGCGGGTATGGGGCACACGCGCATCCTGCTGACCGAGGTGGTGCCGAATATCGTGCCCGTCGTCGTGATTGCCATGTCCACGACCATCGGCTGGATGATCCTTGAAACAGCGGGCCTGTCGTTTCTGGGCCTTGGCAGCCAGCCGCCGCAGGCCGATCTGGGTTCGATGCTGGGCGAGGCGCGCTCGGCGTTGATTACCGCGCCGCATACCTCGATCGTGCCGGGCGTGATGATCCTGTTGATTGTGATGTCGGTCAATTTGTTGGGCGACGGTATCCGCGATGCGCTGGACCCGCGTCTGCGCTCGGGCGCGTTGGCGCGGCCCATGGCGACCACGCGGGTAGATCGGGCGGAGGCCCCTGCGCCAAAAGGGGACGGGCTGCTGCAAATTGATGAACTGGAAACCCAGTTTCATGTCGGCCCGCGCATCTACAAGGCGGTCAACAAGGTTTCGCTTGACCTGAAACCGGGCGAATGTCTGGGGCTGATCGGTGAATCCGGTTCGGGCAAATCCGTCACGGCGCTGTCGGTGATGGGGCTTGTGGCGTCGCCGCCCGGTGTGATCACGGGCGGGGCCGTGCGGCTGGAAGGGCAGGACCTGATTGGCGCGCCTTATGAATTGCTGCGGTCCTTGCGGGGGCGCAAGGTCGCCTATATTTTTCAGGACCCGCTGTCGACCCTGCACCCACTTTACCGCATCGGTGATCAACTGATCGAGGCAATCCGCGTGCATGATCCCGTCAGCCATGCTGAGGCGCACAAGCGTGCCGTCAAACTGCTGGAAGATGTGCGCATCCCCAATGCGGCTGCGCGCGCACGGGCTTATCCGCATGAATTGTCGGGCGGGATGCGCCAGCGTGTGGGCATTGCCATGGCGCTGGCCAATGATCCTGACATCATTATTGCGGATGAACCGACCACTGCGCTGGATGTAACGGTACAGGCACAGATCCTGGCGCTTCTTGATGACTTGCGCCGTTCGCGCGGGTTGGCGATCCTGTTCATCACCCATGATTTCGGCGTGGTTGGCCAGCTTTGTGACCGTATCGCGGTCATGTATGGCGGACGGATCGTCGAGGCGGGGGCCACCGAGGAGGTGCTGGCCACCCCCGCGCATCCCTATACCAAGCGGCTGATTGCCTGCGTGCCTGAACTGGGCGGGGGGCGGCGCGTGCTTGCAGCCATTCCCGGCCTGCCGCCTGCTGTGGACCAACTGCCCGAAGGTTGCGCCTTCGCCCCGCGTTGTGACAAGGCGCAGGCGGCTTGCCGCGGCGGCGAGATTGACCTGACAGGTGCGGCCCGCAAGGTGCGCTGCCTGTTTCCCGAGGGGGCACAATGACGATTGCGTTGAAAACCACAGATCTGGCCAAAACATTTGATATCGGCAAGCGCCTGATCGGTCCGCCGCGGGCGCATGTTCATGCAGTGCATCCCGTGTCCCTTGACGTTCGTACGGGCGAAACACTGGGAATCGTGGGGGAATCCGGCTGCGGCAAGTCCACCTTGGCGCGGATGCTGGTGGGGCTGACGCCACCCACATCGGGCAGTATCGAGATCGAGGGGCGCGCGTTGAACCGCGCCGACCCGGCGGCGTTCGGGCGCTTGATCCAATATGTGTTCCAAGACCCCGTTTCCAGCCTGAACCCGCGCAAAACCATCCGTCAGATCATGGAGGTGCCGCTGCGCCTGTTACATGGTTTGCGCGGCAAGGCGTTGGACGACCGCATCGCGGAGCTGTTCGACGCGGTCAATCTGCGGCCTGAGTTCCTGACCCGCTATCCGCATGAATTTTCCGGCGGGCAGGCACAGCGCATCGGGATCGCGCGGGCGCTGGCGGCAAGCCCGCGCATAATGATCCTTGATGAGCCGGTCTCGGCGCTGGATGTGTCCGTGCAGGCACAGGTTCTGAACCTGCTGGCCGATCTGAAATCCGAATTCAACCTGACCTATCTGTTCATCAGCCATGATCTGGCAGTGGTCGAAGCCGTCAGCGATCGCATTGCGGTTTTGTATTTCGGTTCTGTCGTGGAAAGTGGTCCCGCCGAAAAGGTCTTTGCAGCGCCGCGCCATCCCTATACGAAACTTCTGGCAGACTCGGCGCCCGTCGTGGGGCGTCCGCTTGGGGGGGCACAGTCGGGTGAATTGCCGGACCCGCTGAACCCGCCAGCGGGCTGCGCCTTTGCCGGACGCTGCCCCCGCGCATCCGATCTGTGCAGGGCAGTGGTGCCGGATCTGCAACTTGTAGAAGGAGACCAGTTTGCCGCCTGTCACCACCCGCTCGACCCCTGACCGGTTGTCACGGCCACAACAGGTCGCCGAGGCGATCAAGTCCTGGGTCATGGAAAATGGCTGGGGACCAGGCGTGCGCCTGCCATCGGAAGCTGAACTTATTGACCGCTTCGGCATGGCTAAGGGCACCATCCGCGAAGCGGTCCGAATTCTTGAAGCGCAAGGGCTGGTCAAGTCCCGCACCGGGCCGGGTGGCGGTGTCTTTGTTCATCAGGTCTCCGAGGAGCGGGCGACCGCGCTTCTGGGGAACTATTTTTACTTTGAACATCTGACGATCGATGATGTCTACCAGATCCGGCAGGCGCTGGAACCCGAATTGGCAGCAAGCCTTGCAGGCCGTCTGGATGACAGCCAGTTTGCCGCCCTTGAGGGGGTAATGACATGTTATTCCGAACCGGCACGCACTGCCGAGGAGGAGCGCGAACAGCATGTTGAATCCCTAAGATTTCATGCGATGCTGGCCGAAATGTCGGGCAACCCGCTGCTAAGGTTCCTGATCCGGTTTACCGCCAACATGCTGGCCGAAATTACCGTTTCGCGCCGTCTTTATGCCCACCCTAACCGGGAACTCTGGTCCTCGGGGCTTGATTACCAGTCACGCTTGATTGCAGCCTTGCGCGCAGGTGATGCCATAGCTGCGCGGCATATTATGTCCGAACATATGAAAAACGCGCATCGTTTGATGCTGATGCAGGAAACGGTTCTTACCCAACGGTTCTTACCCGAGAGCGGGATTATCTGACCTCTGCGTATTGGCCTGATCGGGACTGCGAATTCCAGTATCGTGGCCTTGGTATCTGCTCGAAGGCACCGACAGACGCCACCGCGCCCATGTGAACTGCATCGACCATCTGCCCTATCAGGATGTGCCACACCATCCGATCTCGCTGCCAGAGCGTGCGTTCACCCCCGAGTCCGCGCGGGCGATCCCGCCCCCAGATCCGTATGTGCCGCAAAAGTACTGCGCATGGTCCGTGCGCCGGTCCTGTAGCCGGTGTTGGCGCGCAGGAATGCCTGCGCGACAGAATGCCAGTCATAGGTCGCCTTGACATGGGCCGCGCGCGCGTCCCGCCCGCCGGGCGCATGTAGTGCATGCCGGATTGCGCATGCCAGATCGTCATCCAATGCACCAAGGCTTGGGTCTGTCACGATGTCACGCGGTCCGGGCGCATCATGCGCAGCAATAGGCAGGCCCGAGGCAAGAGCCTCGATCAGGACAATCCCGAATGTATCCGTGCGGGACGGGAAAACAAAAACATCGGCACGCCTATAGGCGTCAGCGAGCGCGTTTCCTTCCAGCTTGCCGCAGAATTCGGCATCAGGAAACGCGCGCTGCAACTCTCCAAGCGCGGGACCATCGCCGACGATGACCTTGCGGTGTCGCCCCAGCGCCTGTTCATCCAGCGAAAGGAATGTCTTCAGCGACTTTTCGGGGGCGATCCGGCCAACGTAAAGCAGGGTCGGCGCATCGACTTTGGACGGTTCGGGTTTTTCAGGGGCCGGAAAAAACAGCGTTGTGTCCACGCCCCGCGAGAGCCGCGCAAAAGGCGCGCGAAAACCCCAGTCGCACAACAGCGCCTCGAAGGAACGGGTTGCAACGAAGACACGGTCCGCGCGATCATGGAACCGGCGCAGCATGGCAAGGGCAACGCGTTCCAGCATCGGCCTGAATGCGCGGGGGGCCCGCAGCGCAATATAGGCCGGAAAATTGGTGTGAAACGATGTCGAGAACGCAATGCCATGACGCAGGCAATAGCGTCGGGCCGCCCAACCCAACGGTCCTTCAACTGCAATATGGATGATATCGGGATTGAACTGCGCAATCAGCCGCGCCAGTTTGCGCCCCGGCCAAAGCGCGAGGCGGATTTCAGGATATCCGGGCATCGACAAGGCCGTGAATTCCGCAGGCCCGATCACGCGCACCTCATGCCCCATAGCGCGCCATTCGCGCATCAAGTGCTTATAGGTCCGCACAACGCCATTCACCTGAGGTTCCCACGCATCGCTGATGATCAGGATACGCGGCAGCGATGCGGGTGTTCCGGAATTGGATTTCAACGTCATACCACTCGGGCAAGTTCGGCTCTGTGCGCAGTGTGACGCGCGGATGTAACATCCTTATGTCTTTGCGCATGGCCCGCCATCACCGCATGCAAGTGCTGCGTCATATTTGCCCTGTGGCGATCCGCTCTCAGCCTCATTTGCTACAAAACCGACACCTTGGCATAGTGGGGAACCCCAACCTTGGACGGTCCGGTTTGCGGGGACCAGATCGCTGAAACGGCGATCACTGGACCGCGCCCTGACAGCGTCAGCCCTGCCATGCATCAGCCTGTGCCGCCCCAAGTCGCAGCAGATCCACCGCACGCGCGGCGATTTGCATGGTGATCGCCTGCACGCTGTCAGGTTTCAGATAGAAGGCAGGCACGGGCGGCAGAATGATGCCCCCCATATCCGTCACGGCGGTCATATTGCGCAGATGCGCCTGTGTCAGCGGTGCCTCTCGCGCCAGCAGGACAAGGGGGCGGCGTTCCTTCAACTGCACGCCCGCCGCGCGGGTCAGCAGTGTGTCATCCAGCCCGCTTGCAATCGCGGCAAGGCTGCGCATTGAACAAGGTGCCACGATCATGCCCGCCACCGGATAGCTGCCCGACGCGATGGGGGCACCCATATTCCGGCCGTCATGGACCACATCGGCCAGCCCTTCCAGTTCCTGTGTCGCTTCAGGCCCCAGTTCCAGTTCGCAGGTGTGGCGCGCCATGCGGGTGGTGACCAGATCAATCACAATGCCCATGCGTGCCAGCAGGCGCGCGCAATCCAGCGCCAGCGCCGCGCCGGATGCGCCAGAGATACCAAGGACAATCCGTCTGCTCATGTGCGGGCTTTCTTTATATGGCGGGTGACAAACTCTGCCGCGCGGGCCTCGTGTTCGGGATCAAGCGCCATGACCTGCCCCCAGTCGCGGGTGGTTTCCGCGCCGATCTTGGTGGTGGCATCCACACCCAGCTTGCCCGCCAGCCCTTCAAGTGGCGAGGCAAAATCAAGGTAATCCATGGGCGTATGGTCCAGCACCATCAGATCGCGCGACGGGTCCATGCGCGTGGCAAGCGCCCATGCAATGTCATCCCAGTTGCGCGGGTCGATATCGGTATCCACAACGATCACCAGCTTGGTATAACTGAATTGCGGCAACATTCCCCAAAGTGCCATCATCACGCGCCGCGCCTGACCTGCATAGCGTTTGTCGATCTGCACCACAGCAATCCGGTAGGAACAGCCCGCAGGTGGCAGCCACAGGTCGCGGATTTCGGGGATCTGCGCGCGGATGACGGGCAGGGCCAGATCGTTGAACACCTCGCCAATAACTGACGGCTCATCGGGTGGGCGGCCCGTCACTGTGGTCAGATACAGCGGATCGCGCCTGTGCGTGATGGCCGCGATACGCATGACCGGAAAACGTTCGACCGCGTTGTAATAGCCGGTATGGTCGCCAAACGGACCTTCTGGCGCTGTGTCATCCGGATGTATCCACCCCTCCAACATGATTTCGGCCCGCGCCGGCACCATCAGCGGTACGGTTTTCGCCGCAACCAGTTCAGTGCGCGCCCCGCGCAACACACCCGAAAAGCCCAGTTCCGACACGGTTTCGGGCAGGGGCAATGCGGCGGACAGCAATGTTGCCGGATCAGCGCCCAACGCAATGGCCACGGGCATGGGGTCGCGCGCCTGCGCCCATGTGCGGGCATGGGCTGCGCCACCACGATGCGCCAGCCAGCGCAAAATCAGCCGGTCTGGCCCCAGCACCTGCGCGCGGTAGACACCCAGATTATAGTGCGCGATCTGATGGGCCTTCGTGCCATGCGGGCGGGTGATGACAACCGGCCATGTGATCAGCGGGCCTGCATCCAGCGGCCACGGTGTCTGGACGGGGATTTGCGTCAGATCGGCAATATCCTGCGCCTGCTGCACCGGCGCGCTGCGGCAGGTTTGCGGCCTTGCGCTAAGTGCGGCGCGCAGCATTGGCCAGCGCGACAGCGCGTCGCGCATGCCGTCCACAGGGGCGGGGCTGCGCAGGGCGGCAAGAAACGCGCCCAGTTGCGGCAGGTCGTCCAGTGTCATGCCCAGCCCTGCCGCCACCCGCGCGCGCGTGCCGAATAAATTCGTGATAACCGGCATCTGCGCAGGATTGTCCCCGTCATGCGCATGCGTGAACCGCAACGCCGGCCCCGCGGCCCGCAGGGCCCCAAGTTGCAGCGCGGTCATTTCGTGGCGCAGATCGACAGGGTCGGCAACAGTCAGAATATCATTGCGCCCCGCCAACCATGTCAGAAAGGTGCGCAGATCAGGGAAAGGGGGGAATTGACGCATGACAGCCTGCCAGAAAGGATAGGTGTCGGATATCAGGCAGAATCTTTCCAGTGATTGATTTAAGTCAAACATCAAGCGCTTCCCCTCTGATAGCGAGGGTGTGTCATTTCACTGCAAGTGCAGGGGCGGATTTATGTGCAACGATCCTTCAAGCGTCAGAACGCCGGTTTTTATTACAGCCCCGATGCATGTTTTACCGCTTTGGCCCCTCACACTCGCGCTGAGTCAGCTTGCGCGCAAATTGTTACGCGCACATCCACAGATTTTGACTCGTATTGATAAATATCAATCATATGTTTTCGTGTTGGACATTACGGATCTGCCCTTCATTTTGCAGCTTGATCCGGCGCAAGCACAGTTGCGCGCCTTTCGACGTAATGCCGCGCGTGACGCGGATGCGCGGATCGCGGGCACACTGGCCGCGTTTCTGGCAATGCTGCACGGGGTCGAGGATGGCGACTCGCTCTATTTCTCGGGGGCGTTGCAGATTGAAGGGGACACATCTGCTGTTCTGGCGCTGCGCAATGCGCTGGATGACGCCGAACTGGACCTGAGCGCGGAAATCGCGCGCGCGCTGCCGCTGCTTGCCCCGCCGCTGCGGATGGCACTGACCCCGCTGGAACGGGTGACCGGCCTGCATCTGCGCCGCGCCCCACAGGAGGTGTATTGATGGAACTTGTCTGCCCCGCCGGAACCCCCGCCGCCCTGCGTGCCGCCGTTGATGCGGGCGCGCATTGCATCTATTGTGGTTTTGCCGATGAAACCAATGCGCGCAACTTTCCCGGCCTGAACTTCTCGCGCGCAGAATTGACCGAATCCGTACACTACGCGCATGCGCGCGGTGCGAAAGTGCTGGTGGCGATCAACACCTTCCCGACTGCTGGGCACGAGGCGCTGTGGCATGCGGCGGTGGGTGATGCAGAACGCGCGGGCGCGGATGCGGTCATTCTGGCCGATCTGGGCTTGCTGGCCTATGCTGCCGAGCATCACCCTGACCTGCGCCGCCATCTGTCCGTGCAGGCGGCGGCTGCCAATCCCGATGCGATCAATTTCTATGCCAGTGCCTTCGACGTGCGCCGCGTGGTTCTGCCGCGTGTTCTAAGCGTCGAGGAAATCGCGGCCATCAACCGCGAGATTGATGTCGAAACGGAAGTGTTCGTTTTCGGGGGGCTATGCGTCATGGCCGAAGGGCGCTGTTCGCTGTCATCCTATGCCACTGGCCGGTCACCCAACATGAACGGTGTCTGCTCGCCGCCCGAACATGTCGATTACGCGACTGACGGCACAGACAGTGTGGCGCGGCTGGGCGGTTTTACCATTCACCGCACGCCCAAAGGTGGGGCCGCGCCTTATCCGACGCTGTGCAAGGGTTGTTTCACCTCGGGCGACAAGACCGGCCATGTGTTCGAGGACGCGGTCAGTCTGGATGCATCGACCCTTGTGCCGCGTTTGGCGCAAGCAGGGGTCACCGCGCTGAAGATCGAAGGGAGGCAGCGCTCTCGGGCCTATGTCGCGCAGATCGTGCGGGCGTTTCGTGCCGTGACCGATGCGCTGGAAACCGGCCGCCCCCCGCCCGCGCTGGCCTTGGCCCGCCTGTCGGAAGGGCAAGCCGCCACCACAGGCGCATATGCCAAGACATGGAGGTGACGCAATGGACCTGACAATCGCCCCGAACCCGTTTTTCTGGAACGCCGAATCTGTGCGCCGCTTCTATGCCGGTCTGGCCAATGCGCCGGTTGCCCGCGTGGTGGTGGGTGAGTTGGTCTGTTCCAAGCGGTTACCGTTCTGGCAAAATGAGATCCCGCAAGCGGTGGCACTGTTGCAGGCAGCGGGCAAGCAGGTTGCGCTGACGTCGCTTTCGCTGATCACGTTGAAGCGCGAACGCAAGCTGACCGCCGACCTGATGGATATGGACCTGCCGCTAGAGGTGAACGACCTGAGCGCGCTGCATCATATCCCCGCAGGACAGCCCTTCTGGGTTGGACCACTGGTCAATGTCTATAATGAAGGCACATTGCGCTGGCTGGCGCGGCGCGGGGCCGCGCGTATCTGCCTGCCGCCGGAATTGCCGATGCCCGCCATCGCCGTGCTGGCACAGGTCGCGCAGGCCGAAGGTGTCGCGCTGGAGGTTTGGGGGCATGGACGCCTGCCGCTGGCCATCTCGGGCCGGTGCTATCATGCGCGGCTGCATGAACGCGCCAAGGATTCCTGCCAGTTCGTGTGCGAACAAGACCCCGACGGGCGCGATGTGGACACATTGGAAGGTCAGCAGTTTCTGACAGTCAACGGTGTGCAGACCCTCAGCCAGTCCTATGCCTGTATGGCGGAATATGTCACGCAGTATCAGGACATGGGCGTCACTGCGCTGCGGTTGCAACCGCAATCGGCGGGGTTTCACGCAATCTGCCACGATTACGCGCAGCTATTGGCTGGCGAATTGCCCGCGCATGCCCTGATCGAGGCATTGAACGCCGCCCATCCCGGCATGCAGTTTTGCGACGGATACGGGCGTGATGGCGCGGGTGCAAACTGGCATCACCGCACTGCGCCCGCCTGAAACGTCCCAGCGGGTTTTCTGTAATCCCATAGATGACCTGTAACTGCCCCGGCCCGCGTGGCCGGGGCTTTTTTGCTACAGAAACTGCGGAAAAGAACCCTGTTTTCCAGATGTATACGGCAATCAGAGGTTGGTTACGAAAGGTTAGCCTGGGTCACTTTGGTCGGGTGTTGGGATTTTTTTTGTTGATGTTAATCAATTCATATACGTTGACGTAGTTCAGGTATTTTGCACTTTTCTGCAGAGGAATCTGAAGATTTCATATTTCTATTGATTCATATCAAGGGTTGGTGGTCGCCAATGGCATATGCCTTGTGAAACGAATGACGACAAAGGACGCGCATGATGAGATTGGGATATATCTGTCTGCCAGGGCGGGGCGCGAGTGATCTGTTTCTGTCGCAGGTGGTTGACGCGCTGGCCGGTCGCTTGGCGCTTTGCGGGACTGTGCAGACCAATACGGCCCGCGCGGACCGGCGCAAATGTGACATGGACCTGCAACTTCTGTCCACGGGTCAGGTGTTGCGCATCAGCGAAGATCGTGGCGCCCTCGCGCGGGGGTGCACGCTGGATACCAGTGTTCTGGCACAGGCTGTTGTCGCGACCGAGGGGGCGCTTCAGGGATCGGATTTGCTGATTGTCAACAAATTCGGCAAGTCCGAGGCCGAAGGTGGTGGCTTTGTGCCCGTCATCGGCGAGGCGATCTGTCTGGGCATGCCGGTCCTTGTGGGTGTCAATGCGCTGAACCTGCCTGCATTCGAAGCATTCGCCGACTGGCTGGCCGAGGGCCTGCCTGCGGATCTGGCCTATGTCACCGATTGGTGTCTGCGCGTCGGGCAGCGTCATGCCGCCTGAGGTTGCGCGCATTGCCATTCTGACCGTGTCGGATCGCGCCGCGCGCGGGGAATATGCCGATCTTGGTGGCCCCGCAGCCGAGGAGTGGCTGCGCGCGACCATCATATCACCGCTGGATGTGACCCGCCAGATTGTTGCGGACGGGCGCGAGATTGTGGCCAAGGCCATGCGCGCGCTGGCTGATGGTGGTGCTGATCTGGTGCTGGTCACAGGGGGCACAGGCCCTGCCCCGCGCGACCGGACCCCCGAGGCGCTGGCCGATATCATCGAATTCGACCTGCCCGGTTTCGGCGAGGAAATGCGCCGCGCCTCACTGCTGGAGGTGCCCACGGCGATCCTGTCGCGCCAAAGCGCAGGCGTGCGGGGCAAGACCCTGTTTATCACGCTACCCGGCAAGCCCGCCGCGATTGCGACCTGCCTTGCGGCCGTGTTTGCGGCTGTGCCCTATTGCCTTGACCTGATCGGCGCGCGCCGGATCGAGACGGACCCTGCGCGCTGCAAGGCGTTTCGTCCCAAGTCGGGTTAAGGCACAAAGCGCGGCCAGATCGCCACACCGGACAGCCATTGATGACCGGCAATCAACGCGCCGGTCACAATGGCACCCGCGCCAAGGCGTAAACCTGCATTCGGTGGAAGTGTGGCGCGCGCGTTCAAGCTGCGCCTGCGCAAATCTTGCCACACGGCAGCGCCCATCTCGCGCTGTTTGCGGCGGTCGATCAGCCACATCCCAAGCACCGCGAAACCGGCAAACCCGCCAAACATCAGCGCATGGGCCAATGTGCCATTGATGGCCAGATGCGCCGCTGCCCATAGACCAAGCGCTGCCAGCACAGGGTGGCGGATGCGCCCGATCAGTTCGGGGCGCTGGGCGTCAAACTGGTCATTCCGTGCCCCACCGAAAGAGAACGGGTTGGGCCGCCCGAGGGTCAGCGCCAGCAGCAGCACCGCAGGCAGCATCGCGGCCAAGGCGATCCAGTGCGCCGCCGCAGGCATGGGCCACAGCGCAACATAGGGCGCGCGGGCAGCCGCAATAAACAGCCATCCCAGCACCCCGAGCGAGAGTGCGGAATAGGCGATCCCGTAGCCCGCCGGACCCAGCCGCGCGATCAGCCACGGCTTGACGGGCGGACGCACGGGCACAGCATGGGTGAGCAGAAACAGCGCCCATGCGCCGATATAGGCAATCCAGGCGTTCATGCCGGTTGCGGTCTGCTGGCGGGTTTCGGCGCGCGTTTTGGACGTGTCAGGATTGGCCAGTAGATGACCGAGAAGCCGCCAAAGGCCACGATCCACAGCGCCGCTGACAGATGCATCAGCCAGACCTGACCGGTTGCAAACCCGGCCAGCAGGCGCGCGAGCGTCGCCCCGATCAGCGCCAGATAAAGCATTGTCACGGGACGACTGGCCGTCAGCGGCAGGCCCGCATGGCCAAGGCTTGCGCGGGTCATTACCGCAAGGGTCATCAGCCCGACCGCGCCCGCCAGCCAGACATGACGCGCGCCCGATTGCGGCACCAGATCAAGCGCCGACGCGCCCACGATCAGAAACCCGAGCGCGAGCAGTGCATAGGCCGCATGCAGCACCCAAACCAGTGGCTCCGGCCCTGTCTGCCAGCCGTGCCAGCGTGCGACACGCCATATATTGGCCAGCCCCGCGGTCAGGCACAGGGTGCCGGTGACGACCCCATAGGGGGCGATCACAAAGGCCAGAAGCGCAACACCAGTCAGCCCCAATACAGCGCCATCAGCGCGGTTGAACGCGACAGGCAGGCGGGTGGCATTCCGCTTGGCCAGCCAGTTGCGTGTGAAACTTGGCACAATCCGCCCGCCAATCAGCGCGATCAGCATCAGCACAGCCGCCAGCCCCAACCGCAGGCCATATCCATCCTGCGCGGGGCCTTGCGAGGCCTCTAGATGGAACAGGCCATTGGCCATGGCAAACAGCGCCATCAGGCCCAGAACCGGCAGATTGCGCCAGTTGCGTCCAGTGATGATTTCGCGCGTCAAGAAGGCGATCAATGCCATCGGCAAGCCCAGATCCAGCGCCGCCACGACCCATGCAGGCCAGCCCCCGCCGATCAGCACCGCCAGACGCCCCAGCAACCACAGGCCCACCAGCCCGGCAAGCGGCCAGCCCACCACAGGCAGACGCCCTGTCCAGTTGGGCACTGCTGTCAGCAAAAAGCCTGCGATCACCGCAGACAGATAGCCGAACACAAAAGCATGCACATGCCAATCCGTGGGCGCAAAGGCGATGGGCAGGGGATCACGGCCGGTCAGCAGAAAGACCCAGATACCCATGGCGAACGCGGCCCAAAGGCCAGAGAACAGGAAAAAGGGCCGAAACCCGTAGCTGAGCACGGCAGGGCCTGTCCAGTCGCGGCTTTGTCTGGCGGTGGTCGTCATGGCGGGGCCTCCTTGGGGCTACATGGCTTGATTATAATCAAGCACAAGCCGCGCGTAAATGCCAAACCCAGCAAAACAGTCGGAATTGGGCCTGCGATGAAAGACGCCCCTTAACGCGCACCAAGTGCAATAGCGTTGCCAGATCACGCTGCGCAGAAATGCCTGCTCAGACCGCCACAGAATGGCGGGCGGTGCTGTCCGCCAGATATGTGTCAAACGCGGCCGCCGCCAGCCGCACCAGCGGGCGACCCCGATCTGTCATAACCACTTGACCGTTGCGAACTGATACCAGACCATCCGCCTGCATTTCGGCAAGCCCCGCTGCCGCATCCCGCCACCAGTCCGAAGGCGCCCCATGTTTTGCGCCGATATGCGCGGCATCGACATGGCTGTCGCACATCAGCCGTTCAATCACCTCGGCGCGCAACCGGTCCTCACCAACAAACGCCCGCCCCTTGGCAACGGGCAGATTTCCTGCTTCGACCGCGCGGGACCATGCGCCGGTTTCAGCGATGTTTTGCAGATAACCCGCAGGCGTGCGCCCGATCGAGGTTGCGCCGATCCCGATCAACGTTTCGGCCTGATCGGTTGTGTAGCCCTGAAAATTCCTGCGCAGCCACCCGTCACGCGCAGCAATGGCCAGATCATCCTCCGGCAGTGCGAAATGGTCCAGCCCGATGGCGACATACCCCTCGGCAGTCAGCGCCTCGGCTGCCGCGCTGGCCTGCGCGGCGGGCGTATCGGTCAATGACAGGGTCCATAACATCGTCTTTCGGGCTTGAAGTTGTTGGCGACTGGCGTGGGAACGGTGAATGTGAAAACACCGGTGTTGACGGCAGGATAAAGAAGCATCTGTCAGACTTCATTGACATGCATCAAGCCTTCGCCCTAAGATGGGAAGTTGTTCACGCTCGCAGTCCGGCGGTATTCATACTGAAGTGCTGGTTCGGGTCTGCGTCGGATTATCAGGATCTAGTGCCTATCAGGACCTGATCGACGTTTCTGTTGCCATGCCTTCACCCGCAAGACCCGCCAAATGCGAAGGCGTCAGGCTGCAGGACAATGTCTTGCAAAGAATATTTGTCCATCACCTGCAGAAATGCTGTCAGCGCCTCATCAAGGATGCCCGGCAGAATACATTTAGACGCAATACTGCACCCCGAATTCGGATTGAAGCATTCGACAAGCGCGAAATCCGTTTCGGTCGCGCGGATCAGGGCACCAAGGTTGATCTGTTCAGGTGGCAAGCCAAGGCGAAACCCGCCACCATGCCCGCGCATCGATTCCAGATAGCCCTGCTTGGACAGCAGCAGCACAACTTTTTTCAGATGTGCGTGGGAAATGCCGTAAATCTCGGCCGCTTCGCGGATCGTTGTGTTGCGATCAGGGCTGCTGGCGGCAAGCAATAGCACACGCAAGGCATAATCGGTGAATTTCGAAAGCTGCATTGTCTCGTTCGTCCATACGGTCCGTGAATGTTAACCCGATTGCAAAGATATAGCATATCGATTCTTATAAAAGGATATTTAATTTGATCTTGATCAAAGACCTTTGAAATATCCCTTGCTAGCGTGCACGCATGAAACGCTGTGCAACCCCTTTCCTGTCTGCCCTGCTGGCGCTTGGCCTTGTCATAAGTGCCGTGGCGCACGGGTATGCACAGGCCAAGACACCTGCGCCGGACATGCATGAACTGGTGATCTGTGGTGAAACCGGCCTTGAGACGATCTTCGTGGATGAATCTGGCGATCCGATTGATCCGGATACTTGTCCGGACACCCTATGTCAGGATTGCCTGCGCGTGACTGCGGCGTTGTCGTCAGAAATCCTCGCGACACGCGCGCATGAAATTACCAGCGCGCTTGCAGGCGCCCCCCGCATCTCGCTCGCACTCCCCGTCATATCCCGCATGGCCCATCAGCCACGCGCGCCCCCTTATCTGAAGCAGGTCTGATCTATGATTTCCCCAGCCATTTCCGGCGTTCCGCGCGCTTTGTGGTTCAGTTGCCTTGCCGTCATACTCTGCCTTCTGGCGTTTGCGCCTGCATTGGCGCAGACCCCGCATTTGCCGCGTTTTCTGGCCGAAGTTGCACCCGACACGCTTGTTCCAGACGCAACCGGCTTTGGCCCGATGCGCGAAGACATTCCCGCTGCCCCCCTGTTACGCGGCAACGCGCAGATCGGCTGGGTTTTCATCACCTCTGACTATGTCGGCACGACCGGCTATGCGGGCAAACCCATCCATACAATGGTGGCCATTGACGATGATGCCCGCATCATCGGGCTGAACCTTGTCCAGCATTGGGAACCCATAGTCCTGATCGGCATCCCTGAATC
Organism: Roseinatronobacter sp.; assembly: GCF_051859525.1. Lineage (NCBI taxonomy): Bacteria > Pseudomonadati > Pseudomonadota > Alphaproteobacteria > Rhodobacterales > Paracoccaceae > Roseinatronobacter > Roseinatronobacter sp. The sequence goes on along the minus strand of NZ_JBHYFM010000014.1, from coordinate 15,978 downwards.
GCGCATCCGCGATCTGATGCAGGACCATATCGGGCTGGACCTGACCATTGCCGCGCAGGCGGGCGGGGATATTCAGGACCTTAACATCATTTCGGGCGTAACGGTCACGATCATGGTGATCGATGATTCCATCGTCCGCTCGGGTATCCGTGTGGCCCGCGCATTGGGGCTGGGTGGTCTGGCCCCGCGCGATGTCGCGTCAGGCCCGCAATTTGAAATCAACCCCGATGCACCCGTCGCGGATGACTGGTTCACGCTGGTTGGTGACGGCACGGTGCGGCGCATGTCGCTGGATGTGGGGCAGGTCAACGCGGCCTTCGCCGCGATGGATGACCCGCGCGCCACCCGCCGCGCCCTGACCGAACCTGAAGATACGCGCTTCATCGACATGTATGCGACCGTGGCCAGCGTGCCGGGTATCGGACGCACCCTGATCGGTGATCGCGAATTCGCAAATCTGGAAAACTGGCTGGAACAGGGTGAGCACGCGCTGGTGATCGGCGGGCGGGGGCTCTATTCCTTCAAGGGGTCGGGCTATGTGCGCGGCGGTGTGTTCGACCGCATCGTGTTGATCCAGAACGAACAATCCATCCGTTTTCGCGACCGCGACAACCGCCGCTTGCGGGCGCTGGACGTGGGTGGCGCACCGTCCTTTGACGAGTTGGACCTGTTCCGCATACCGGCCGAATACGGGTTTGACCCGACCCAGCCATGGCGCTTGCAGCTTCTGGTCAGCCGTGACGTGGCCGCGCTGGAACGGGTGTTCACCACCTTCGATCTGGGCTTCCAGATGCCGCGGCCATATCTGACGGAAGTTGCTGCGCCGCAACTTGTCCTGCCAGATCTGCATGACCAAGAGGCCGAACTGGCCGCGCAGCGGGCGCTGATCGAACGTATCTGGTGGGATCGCCGCGTCGAGATTTCAGGGCTGGCCCTCATGCTGGCCGTATTGACAGCGGCGTTTTTCTTCCAGATGTTCCTGACCCGTTCAGCGCGCGCAACCTATTGGTTCCGCATGGGGTTTCTGACCTTCACTCTGGTCTTTCTGGGCTGGTATGCGGCGGCACAACTGTCGGTCGTCAATATCATTGCGCTGGTGGACTCGTTGCGCGCGGGGTTCAGCTGGCAGGCGTTCATGCTGGACCCGCTGACCTTCATCCTGTGGTGGGCGGTGGCGGCGGCGCTGATCTTCTGGGGGCGCGGCGCCTATTGCGGCTGGCTGTGCCCCTTCGGTGCGCTACAGGAGTTGACCAACCAGATCGCGCGGTTTTTCAAGGTGCCGCAGATCACCCTGCCTTGGGGGCTGCATGAACGCCTGTGGCCGCTGAAATACATCATCTTTCTTGCGCTCTTTGCGGCGTCGCTGGCCGCTGTGCCATGGGCAGGCAGCCTGAACGAGGTTGAGCCTTTCAAGACCGCGATTGTCCTGAAATTCGACCGCGCCTGGCCCTTCGTGAGCTTTGCGCTGGTGCTTCTTGGCATCGGGCTGTTCATCGAGCGCTTTTATTGCCGCTATCTGTGCCCGCTGGGCGCGGCGCTGGCGATTCCGGCACGGATTCGCATGTTCGACTGGCTGAAACGCTATCCGGAATGCGGCACCCCGTGCCAGACCTGCGCGAATGAGTGCTTCGTGCAGGCCATCCACCCGACGGGAGAGATCAACCCCAATGAATGCCTGAACTGCATGAATTGTCAGGTGCTCTATCAGTCGGAAACGAAATGCCCGGTCGTGATCCGCAAGCTGAAGCGGCGCGAGTCTGTCAAGGCGAGTGCCGCGCCCAAAGCGGTCGATCCTGCCCGTGCGAACCATCCCAACCTGAAGAAGGAGACTTCCAATGTCTGACAAGACACAAAAACCCGGCATCAGCCGGCGCGGATTGCTGGGGGCAACCGCAGGCGGCGCGGCGCTGATGGGCGCAGGCCTTGGCGGCGGCGCGGCACGACTGGGCCTGATGGGCGGCGCGGCGGCGCTTGGCACTGCGGCAGCGACCAAGGGCGCGCATGCAGCGGCGGATTACCATGTCGGGCCGGGGCAGCTGGACGAATATTACGGCTTCTGGTCTTCGGGCCAGACAGGCGAGATGCGCATCCTTGGCATTCCTTCCATGCGCGAACTGATGCGCGTGCCGGTGTTCAACCGCTGCTCGGCCACGGGCTGGGGGCAGACCAATGAATCGATCCGCATTCATCAGGAACGGATGCTGCCCAAGACCAAGGCCTTTCTGGAGGCTAATGGCAAGAAGATCCACGACAATGGCGACCTGCACCATATCCATATGTCCTTCACTGATGGCACCTATGACGGGCGCTTCCTGTTCATGAATGACAAGGCGAATACGCGCGTGGCGCGCATTCGTTGCGACATCATGAAATGCGACAAGATCACGGAAATCCCCAACGCCAAGGCCATTCACGGGCTGCGTCCGCAGAAATACCCGCGCACCAACTATGTCTTTGCCAATGGCGAGGATGAAGGCCCGATGGTCAATGACGGCAATATTCTTGATGAACCCGAAAAATATGTAAACTTCTTCACCGCTTTGGACGCCGACACCATGGACGTCGCCTGGCAGGTGATGGTTTCGGGAAACCTTGACAACACCGATGCCGATTACGAGGGCAAATGGGCCTTCTCGACCAGCTACAACTCGGAAATGGGGACGAACCTGGCCGAGATGACATCCTCGGAGATGGACCATGTGGTGATCTTCAACATTGCCGCGATCGAACGCGCCATCCGCGAAGGGGACTATATCGAATTGCAGGGCGTCAAGGTTGTGGACGGGCGCAAGGGCCAGAACAAGGATTACACGCGCTATGTGCCGATCCCGAACAACCCGCATGGCATCAACATGGCACCCGACAAGAAGCACCTTTGCGTTGCGGGCAAGCTGTCGCCCACGGTTTCGGTGCTTGATGTCACCAAATTCGACCTGATCTTCGCGGATGAAAGCCTTGATCCGCGCGAAACCGTTCTGGTGGCCGAACCCGAACTGGGCCTTGGCCCGCTTCATACGGCGTTTGACGGGCAGGGCAATGCCTTCACCACGCTGTTCCTCGACAGTCAGATCGTGAAATGGAACATCGCGGACGCGATCCGTCTGTTCAACGGCGAGGATGTGGACCCGATCCTGTCCAAGACCGATGTGCATTACCAGCCCGGCCACAACTCCACCTCGATGGGCGAAACGCTGGAGGCGGATGGCAAGTGGTTCGTGTCGATGAACAAGTTCTCGAAGGACCGTTTCCTGAATGTCGGCCCCCTCAAGGCCGAGAACGAGCAGTTGTTCGTCATTGAAGGGGACAATCTGCGGCTGGTGCATGACGGGCCGACCTTTGCCGAACCGCATGACTCGATCATTGTGCGCAGCGACATCGTCAACCCGCTGCATGTCTATGACCGCAATGATCCGACATGGGCGGAAACGCGGCGTATCGCCGAAGCCGACGGCGTCGATATCGACGACTGGATGGAAACCGTGGTGCGCGATGGCAACAAGGTGCGCGTCTACATGTCGTCCATGGCGCCCAACTTCTCGTTGGAGAGCTTTACCGTCAAGGAAGGTGACGAGGTGACGGTGATCATCACCAACCTCGATGATATCGAGGATCTGGCGCATGGCTTCTGCATGGGCGACCATGGCGTCGCGTTTGAAATCAGCCCAAACCAGACGGCTTCAGCCACCTTCGTGGCAGCGAAAGCGGGCGTCTACTGGTATTACTGCCAGTGGTTCTGCCATGCGCTGCATATGGAAATGCGCGGACGCATGTTCGTCGAACCGAAGGACGCCTGATATGCGCGGCCTGCGTTTCCTTCTTGCGGCGCTGCTTGCGGCCCTTGTTCCGGCTTTTGCCGGGGCGGGGCAGCATTTCGTGCCCGCTGATCCGGGGGCGCTGGTCGCGGCCATCGCCGGGGCCAACCCCGGCGATGTGCTTGTCCTTGCGCCGGGCCGCCACGATGGCCCGGTGACCCTTGAGCGCCCCATAACGCTGGACGGGCGCGGGCAAGCCACGATTGACGGGCAGGGCGTGGCAGATGTGATCCGCGTGACCGGCGCGGATGTGGTGGTGCGCGGGCTGACATTGATCGGGTCCGGCAATGCCCATCCGGTTGTGGATGCCGCGGTCAAGCTGGACCGCACCGCCACCCGCGCGCTGATCGAAAATAATGTTATGAACGAAAACCTTGTCGGCGTGCATGTCTTTGGCGCAACCGAGTCCATCGTGCGCGGCAACACGATCATTGGCCGGCAGGATGCGCGGATGAATGACCGCGGCAATGGAATCTATGTCTGGAATGCGCCCGGTACGATTGTCGAAGGCAATGACATCCGCTTTGGCCGCGACGGGATTTTCGCCAATGCCTCGCGCGACAATATCTTCCGCGACAACATCATGCGCGATCTGCGCTTTGCCGTGCATTTCATGTATACGAACCTGAGCGAGGTTTCGGGCAATGTCTCGATCGGCAACCACCTTGGCTATGCCATAATGTTCTCGAACCGCACACAGGTCACGGGCAACCTGTCCCTGCGCGACCGTGGCCACGGGCTGATGCTGAATTTCGCCAATAATGCCGATGTCAGCGGCAATCTGATCCGTGGCGGCAGCCATGAAAAATGCACCTTCATCTATAACGCCCATCGCAACGTGATCGTCGGCAACCGGTTTGAGGGGTGCGATATCGGTATCCATTTCACCGCCGGTTCTGAACGCAATGCGCTGACCGGCAATGCGTTCATCGGCAACCGCACGCAGGTCAAATATGTTGGCACCCGTGACATTGAATGGAGTCATGACGGGCGCGGCAATTACTGGTCGGATCATGCCAGTTTCGATCTGGATGGCGACGGGATTGCCGATGCGAAATTCCGCCCCAATGACATGATGGACCATATCCTGTGGTCCCAACCAGCCGCTGGCCTGCTGCTTGGCTCGCCTGCCGTGCAACTGATCCGCTTTGCGCAGGCCCAATTCCCCGCCACCTTACCCGGTGGCGTGCTGGACAGTTTCCCGTTGATGCGCGCGCCCGAAATCCCCGTTCCCGATGACATTGCCAAGCTGGAGGCCGAAGCCCGCCCCGCATGGCAATATGGAAGGTTTGACGATGCCGAACTTGACCCTCTCACAGCTCACTAAAACATTCGCGGCCACACGCGCGCTGCGCGAGGTCAGTTTCGATATCGCCCCCGGCGAGCGTATCGCCCTTCTGGGCCATAACGGTGCGGGCAAATCCACGCTGATGAAGATCGTGTTGGGCCTGATCCCTTATGACTCTGGCCGCGTCGAGGTGCTGGGTGCCTCCCCCGGCGACCGCGCAGCGCGCCGTCAGGTGGCCTATCTGCCCGAAAATGTCGCCTTCCACCCCGCCCTTACGGGGCTGGAGCAGATCCGCACCTACCTGCGCCTGCGCGGCGCGCCTGTGCGCGATGCGATGGGCCTGCTGGAACGTGTGGGGCTGGCCGAGGCCGCGAAACGCCGCATTGGCACCTATTCCAAGGGGATGCGCCAGCGCGTGGGGCTGGCGCAGGCGCTGATCGGGCAGCCCCGCCTGCTGGTGCTGGATGAACCCACATCGGGGCTGGACCCCGTATCGCGGCGGGAATTCTATGCCACGCTGGACGGGCTGGCCGCCGAAGGGGCGTCGATCCTGCTGTCCAGCCATGCCCTGACCGAGGTTGAGGCCCGCACCGACCGCATCGTGATCCTGTCCAAGGGCGTGATGGTGGCCAATGCCGCATTGGCCGAGTTGCGCCGCAAGGCCGCCTTGCCGATCCTGATGCAAGTGCGCGCTTCTGCAGCCGCTGCCGATCAGGTGGCCGCACGTTTGGGCGGGGCGCGTTTCAATGGGGCCACGGTCACGCTGTCCTGTGCGCCAGATCAGAAACTGGCGCGGTTGGGGCAGGTGACAGCCTTGGGCGACATGATCGAGGATGTGGAGGTGATCCCCCCAAGCCTGGAAGACCTTTACACCCATTTCAGCAAGCAGGTGCAGCCATGAACGCCATTCTTGCCATTTCTGCCGCCGAATTCCGCATCGCATTCCGCAACCGCTGGGTCGCCATCGCGATTGCCATGATGGCGATCTTCTCGCTGGTGCTGGCGGGTGCAGGCAGTGCGCCCACGGGAACGCTGGGCGCGGACCGGCTGTCGGTGACCGTGGCCAGCCTGACCAGCCTAGCGGTCTATCTGGTGCCGTTGGTTGCCCTGCTGATGAGTTTTGATGCCATCGCAGGCGAGGTCGAGCGCGGCACGTTGCCCTTGATGCTGACCTATCCGCTGGGGCGGTTTGAAATCCTGCTGGGCAAGTTCATCGCGCATCTTGTCATCCTGTCGCTGGCGGTCGCCATTGGCTACGGGCTGGCGGCAGGGGCAGCGATCTGGACAGACCCGCGCGCCAGCGCGGGCTTTCCGGCCATGTTCCGGCTGTTCTGGACCTCGCTTCTGCTGGGTGCGGCCTTTGTTGCCATTGGTTATGCCATCTCGGCTTTCGCGCGCAGGCCCGGTGCGGCGGCGGGGCTGGCGATTGCATTGTGGCTGGTAATGATCGTGCTTTACGATCTGGGGCTTCTGGCCGCTGTCGTGGCCGATGATGGCGGGCGCTTCACCACCGAGGTTTTCCCGTGGCTGCTGGTGGGCAACCCCGCCGATGCCTTCCGCCTGTATAATCTGGCGGCGTCAGACGCGACGGCCGCGGCCGCCGGTATCGGTGCCGCCGCGCAGACCATTGCGCCGTCACATGCGCTGGCGTCAATCCTGCTCTGGCCGCTGTTGGGCCTTGGGCTGGCTGTGCTGGCCTTCAGAAAGGTGACGCCATGAAACACGCATCCCTTCTTTGCTGCGCCGCCCTTGCGCTTGCCGCCTGCCGCGAGGACAGCACCGCCGCACTGCCTGCCCCCGTGACCATGACCGAAGAGGCGGTTGGCCATTTCTGCCAGATGGAGATGCTGGAACACCCCGGCCCCAAGGCGCAGGTTTTCCTCGATGGCCTGCCTTATCCGCTGTTCTTCTCTCAGGTGCGCGATGCCATCGCCTATGACCGGATGCCGGAACAAAGCCACATGATCGCGGCCATCTATGTCTCGGATATGGGGTGGTCGGGGGCAAGTTGGGCCAACCCCGGCGCGGATAACTGGATCCTTGCGGGTGCCGCCTATTACGTTGTGGGGTCGGACATGGTGGGGGGGATGGAAACCCCCGAACTGGTGCCCTTTGCCACGCATGAGGGCGCGCAGGCCTTCATCACCCGCCATGGCGGCGAGGCCCTGCGCCTGAATGGCATCACCGATGACATGGTGCTTGCCCCTGTCGAATTTGAATCCGATATCGGCATTGAGGATGATGGCGATTTCGAAGAACGCCTGCGCGCCCTGTCGCGCGGACAGGAGGGATGAACATGACCTTGTCAAGACGCCGGTTTCTGGCCATTTCTGCGGTTGCCGCTGCCTTGCCGGTGGCGGCGCGTGGGCAATCGGTGCATCACTGGCGCGGGGTGGCGCTGGGGGCGGATGCCTCGATCACGCTGGCGCATCCGGACGCCCCCCGCATCGTGGCGATGGCCCGCGCCGAGATTGCACGCCTGGAAGATGTCTTCAGCCTGCACACGCCCGGATCGGCATTGAACCGGCTGAATGCGACTGGCAGGCTGGCCGCCCCACCGCCCGAATTGCTGGAATGCCTAAGCCACTGCGCAACGCTTTACCGTGCCACAGATGGCATGTTCGACCCCACGATCCAGCCGCTCTGGGTGCTCTATGCGCGCCACTTCGCAGGGAAAACCAATGCGGCCCTGCCCGACGCCACCGTGCTAAAGTCTGTGCTGGAACATGTCGGGTTTCAAAAAATACGCCTTGATCCCAATGAGCTAAGACTGAAATACGGCATGGCGCTTAGCCTGAACGGCATCGCGCAAGGCTTGATAGCTGACAAGGTGGCCGCGCTGTTGCGTGCGCAGGGTTTGACCGATGTGCTGGTCAATACCGGCGAATTTGCAGCGCTTGGTCACGCGCCGGACGGCCAGCCGTGGCAGATTGGTTTGCGTTCCGGGGATGACCTGCTGCCAGAACGGGCTGCCCTTCGGGATGCGGCGCTGGCAAGTTCTGCCGCGCAGGGCATCAGCTTTGACGGCGAAGGCCGCGTTGGTCATATCCTGAACCCGAAAAACGGGCTGCCCGCGCATAAGCGGTGGAAACTTGTCACTGTGACCGCCCCGCAGGCATGGCTTGCCGATGGTCTGAGCACGGCCTTCTGCCTGATGAACCGCAACCGGATCGCACAAACGCTTCAGGCGTTTCCGCAGGCAAGAATCGAGCGACTTGTGGTATAGGCTCTGATCCGCCGGATGCAGTGACGCAGAGCGATAATCCCTGCATCGCAGCACAATCATTCAGGTCGCATTCATGGCAGCGGCGTCAATCCGCGACAGGTCCGGCAGAATGTAAGGGTGTAGTGTTTCATGACCATAACATGCACTTGCATGTTAATTGCAAATTCTGTAGTTACCCCCCGAGCCAGGCATGCACCCAGCCATTTCCCCTAACGCTGGAGCTTGCCATGACCCTGCCCGTACACACAGATCGTCCGCGATCTGGACACCGCTATTATAGTTTCACGCTCTCCTCGGTTCTGGCGCTTTGTTGCGCGACAAGCGGTTTCGCGCAGACCGCAGGAGAGTTGCATCTGGGCCAGCTTGTGCTGGACCCGGCGTTCATGCGCGCACAAGATCCGGACGGCAATGCCGCAGATCGTGGAAACAGCCATTATGTGGCCGACGCCGAGCTGGATCGGGCGCGCATGGGGAATCTACGGCACCTGTTTTCGGGCATTGCATCCGTTTCGGTTGGCGGGGGCATTCCTGTGGCGCAGAAAATCTTCGTTAATGGTGTGGATATGCTGAACCTTGGGGTCACGCTGGACGGGGTCGCGCAGAATAACCGGATCTTCCACCACACATCGGCAAATGCGTTTGATCCCGGTCTTATGAAATCGGTCCGTGTTGACGCAGGCGCGGCCGCAGCAGATGCGGGGCCGCATGCGCTGGCAGGGGCGGTTGTGATGGAAACGGTCGATGCAGAAGATATTTTGCTGTCGGGCCAATCTGTTGGCGGCAATGCGCGCTTTTCCTATAGCAGCAATGGCCAGACACCTGCCGGGTCGGTCACCCTTGCCGCGCGTCATGCCGGTTTTGAAGCTGTGGGATATCTGAAACGCGCCAAGGGCAATGACTACCGCGCGGGTGATGGCAGCACCATTGCGGGCAGTGCCGCAGATCTGACATCGGGGTTGCTGAAATTCGCATTCGAGAACCCCGAAGGCCACCGCATCGAGGTTTCCGGCCTGCGCATGATTGATGACGCCCTGCGCCCGTTTCGCGCCAACATGGTTGGCGTGGGTGCCCCGAGAGAGCCGAGACGCTACAACACCACCCGCGACACATTCTCCGTGTCCTATGAAAACACTGCCGCTGACGGGTTCTGGGACCCGCGCATTGTCCTCGGCCGCTCGCGCGTGCGGGTTGGCGTGGACCAGCCCTTGGCACCTGCATTGGGGACCAGCTGGGGGGACAGTTCCACCTTTTCCGGCAAGATCGAAAACCGTTTCAACCTTGGCGAGTTGGGCAGCGTGACGGCGGGTGTGGATTACTACGACCGCTCCAGCACCTATCGTGACAATGCCACAGCGCCTTTGCGAGAGAAAGCGCGCAATACCGGCATCTATGCACAAGCCCGCCTTGACCCGAGTGATGCGCTGTCGTTGTCATTTGGTCTGCGTTTCGACAGCCAGCGATTCACTGGGGTCAATGACTGGCAGAATTCCTTCAGGGGGTTCAGTGGCAATGTCTCGGCGGCCTATCAGTTCACTGATGCGCTGCGGCTGCGGGCAGGGGCGTCTTCGGTGTTTGGGGGGCTGTCACTGGAAGATAACTTCATCTTCAACCCTGCCTGGGATTACAGCGACATGCGCGCCGCACGATCCACGAATTACACAATGGGTTTCGACTACGAGACAGGCAATCTGCGTCTGGATGGTGAAGTGTTCCTGACCCGCATAGATAACGCGCGGGTCAGTGTCTATGCGCGCAACGCGATTGGTGACGCCGAAAGCCGCGGGTTCAACCTTGGTCTGGGCTATGGCTGGGACGGGGGGTATCTGCGCGCCAGCTATTCCCGCAGCAGGATCAAGGTTGATGGTCAGGCTTCTGACAGCTATTCGGCGCTGGATCTGGGTGCGCCCCTTGGTGGGGTGCTAGCGCTGGAGGCCCAGCACCAGCCCCGCAACAGCGATTTCGCCTTCGGGGGCAGTGTGCAGGCCGCGCAAGCCTATCGGACCATCGCTGCCGGATCGGACCGCGGCATTCCCGGCTATGCGGTTGCCAACCTATTTGCGGAGTATCACGCACCGCAGGTCAGGGGGCTTGTCATTCGCGCCGAGGTGAACAACCTTTTTGACAAGCATTATGCTGATCGTGCGACCTACGGGGCCGATTTCAACAGCGTCACACCCTTCTTCGAGCCGGGCCGCAGTGTCACATTGACGACCTCTTTGCGGTTCTGAATACGGTTTCCGTTGGTGCGCATATGACCCGCGCCAACGGAACCACGCTGCTATGTGCAGGTATTACGGATACAGGCGGTTCAGAATATCAAGCAAGGCATAGGCGTCGTCCGTATCCAGTTTTGGCGCCAGTGCCGCGCGAAGTTGCGCGGAATAGGCGTCCCATACCCGTTCATGCAGCCCCCGCGCCATGTCCGTTACATGCACGCTCTGCCCGCGCCCTTTGCCTGCGCGGGCCTTGCATGTGACCAGCCCCGCCTTCTGCATGCGCGCGACATGGCGCGAAACTGCGTATTGCGGCAGGAAAAGCCGGTGTTCCAGATCCTGCATCCGCACACCTTCTGTCGGGGCCTCCTCTGCGGCAAGCAGGATCTCGTACCAGACCGGATCGGCAATGCCCTGCGCGCGCAGTTCGGCCTCGATCGGGGGCATCAGCGTGCGGGATATGCGCATCAGGGCAAAATGCACCCGAAAATAGGCGATTTCAGGATGCGCGTCCCCATAGCGCGTTTGTGCGCGTTCTGGGTCGGTCGCGGCTGAATCATTCGGGTGGCGCATGCTACCTCTTGTCGTGTTGAATGGGGCGGCCTGCGCAGAATCGGGCGGGATCGCGCCGGATAGAAGGGGGCTACAGTCCCACTACAACCGCAACCCCGTCAAGCGCTGCCAGCCGCAGCGGCGTTTCATACAAGTCTGACAGCAGGTCCGAGGTGACAGTTTCCTGCCATGGTCCGGCAGCAACGACGCGCCCGTTCTTCATGGCGATGCAGTAATCTGCATAGCGTGCGGCGACAGACAGATCATGCAGCACCAGCGCAATACTGCGCTGGCCCGTGGCCGAACCTGTCATGCCGTGCAGCCGGTCCATGATGTCACGGACATATTTCGGGTCCAGCGCGGCAAGCGGTTCGTCAAGCAGCATCCACGGGGTCGATTGCGCATAGGCCATTGCGACAAAGGCCCGCTGGCGCTGTCCGCCGGACAGCGTTTCGACATTGCGCTGGGCCAAGGCTTCAAGATCGAAGCGGCGCAGCGCTTCGCGGGTGATCTGGTGATCCTGCGCGCGTGGCCTGCCCCGATGGTGGGGCCAGCGCCCGAAGGCGACAAGATCCCCCACGCTCAGGCGGGGCAGGGCGGCTTGTGATTGGGTCAGCAAGGACAGAACCAGCGCGCGGCGATCCTCGCGCAGGGCATGAATATCTTGCCCGTTTATCTGCACGCTGCCGCAATCCGGTGCCAGCAGTCCCGCCATGCAATGCAACAGCGTGGATTTGCCTGCCCCGTTCGGCCCGATAATTGCCGCCAGCCGCCCCGACGGAATGCGCAATGTGACATTGTGCAGAATTTGCGTCCCGTCCCGCGTCAGGCACAGGTTGTCGATGTCGATCATGATTTGCGCCCTTTCAGCACCAGTGCCAGAAACAGCAATCCTCCGGCAAATTCGACAATGATGGCCAGTGCTGATTGCAGGCCCATCAGGCGCTCGAATATGGTCTGGCCCGCAAGCAGTATCGCCGCACCCATCATGGCAGCGGCCGGAATCAGCACAATATGCCTGTGATCGCGCAACAGGGCATGTGCAAAACTGGCCGCCAGCAGCCCCAGAAATGTGATCGGCCCGACAAGGGCAGTGGACACTGCCACCAACAGGGCAACAACACCAAGGGACAACAGCACCAGCCGGTCATGGTTCAGCCCCAGAACACGCGCCTGAACGCGCCCCAATGCGGCCACATCCAGACGCGGCGCCAGCCGCAGCGCCCCCGCCAGACCCGCGCCAAGCGCAAGCGCCGCAATTCCCAGCAAACCGGGGTCAACCGTGTTGAAACTGGCAATGCTGGCCTGTTGGACAACTGCGAATTCCGACGGGTCCAGCAGGCGCTGGGCAAAGCCCGCCAACCCGCGCAGCAGAACCCCCAGAATAACGCCTGTCAGGATCATGCGGATGATATCTTCGGCCCCTTTGCGGAACAGAACCCCGAAAAGCGCCATGGCCGCCCCCGCCAGAAGCGCTGTTTCCACAAGGAACTTGGCCATGTTGTCCAGCGCCACATAGCCCGCCCCCCCAAGCAGCAGCACCAGAAGCGTCTGGGTGAAGATAAACAGCGCATCGAACCCGACAATACCGGGGGTCAGCAGCCGGTTGGTTGCGATGGTCTGGAACAGGACCGTTGCCGCGCCGGTCGCGGCCCCAACCAGCACAAGTGCGGCCAGCTTCTCGGCCCGTAGTTCAAGAATGAAGCCCATCGGCGCGCGCAAATTCCACAGCAGGAAAAACGCACATAACAGGCAAAGGGTCGCAGCCAGTGCTGCCATGCGCAACCTAACCATGCTGTGCCTGTGTCTTGCGTGTGTTCAGCAGCCACAGGAACAACCCCGCCCCGAAAACCGCAAAAACGGTTGCCGCCGGTATCTCGTAGGGCCAGCGCACCACGCGGCCCAGCAGATCGGCTGCAAGAACAAGAACCGCGCCCAAAAGCGCGACCCAAGGCAGATTGCGCCGCAGATTATCCCCGCGCCAGCGTGACACGATATTGGGCACGACCAGCCCCACAAAGGGCATTGCGCCCACGGTCACAACCACCACCGCAAAGGTGACCGCCACACAGCCAAGCCCCAACAGCACAGTTTGCAGATAGTTTAGCCCCAAGGCGCGGGCATAATCCTCGCCCAGCCCCAGAAGTGTGATCCGGTCGGCCAGCAAAAACAGCGCCACGGCCAGCGCCGCGATGATCCAAAGCAGCTCATACCGTCCGCGCAGAACGCCCGAGAATTCGCCGGTTTGCCATATGCCGATGAATTGCACCAGATCGTTGACCCATGCCAGCCACATTGCTGCAGCCCCCAGAATCCCGCCATAAATCAGGCCCACCAGCGGTAACAGCATCGGGTCGCGTCGGGGCACCAGACGCGCCAGCGCGAAGAAAACGGCTGTTCCTGCAAGCGAGGAAAGTGAGGCCACCGACATTTTGACCAGCAAAGCGGCACCGGGTGCTATCAGGGTAATTGCCAGCAGGCCCAGCATGGCCGATTCCGGTGTGCCGATCAGGCCGGGGTCAACCAGCCTGTTCTGCACGCTTTGCTGGACAACCACACCCGCCAGCGCCAGTCCGGCGCCCGCCAGCATGGCCGCAACCGTGCGCGGAACACGGCTGATGGCCAGCACCATGCCCGCGTCAAGCTGGGTGTTCCAAAGGTTGGTCGCCCCGACCAGCAGGCTTGCCAGCCCCAGCAGGGCAAGCCCGGTCAGGGCAACAGGAAAACCGCGCAAGTGATCAGCCGCCAGCGCCCTCGAACGCGGCCCTGATCTGGTCCAGCACGATCTGGACAGACTGGATACCGCCACCCGCCAGATAGATCGCACCGCCGTCAAGATAGATGATCTGCCCGCGCTGTCCCGCAGTTGTGCCTGCGATCAGCGGCGTGTCCAGCGTCACGGCCGCGGCCTCGCCTTCCTGTCCGATGGCGGCGGCACGGTCCAGAACCAGCAGCCAGTCGGGGTTCACTTCCGCGATGAATTCAAACGACACCGACTCGCCATGGTTTTCGGCGGTTATACCCTCGAAGGCTTCGGGAAGCCCGATGGCGTTGTGCAGCCATCCAAAACGGCTATCCGCACCATAGGCCGACAATTTGCCGCCATTGGTCTGCACAATCAGCGCACCGCCCTTGCCCGCAACAGCTTCGGTGGTTTGGGCAACCAGATCATCCAGCCCCGCGATCAGGCTATCTGCCTGCGCGGATTTGCCGAACAGCGTGCCATAGGCCAGGACGCGCGCCCGTGCCTGCCCGATCAGGTCATTGCCCACAATCGTCATGTCGATTGTCGGGGCAACGCGCGACAATGCCCCAACCTGCGCCTGCGAACGACCGCCAGCGACAATCAGGTCGGGGGCCATAACGGCAAGCGATTCAAGATCGGGTTCGAACAGTGTTCCGACAGTCGGCAGCGTTGCCATCGTGTCAGCCAGATATGCAGGCGGCGTAATGGCGGGTACGGCGGCAACGGGAATGCCAAGTGCATCAAGCGCGTCGATTGCGGCCAGATCAAGCGCCACAATTTTTTGCGGGCTGGCAGGCAGGGTGACCGGGCCGGGATGGGTTTCAATCGTCACGTCCTGTGCCAGCGCCGTCAAGGGAAGTGCTGTTAGGGCCGCCACGGCAAGTATAATGCGCATATTCTTTCCTGTGCTGATAGCGGATGTCTGGCGGCGGCTGGACATACCTGATTGTTTTTGTCATGTGTATGCCTGAGCAATTAAATCAGGATTTTGGGAAATGCAATCCACACAAACAGCTTTGGGCCGGTTCCCCACACTGAAGGCAAGCGCCTATCTTCAGCAATTGTGCAAGCACTTTGCCCATAAAATTCCCGTAAGTTTCAATGAAACCAGCGGGGAGGTCGGCTTGCCAACTGGGACATGCACCCTGTCTGCATCGGAAAGTGACCTTCAAATCACTGTGACGGCCACGACACTTGAACAGCTTGAACGCGCCAAGACGATCATCGACAGCCATCTGGAGCGCTTTGCCTTTCGCGAAGGTTTCAAAACGATGCATTGGTCCTAGATACCCGCCGAACATTGGGGGTCTGAATACAGGTTAAAATCCGCGCCTTGCTAAAGTAGCTGTCGGTCCCGGCGACAGCGCGCGAAACGGCACCGGACCGTCGGCAGGGCACGGGTCACTTTGCTGCGCCGCGCATTCTGCCGCATCTTAACGCCGGTCCTGCAACAGGCGCATCGATGCGCCAGCGAATACCACCTGAAGGCAGAAATCCTTCTGCTCAGGATGTGACGCGCGGGTGGTACCGCAACACAACGCCCAAGGCGCGAAATTCCGCGCAGGGTTCGGGTTCACGGGAACCAGAACGGGGGATGGGGGTTTTTGATCCCATAAGGTCTGAAACACGACCGTCCCAACAAAAGGAAACGGACCATGAAACTTGCACGTCACCTTGCCCCCGCCCTGTTTGCACTGGCGTCCAGCACTGCGCTTGCAGGCGTCGACCAAGTGTCCGAAGTGACCGTCACTGCCGATATCACCGCCATCAGCAACGAAGAGGCGGCATTGTTCTGGTCTTCGATTGCGCAGGATCTGGAAAACGCCATTCTGGCCCAGATCGTGGACCGCATCGAAGATGAAGGTGCCCGCATTTCGGTGCGGCTGGAAGAAGTCGCGCTTGCCAATGCGTTTGAACGCAATTTCGATCTGGAACAATCTGTGCTGGTCGGTCAGGTGAATGTGACAGATGAGAATAACAACGCGAATTTCAATTCCTATGAACTTAGCGTCTCGCTGTCCGGTGTGACCGCTGTGGACGAGGACGGAGAGCCGCTGTTGTTTGAAAGCGTTGAAGCAGAGCGCGCCTATCAGACCCTGATCACCGCGTTTGCGGACGGGGTTGTGACGCGTCTGGACTGA
>NZ_JBHYFM010000013.1:0-69422 GCF_051859525.1 Roseinatronobacter sp. | reverse complement strand
CTATGCAGGATATGGAACCGACTTTAAAATACTAAGCGAGATTGCAGGTAAACATGGGAATCGGGCGGAGCACTGCTCCTATGAATGGCAAGGTGAATACGAACTGATGTTCGAAGAGAGTGGTATTGCATCAGATATGTTTTTGGACGAATTGTACGAAAGGATCAATGAAGAGTTCAAATCAATGATTGGTTTACCAACAAAGTAGAATATTGTAATGTCAAAATAGTTTTAACCGCGCTGCAATTTCACCGGTTCCGTCCGTGCCAGCCGCAGAACATGGGCCATGAAGGGCTTTGCCGCGTCCTCCTCTCGTACTGCCGCATATAGCCGCCGTGTCAGGCCGTGTTCCGTGATGGGCTTGGTCACATAGTCCGAGTGGTAGCGCACATCGCGCAGCACCCAGTCGGGCAGGACCGACACGCCGCGCCCCGATGCCACCAGCAGCAGGATCACGGCGGTCAGTTCCACCTGCCGGATCGCGCGCGGCTCGACCTTGGCGGGGGTCAGCAACTGGGTGAACACGTCCAGCCGGTTGCGCTCCACCGGATAGGTGATCAGCGTTTCATCGCGGAAATCCTGCGCGGTGACATAATCCTGCGCGGCCAGCCGGTGGGTGGCCGAGGCCACGAAGACGGGTTCATAATCAAACAGCGGCAGGAAGGTGATTCCCGGCAAATCCTCGGGGTCGGAAGAAATGACAAGGTCCACATCCTCGCGCCGCAAGGCGGGCAGCGCGTCAAAGGCCAGACCGGGGCGGATATCGACATCGATATCCCCCCATGCCTTGCGAAACTGCTCCAGCACCGGAAACAGCCAGTCGAAACAGGCATGGCATTCGATGGCGATATGCAGCCGCCCCGACCGGCCCTTGACCAGCCCCGTGAACTCTTCCTCCAGTGCCGTGACGCGCGGCAGGATATCTTCGGCGGCGCGCAGCATTTTCATACCCGCAGCCGACAGTTTCAGCGGCTTGGACCTGCGCACGAACAATTCCACGCCTGCCTGATCTTCCAACCCCTTGACCTGATGGGACAGGGCCGATTGCGTCATGTTCAGCAGGTCGGCCGCGCGCGCCAGCCCGCCCGCGTCATGGATGGCCTTGATGGTGCGAAGATGCCGGAACTCGATATGCATCCTTCAATCCCGCTCATAATGGTGATGAGAATAATGAATTGGTTTCACATTCGCAGGTATGGCACAAGGGGGCAACCCAAACCGGAGCATAGAGTATGACCACGCCGCGCATTTCCTTCGAATTCTTCCCGCCCAAGACGCTGGATGCCAGCTTCCGGCTGTGGGAAACCGTGCGCATGCTGGCCCCGCTGGCGCCCGAATTCGTGTCTGTCACCTATGGGGCAGGGGGCACAACGCGGAAACTGACACATGAGGCGGTCACGACAATCGGGGCGCAATACGGCCTGAACGTGGCGGCGCATCTGACCTGTGTGGACGCCACCCGCGCCGAGACGCTGGAGATTGTGAACGCCTATGCCGATGCGGGGGTGCGCGAAATTGTGGCGCTGCGCGGCGATGCGCCGAAAGGGGCTGCGCGGTTCACCCCGCATGCCGACGGCTTCGGGTCATCTGTTGAGCTGATCGAGGCGCTGGCCAATACCGGCAAGTTCAAGATCCGCGTGGGCGCCTATCCCGAACCCCACCCCGATGCGCCCGATGCCCGCGCCGACGTGATGTGGCTGAAGCGCAAGTTTCAGGCGGGCGCGGATTCGGCCATCACGCAGTTCTTCTTTGAACCCGAAACATTCCTGCGGTTCCGTGATGACTGCGCGCGTCAGGGGATCACCGGCAAAATCATTCCCGGCATTGTGCCGATTGAAAACTGGGCCGGAATTCGCAAATTTGCCAGCGCGTGCAACACGCATATCCCTGCATGGATGGATGAGGCCTTCGAGAAGGCCGCGCGCGACGGGCGCGAGGATTTGCTGGCAACCGCCCTTTGCACCGAAATGTGTGACCGCCTGATTGCGGAAGGGGTAGAGGATTTGCATTTCTATACCCTGAACCGTGCCTATCTGACGCGCGATGTGTGCCATGCGCTGGGCATCCAGCCGCAAGTGTCGCTGGAAAACGTCGCCTGATATGCGCAAGCCTGATTGACCTGCCCTGACGAAAGCCTTATTGCAAAACAACGTGGCGCTTTGTTACCGGATTGCGGGCCACGCTAAAAAAACCGCTAAAGAGGTCTGGGCGTTTCAAGCCCCCGGCCTGTGACAGTCCGGGGGTTTTTCTTTGCGTCGGGGACGGGAATGGCACAAGATTGGGACAAGCGCACGAAACTGGTGCATTCAGGCGCGCGGCGCAGCCAGTATGGAGAGGTCGCCGAGGCGATCTACATGACGCAGGGCTTTGTCTACCCGTCGGCAGAAGCGGCCGAGGCGCGCTTTCTGCAAACCGGCGCGGATGAGTTCATCTATGCCCGCTATGGCAACCCGACAGTGGCGGTGTTCGAAGACCGGATTGCCGCGATTGAAGGGACCGAGGACGCATTTGCCACGGCTTCGGGCATGGCAGCGGTGTCAGGCGCGCTGACTGCAATGTTGCGCGCGGGCGATCATGTCGTGTCGTCGCGCGCATTGTTCGGGTCTTGCCTGTATATTCTGGAAGAAGTGCTGACGCGCTACGGCGTGCAGGTCGATTTCGTGGATGGCACCGATCTGGACCAGTGGCGCGCGGCCATCCGCCCCGATACGCGCGCGGTTTTTTGTGAAACCGTGTCCAACCCCACGCTGGAAGTTGTGGACCTGCGCGCGATTTCCCAGGTCGCCCATGCCGTTGGGGCCACAGTGGTGGTGGATAATGTATTTGCCACGCCAATTTTCAGCCGTGCAGTGGAATTGGGCGCGGATGTGGTGATCTATTCCGCGACCAAGCATATTGACGGGCAGGGGCGTGCGTTGGGCGGTGTTGTCTGCGGCACGCGCGAGTTTATTCGCGGCACGCTGGAACCCTATATGAAACATACAGGCGGCGCGCTTAGCCCGTTCAATGCGTGGGTTATGGTCAATGGGCTGACCACAATGGACTTGCGTGTGCGCGCGCAGGCGGCCAGCGCGCAGGCCATTGCGGAAGCGCTGCAAGATGACCCCAGACTGGCGCGTGTCATTTTCCCCGGCCTGCCGGACCACCCGCATCATGCCATCGCGCGCGATCAGATGGACGGTTTCGGCACTGTGCTGGCGCTGGATATGGCCGCGGGCAAGGATGCGGCGTTCCGTTTCCTGAACGCGCTGCAAATTGCGGTCATTTCCAACAATCTGGGCGATGCGCGGTCTATTGTCACACATCCGGCCACGACCACGCATCAGCGCCTGCCCGATGATCAGAAGGTCTTGCTGGGTATTTCACAAGGGTTGGTGCGCCTGTCCGTCGGGCTGGAGGACACAGCGGATCTGATTGCGGATCTGCGCCGCGCGCTGGACGCGATTTGATTTCGATCCGATCCCATATCCGGCGCGTATATTCGTGGAAATCAGGAAACTGACGCTTATGTATAGCAAGCGACAGACAGGAAGGGACGCCACGATGAATATCCATCTGCCGGGACTGGACCAGACACCGACCCGCGAACAGGCCGAAGCGGCACTGGACCTGCTGCGCCGCTTCACCGACAGTGCCGCACAGGACGAACGCGCCCTGATGGAGGCCGCGGTAACAGGCTTGCTGCCCGCTGCCGCATATCCCGTGCTGTCGCGTGACTATCCTGCAGATTTCGACGTCAGTGACGGCTATAAATCGTCGCTTCCGGATTTGCAGAACGGGCCTGCCAGCCTGATCGTGGGCGCGAAGGCCGCAATCCAGCATGTCGGCATTTCCAATTTCCGCCTGCCAATCCGCTATCACACCCGCGACAATGGCGATCTGATGCTGGAAACCTCGGTCACGGGCACTGTCAGCCTGGAGGCCGAGAAGAAGGGCATCAATATGTCGCGCATCATGCGCAGCTTCTATGGCCACGCGGAACGCACCTTCAGCATTGATGTCATTCGTGCGGCGCTGGATGATTACAAGGCCGATCTGGAAAGTTTCGATGCGCGCATCATGATGCGGTTTTCATTTCCGATGAAAGTGCAGTCGCTGCGATCAAGGCTGTCGGGGTATCAGTATTACGATATCGCGCTGGAACTGGTTGATAATGGCGGTGTGCGTCAGGTGTTCATGCATCTGGATTATGTCTATTCGTCCACCTGCCCGTGTTCACTGGAACTAAGCGAACATGCGCGGGCCACGCGCGGCCAGCTGGCGACACCGCATTCGCAGCGCTCTGTCGCGCGCGTGTCGGTGCAGGTGCTGGACGGTGCGACCCTGTGGTATGAAGATCTGGTTGATCTGTGCCGCGCAGCGGTTCCCACCGAAACACAAGTCATGGTCAAACGCGAGGATGAACAGGCGTTTGCGGAACTGAATGCGGCCAATCCGATTTTTGTGGAAGATGCGGCGCGCAGTTTTTGCGAACAACTGGAAAATGATCCGCGTATCGGGGATTTCCGCGTTGTGGCCAGCCATCAGGAAAGTCTGCACAGCCATGATGCGGTCAGCGTGTTGACGCGTGGCCCTAGCTTTCAGGCGTCCAGCCTTGATCCGCGTCTGTTCAGCACATTGTTTCATGTAGGCTAAGGCGCTTGCACTGATGCGCGGGGAGTGGCAGTTTGCGCCCATGATGGCGCAAACATCCGTTCTTACCGTGACCCTGAACCCCGCGCTTGACCTGTCGGCGCAGATCCCCGAAATGGTCGCTGGCCCGAAGCTGCGACTGTCCGATCCCGTCTATGAACCGGGCGGGGGTGGTGTGAATGTTGCGCGTGCCATGCACGCACTTGGCGGGCAGGCGACAGCATGGGTGGCGCTTGGGGGCAGTGCCGGTGCACAGCATCTGGACCTGTTGCGCGCGCAGGGCGTGCCTGTGCGCTGTTTCGACATCACGGGCGAGACGCGCCAGAGTTGGGCCATAACCGACAGCCATGGCCAGCAGTTCCGGCTGCAACTGCCCGGTGCAGACTGGACACAGCCGGATACCACCCGTGCCATGGAAGATGTTGTCGCGCATGCGGACGGGTTGGTGGTCCTTAGCGGATCACAGCCGCCCGGCGTTGATGCGGGGTTCGCGCAACGGCTGGCGCGTATGCTTGGGCGTGGCCGGTTGGTGGCGGACATATCAGGCGCGCCGTTATCGCACCTGCTGAACAGCCCCGATGCGGCTGCACAGCCCTATGTCTTGCGCCTTGATCAGGGCGAAGCCGAAGCGCAGGCGGGGCATGCGCTGGGGCAAGTGGCACAGGCGCTTGAATTCGCGCAATCGCTGGTGGCGCGCGGGGTTGCACAGTATGCCTGCATTGCGCTTGGGGCGGACGGCTCGGTTCTGGCAGGCCAGGGTCTTGCGTTGCATTGTCGCCCGCCACAGGTGCAGGTGGTCAGCAAGGTGGGCGCAGGCGACAGTTTCACGGGCGCCTTCACGCTGGAACTGGCGCGTGTCCCAGACGCAATGGAACAGGCGTTGCACGCAGGAACGGCGGCGGCCACTGCCGCAGTCATGACGCCCGGAACCGCGCTGTGCCGCGCGGCAGACATGCAGGCAATTCTGCCCGAATGCAGCATTCACAACCTTCGCGCTTGACACAGGGCCTGACTGGCGCGATGGCAGGGCCATGTTGGATTTACGCCCTGTTGTTCACCTTGTCGGACTGCTGACATTTGCGCTGGGCGCAATCATGTTGCTGCCGCTTTTTGTCGATTGGCAGGCGGGCAATGACAATTGGCAGGGATTTGCGCAATCGGCATTCCTGACCTGTCTGATTGGCGGTATTGCCACACTCAGCACCCGCGCATCGTTGGATCAGGGACTTGGGCGGCGGCAGTCGTTTCTGATGACCGGCAGTGTCTGGGCGGTGTTGCCAGCCTTCGGTGCGCTGCCTTTTATGTTCGGCATGCCCAATCAGACCCTGACCCATGCCTATTTCGAGGCGATGTCAGGCATGACCACCACAGGAACCACTGTTTTTGTCGGGCTGGACGACATGCCGCCGGGGGTGTTGCTGTGGCGGTCTATTCTGCAATGGCTGGGCGGTCTGGGGATTATCGTTGTGGCGCTTGTGTTTCTGCCGATCTTGCGGGTGGGGGGCATGCAGCATTTCCAGTCCGAGGCGTTTGACACGATGGGCAAGGTCATGCCGCGGGTCTTTGATATTTCGGCGGCGCTGTTGCAGGTGTATCTGGGCCTGACGCTGCTGGCGATCATGGCCTATATGGCGTTTGGCATGTCGGGTTTTGATGCGCTGAACCACGGCCTGACGACGATTGCCACAGGCGGGTTTTCAACGCGTGACAGTTCGTTTGTGGAATACGCGGGGGCGCTGGAATATGTTTCTGTCGTGTTCATGATTCTGGCAGGGCTGCCCTTCATCCGGTTTATCCAGTTGATGGGCGGGTCCGTGCGGGCGATCTGGCAAGATGTTCAGGTGCGCGCGTTTCTGCGCTGGGTGGCCTATGCCATTGCAGCGGTGGTTGCATATCGTCTGGCGACCACGGATGCAGGGGTTTTCGATGTGCTGCGCGGGACTGCGTTCAACGTCATCACATTGTTCACGGGCACCGGCTACAGCAGCGAAGATGTGGCGGGCTGGGGCGATTTCCCCTTATTGGTGGTCATGCTGGTGGGCTTCATCGGGGCCTGCACGGCGTCGACAGGGTGCGCGCTGAAGGTGTTCCGCTTTCTGGTCCTGTTCGAGGCGATCAAGATGCGCATGCGCCAGCTTAGCAGTCCGCGCCGCGTCATGGCGATCAAATTGGGCGGCAAGCGGCTGGAACAGGACGTGATCAATTCCGTGATCGTCATGTTCTCCGCGTTTGCGGGAATTTTCCTGATGCTGGTTGTTGCGCTTGCCTTGACAGGTCTTGAAACGCGCACGGCGCTGACGGCAGCATGGACCGCGATCTGCAATATTGGCCCTGTTTTCGGGCCAGAGGTGGGGCCGACGGGCGCGGTGCATGAATTTCCCGAACGCGCAAAATGGTTGATGATCTTCGGGATGTATCTGGGCAGGCTGGAAGTCATGGCGGTTCTGGTGCTTTTGTTGCCACGGTTCTGGCGGGCATAAAGCTGGCTCGGGCCTCTGCTGGAACCAAAGCACTTTGGCCGCGCCTTGGGATACTGTGTTTTGCCATCGCTGCCTGCCTGTTGAAAAGGCCGCGCCAAGAAGGCGCGGCCCTGTCATTCAGGTCACAATGCAGGGGCGCGGCCCTGTCAGTTCCAGCACGACACCAGCACTGTCAGGTCACCGGACACCCGTGTCAGGTGTTCGGCCGACACAGGGGCCGTGTCGCGCGGGGGGGCGGCAGTGATGCCATTGGACTGTAGAAAGGCGCGGATCGCATCTGAGGGCACTGCAAAGCTGACCTCGGGGGGGAGTTGCCGCGTGTCGTCTTGCGGCTGGCCGAACAGCAGGCCCACAACGGCACCGTTCGCGCCGAAAACCGGGCCGCCCTGATCACCATCCTGCACCGATGCTGTCAGCCTGATGCGGTCATTTGCGCCGTTCAGGTCGCTCAGATCCTCGATCCGGCCAAAACTCAGGACAGGGCGCGTCAGCATATCCCCGAATGAAAAGCCCGAGATGGTGATGTCGCTGCCGCGTTGCAAGCTGTCTTGCTGGAACTGTGCGAATGCCAAGGGAACCAGCGGCGTTTCAGGTTGCAAAATTGCCAGACCCAGCGTGTCGTCACGCGCGACAACGCGCGCATCATAGGCTTCGTCCAGCGTGACACGTCCACAACCCGCCACAGCCGCCGCGCTGGTCAGAACCGTGCCATTCGCGTCAATATAGAAACCCGAGCGTGAGAATTCCGGCCGCCGCACGCTTAGCCCCGATAGCAGATCGCCGCGCGGCACAAGGCTGGCGGGACCGGCGCTGTCGGGCAATGTGCCGCCGAATGTGTCGAAACTCGACTCCATCATGGGCAGGACGCGGGCCATCTGCGCATCCCGTTCGGGCGTCCATATCAGCGTATACCCCTTGATCTGGCCGTTGCGCAACTGGGCCATGGTATGGGACCGCAGCGTGTCGCTTTGTCCGGTCAGCAAAAAGCTGTTCTGGCGGCGTTCACGCTCGCCCTGAAGCGGGACAATATCCAGCGTTTGCATGATTTCATACAGGCCGAACAATGTCGCATTGTTTCCGCTCTGGCTGATCAGAAGGGCGCGCACGCCGCTGTCGTCGCGTTCTGCAAAATGCACAAACGGGGTTTCGTGCCGGTCAAAGCGCAGCATGGCCATGGGCAGATCGATGCTGATGCCAGCGTCCTCGTCGCGGAATGTCTCCATGCCAAGTGCCGCCAATTCGCCCTGCCAGTCCTGTATCAGTTGCGCGCGCTGGCGGGTGGTCAGAACGCCTGTCGGGTCCAGCCCCTCTGCGGTTTGCCATGCTGTCATTGCGCGGCGCGTGCCCGGACCGATGGCCCCGTCAATGCCCAGCGTATAATGCCCGAACCATTGCAGCGCGGTTTGCAGGGCGACGCGGTCATCGCGGTCCAGCAGCCGCTCTGATGCCTGTGCCTCGCGCAGGGTTTCTTCGGGCTCTGGCTCGGGCTCCGGTTCTGGCACCGGCAGCGGGTCCGGTTCCGAAATAACCTCGGCCATCTCTGTGCTGTCTTGCTCGGGCATATCCGGTTCGGTGGTGTCGCTTATCGACGGCGCGGGGGGCATGCGCTGTGCATCAGGGTCTTGCGGGAAAACCTGTTCCAGGTAATTCGCGCCATTGCTGACAAACGCATCAATCGGGATCACGCGATCGGCCCGCAACTGCCTGCGCACGGCGAACGCGTCAATGTCACTTTCAAACGGACCGACGCTGATGGCATACCATTCGCTGGGCAGCTGGAAGCCGCTGATATTGCCAATGCGCGCGTCATAGGCGCGCGCGGCATCAAGGGCGTCGCCCAGATCACGATGCGCTTCGATCTGCACCCAGCGTTGTTCCTGAGCGGCGGCGCCCCAACTGCCCAGAATTGCTGTCGCGGACACTGTGGCGGCAAAATATGCGCATTTCCGTAATCCTGAAACCATTCCCTGATACCTTTCCTCGTCAGTCATTTCTTCATGTGCTTGCCATGGCTGCGGGGTTTAAGCGTTGACCCTTGGCTGTAGCTTGCCTATTGAGACGCAGCTTTAAGATAATGCGCGCACAAGGCAAGGGGCCGCAATGGTTGAAACCACCGAAAACAGTTCACAAAAGCCTCAAAGCTTTCAGGAAATCATTCTGAGGCTTCAGAATTACTGGGCTGCGAAGGGGTGCGCGGTGCTGCAACCCTATGACATGGAAGTGGGCGCGGGCACGTTTCATCCGGCGACAACCCTGCGCGCGCTTGGCACGAAAGCATGGGCCGCGGCTTATGTGCAGCCATCGCGCAGGCCCACAGACGGGCGGTATGGCGAAAACCCCAACCGCTTGCAGCATTATTATCAATATCAGGTGATCATCAAACCCAGCCCGCCGGATTTGCAGGAATTGTATCTGGGCAGCCTGCGCGCCATCGGCATTGATGACAGCCTGCATGACATCCGCTTTGTCGAAGATGACTGGGAATCGCCCACGCTTGGCGCATGGGGACTGGGCTGGGAAGTGTGGTGTGACGGGATGGAAGTGTCGCAATTCACATATTTCCAGCAGGTCGGCGGGCATGATTGCCGCCCGGTTTCGGGCGAATTGACCTATGGTCTGGAACGGCTGGCGATGTATGTGCTGGGTGTCGATCACGTCATGGACATGCCGTTCAACGCCCCCGACGCCCCGATCCCGCTGAAATACGGCGACATCTTCCGCCAGACCGAGGAAGAATATTCGCGCCATAATTTCCACGCCGCCACCACCGACATGTTGCTGCGCCATTTTGAGGACGCAGAGGCCGAATGCGCCCGCCTGCTGGACATGTCTCCTGACGATGCGGCCACCGGCAAGCGTATCATCATGGTGCATCCGGCCTATGACCAATGCATCAAGGCCAGCCATCTGTTCAACCTGCTGGACGCGCGTGGGGTCATTTCCGTGACCGAACGTCAGGCCTATATCGGGCGGGTGCGCACGCTGGCCAAGCTGTGCGCGGATGCATTCGTGCAGACTGACGCGGGCGGGGCGGGGGCCTGATGGGGCGATTTCTGGTTATTCTACTGCTGGGCAGCACCGTTCTTGCGGGGGCTGGCGTGTGGTATTTTCAGGTTCATGCCTTCTATGACGAACTGCCTGCGCAAGATACGGTGCAACTGACACCCGTTGGGGCATTGGCAGCGCAGGAATTTGACATTCGCGGGTTTCGCGGCATTGATTCAGACAGCTCGCCCATTCGTTACCGCGCCTGTTTCGACATTGATGTGGATGCGGCCGCGCTGACGCCCTATGCCAATGCCACGCCCATGTTCGCCCCCGACTGGTTCGACTGTTTCGATGCGGCCGAACTGACGCTTGCACTGGAAAGCGGGCAGGCGCAGGCCGTGATGGGCGTGTCCAATATCTACTATGGGGTCGACCGTGTTGTGGCCCTGATGGACGGGCGCGGCTATTCCTGGCAACAGATCAACCCTTGTGGCACGGCCCATTTCGATGGCGATCCGGTTCCCGCCGGCTGCCCACCCCCACCTGAACGCTGAAAGACATATCATGGCTGACCTTCTGATCGAGCTGTTCTCCGAGGAAATTCCGGCGCGCATGCAGGCGGGTGCCTGTGACGCGCTGAAACGGATGGTCACGGACGGGCTGGTGGAACGCGGCCTGACCTATGCGGATGCACAGGCCTTTGCCACCCCGCGCCGTCTGGCGCTGGCGGTGCACGGCCTGACCGAGCACAGCCCCACAACCCGCGAAGAACGCCGCGGGCCGAAAGTTGGCGCGCCCGAGAAGGCAATCGAGGGATTCTTGCGGTCAACCGGCTTGCGGATGGAAGACCTTGAAACCCGCGATGACAAGAAGGGGCAGGTCTATATTGCCCATGTCGTCACCGAAGGGCGCGCGGCGGCTGCCATCGTGGCCGAGGTGCTGGAGCATGCGATCCGCAATTTCCCATGGCCCAAATCCATGCGTTGGGGCGCGGGCGGCTTGCGTTGGGTGCGGCCCTTGCATTCGATCCTGTGTATCCTGAGCAAGGATGCGGGCGCGGAAGTGGTGCCGTTGGATGTGGACGGGATTGTGTCGGGCGACAGCACGCGCGGGCATCGCTTCATGGCGCCGGATGAATTTTCTGTTGTAAGTTTCGAGGATTACGCCGCAAAGTTGAAGCGCGCCAAGGTCATTCTGGACCCTGTGGAACGTGCCGACCATATCTGGAATGACGCCAGCCAGATGGCCTTTGCGGCGGGGTTGGAACTGGTCGAGGATCGCGGCTTGCTGGCCGAGGTGGCGGGGCTGGTCGAATGGCCGGTGGTGTTGATGGGGCGCATTGATGCGCAATTTCTGGGCCTGCCGCCGGAAGTGCTGCAAACATCGATGAAGGAACACCAGAAGTTCTTTTCGCTGCGCGACCCGAAAACAGGGCAGATCACCGGTTTTGTGACGGTGGCCAACCGTGAAACGCTGGATGATGGCGCGACGATCCTTGCGGGCAACCAGAAGGTGTTGGCGGCGCGGTTGTCGGATGCAAAATTCTTTTGGGACAATGACTTGCGCGCCGTTTCTGATGCAGGGCTTGAAGGGATGGGGGCAGGGCTGTCGGCTGTGACCTTCCACAACAAGCTGGGATCGCAGGCCGACCGTGTGGCCCGTATTGAAGCGCTGGCGCGCGAGATTGCGCCGCTGGTGGGGGCCGATGCGGAACTGGCGGCACAGGCGGCACGCGTGGCCAAGGCCGATCTGCGGTCTGAAATGGTGGGGGAATTCCCCGAACTTCAGGGGCTTATGGGCAGCTATTACGCCCGCGCGGCAGGTCTGCCCGACGATGTGGACCGCGCTTGTCTGGAACATTACCAACCGCTTGGCCCGTCTGATTCCGTGCCCTCGTCACCCGTTTCCGTGGCCGTGGCGTTGGCGGATAAGCTGGACACGCTGACAGGGTTCTGGGCGATTGGCGAAAAGCCAACGGGATCGAAAGACCCCTATGCGCTGCGCAGGGCGGCGCTGGGGGTTATTCGGTTGGTGTTGGGGAATAGGGTTCAGGTTAACCTTATGTTAACCTGTGTCATTCGAATTATGAACCATCTCATTGATCTAAGAACTAAGGGCGAAGGTGTAGCACGCGCACAGCTCATCGATGAGATTAAGGGGAGTGGATTTGATGCTATTGCGGAGCAACTCCGGCTTTCGATGATAGCTAGTGCCACAAAACAATCTCGCCCGATCGTTGATAAAGCGATTTCAGATGCAATGTTAATAGCTTCCGACCTCCTCGCCTTCTTCCACGACCGCCTCAAGGTCCATCTGCGTGACCAAGGCATCCGCCATGACGTGATCGACGCCTGCCTTGCCATGCCCAATAATGACGACCTGACGTTGCTGGTCAAACGGGCCGAGGCGCTGGCGGCGTTCCTGAAAACCAGTGACGGGGAAAACCTGCTGCAAGGGTTCAAGCGCGCCAATAACATTCTGACGCAGGCTGAAGCCAAGGACGGGGTGGAATACAGCTTCGGGCCGGACCCCAAACTGGCCGAAGATGGCGCGGAAGCGGCGCTGTTTGCAGCGCTGGACCGCGCGGAAGCCGCCATCACCCCCGCCATGGGGGCCGAGGATTTCGCCACCGCCATGGCCGCGATGGCCGCGCTGCGCGCGCCGATTGATGCGTTTTTTGACGCGGTCCAGATCAATGCCGACAACCAGATCCTGCGCCGCAACCGCCTGAACCTGCTGCACCGCATCCGCGCGACCTGCCTGCAAGTGGCGGACCTGACGCGCGTGGAAGGGTAGCATACAGGCTGGTGGTTCTGGCCTGAATAGGGCGGGTCGTTTGAATACGCCAAAAGCGCGGAATCAAGGGCGCAGCCCGCCGCGCCATCGGTGGGCCGTCCCGCGGCCTGCCGATTTGGCCAGCGTGACGCCAAGCCTTGGCCGTCGGAGTATGCAGCCTGCATAAACTGCATTCAAATAATGCCGGATCGGCAGACCCCGGCCCACCGATGGCGCGGGCTTTATCCCATCCCGGATGCCCCTCGTTGTGTTTTGGCCTGACGCGCCTATGCTGCAGGCTGCTGGCAATAACAAAACCTTGAGTCTGCGTCGCATTGGCCTATGCTGCAGCGCAGCCAGAAGGTGGACTATGCCCAAATACCTGACCCTGACCGATTATGCGCAGATTACCGGATCAGCGCCCATCAAGCGCCAGTCGCATGGCTGGCGCGCAAAATGCCTGCAACGGCTGGTGCGGCTGGACATGCCCGTGCCGCAGACAGTGGCGCTGTCCTTTGCGGTGGTGCGCGAAATCGCGACCGGCGCGCAGATGAACCTGCGCCACCTGCTGGGGCATTTCCCCAAGGGGCAGCTTCTGTCCGTGCGCCCCTCCTCCGAGCACCCTGAATGGGGCGGGCCTGCGGCGATCCTGAATATTGGCATGAATGACGAAACCCATGCGCGGATCAGCGAAACCCATGGCGAGGGGGTGGCGACTGCGCTGTATCTGCGGTTCGTGCAATCCTATGCGGCGCATGTCGCCCATCTGGACCCCGATATGTTCGAGAGCGCGGAGCCGTCGCTGCCTGCGCTGCATGCGGCGCTGCGCGACTACGAATCCGAGATGGAGGAACCTTTTCCCCAGTCGCCCGCGCAGCAACTGGCCGATGTGCTTCGGTCCATGGCGCGGGCATGGGAAGGGACGTCGGCGCGGCTGCTGCGGCAGGCCAAGGGGGCGCCGGTGGATGCGGGCCTTGGGCTGGTGGTGCAGGCCATGGCCGGCGGGGTCGGTATCGGGTTAAGCGGGGCGGGGTTGATCCGGTTTATCGACACGGAAACCGGCGTGCCGCAAGTCATGGGGCGGTTCAAGTCGGACGGGCAGCACGGCGCGGACGCGCTGAAAAACGGGGCGAATGTGTTGTATATGACGCGCGATGCACGCGGCCCGTCACTGGAAGAATACTGCCCCGACGCCTTCGCGCAGTTGCTGGAACACGGGCGGAACGCCCGCAAACGCCTGCGCGAGGAAATGGAGATCGAATTCACGCTGGATGATGGCAAGCTGTGGGTGCTGGATGCGATCACGGTGCAGCGGTCGTCGCGTGCGGCAGTGCGGGTGGTCGTCGATCTGGCCAATGACGATATCATTCCGCGCGATGAGGCATTGATGCGCATCCCGCCCAAGGCGCTAAGCGAATTGCTGCACCGGCAGGTTGACCCGCGCAGCCGCCCCGAAGTGTTCGCGCGTGGCATTGCCGCCAGCCCCGGCGCGGCCATCGGGCGTGTGGTGTTCAGTTCGGGCGCGGCACAGGCCAGTGCGGCCCGCGACGAGGCGTGTATTCTGGTGCGGCGCGAAACCACGCCCGAGGATATTCGCGGCATGCATGCGGCCAGTGCCGTGCTGACCGAACGCGGCGGTATGACCAGCCATGCGGCCGTTATCGGGCGCGGGCTGGGCGTGCCCTGTGTGGTGGGGGTGTCGCGTATCCAGATCGACGCGCGGCGCAAGACCCTGACAGCAGGGGGGCGCACCCTGTCCGAAGGCGATGTTTTGACGGTGGACGGAACCAGTGGCCAGATTTTTCTGGGCGAGGTGCCGCTTCTGGAACCGGCGCTGGATGACAGGTTCCAGACCCTGTTGTCATGGGCGGATGCGCGGCGCGATATCGGTATTCGCGCCAATGCCGACACGCCTGCCGATGCACGGATTGCCCGCGATTTCATGGCGCAGGGAATCGGGTTGTGCCGCACCGAACACATGTTTTTTGAAGATGACCGCCTGACCTTGATGCGCGAGATGATCTTTGCCGACACGCCCGAGGACCGGTCGGATGCGCTGGAACGCTTGTTGCCCATGCAGCGCGCGGATTTCATTGATCTGTTCGAGATCATGCAGGGCCAGCCAGTGTGTATCCGGCTGTTTGACCCGCCCTTGCATGAATTCCTGCCGCATTCCAAGGAAGGGTTGCGCACGCTTGCGGATGCGCTTGGCAAGCCGCTGTCGGAAATTACCCGCCGCGCCGAGGCGCTGTCGGAATTCAACCCGATGTTGGGCATGCGCGGCGTGCGGCTGGGGGTGACGATACCAGAGATTTATGAAATGCAGGTCCGCGCCATATTCGAGGCCACGATCGAGATCAGCCGCCGCAACGCGCATATCGTGCCCGAAATCATGATCCCGCTGGTGTCGGCCATGCGCGAGGTTGAATTGGTGAAAACCCGTATCGATGCCGCCGCCGCCGCTGTGCGGTCCCGTTCGGGTGGCATGTTCGACTATAAGCTGGGCGTCATGGTGGAAACGCCGCGCGCGGCTTTGCGTGCGGGTGACATTGCCCTGCATGCCAGTTTTCTGTCCTTTGGCACCAATGACCTGACGCAGATGACCTATGGCCTGTCGCGTGACGATGCGGGACGCTTCATGTCGGATTATGTGCACCAAGGTGTGTTTCCGGAAGATCCGTTTCATACGCTGGATCTGGATGGCGTGGGCGAGTTGCTGCGCCTTGGGGCCGAGCGGGGACGCGCGGCGCGCGATGATCTGACACTTTCGATTTGCGGCGAACATGGCGGCAACCCCGAATCGATTCGGTATTGTCGGGATCTGGGGTTCGATTATGTGTCCTGCTCGCCGTTCAGGGTGCCTGTTGCGCGTCTTGCAGCAGCCCAGCTGGTGATCGAGGAAGACCTGCGCTGAGCTGATAAATAAGGGAACTTCGCTGTCCACTTGGCAGATATATGCCAAGTGATGAATGCATTTTGACGCTGTGGGTGGATTTTTAAGCATTTTTGGAATATGGCCATCACGGAAATGTAAGATTGTGTCAGTCAGGTGTGATGCATCGATAGCTCGGTGCGATGTGGATATGAAAAGACTTGTTCAAAATTCGGCGGGGGGGCAAGCGTGCCATCCTGCCCCGCAGGCGGCGCGCGCAACAGATGGCGCGTCGCGCCGTGCGGGTGCGCCATGGCGCTTGCTTCAAGGGCGTGCGCGGCGTGCATTTGCGGTTTCTGCAATCTGGGGCCTGTCGCTGCTGGTTGCGTTGCCCAGTATGGGGTCGCGTGTGGAAAACGCCACGCTGAATGCGGATATGCGTGCGAAACTGGTCATGGCCGCGTTGCAAGGCAGCAATCCGGCGGTTCGGAACAACATCTCGTTGAATATCGACCGGCCGCAAATGGACACTGCGTTCCGCGATGCGTTGACCAGCGCGAATTACGGGTTGGACCCGCATTTCGCGCACAAGCGCAATGTGGACCTTGCCGCGCTTTCGGCGCTGTTTCAGCAGTCGCTTGATACACCGTCGCATGACGTGGACGCGCAGGGCCAGACGGCGGCAACCGGCCTGCGCGCTGCTGATGACCCTGCGATGGACGTGCGGGTGTCCACAAGCGGCGCAGTGGCGGCCCCCGTGGCGCTTGGGTCAAGTTTCGCCCCCGAGGCGTCCCTGCGTCCGGTGGCACGGCCTGCCGCATTGGAACGGCGCGTGGTGCAATATTCCGTGTCATGGCTGCGCAGGATCCCGATCGGCGATCTGGACGAGCAGGCGCAATGTCTGGCGACCGCGATTTACCATGAAGCGCGCGGCGAGACTCTGAAAGGCCAGTTCGCCGTTGCCGAAGTGATCCTGAACCGTGCCCAGTCGCGCGATTTCCCCAACAGTATTTGCGGGGTGGTCTATCAGGGGGTTGTCGCAGGGCGAATTGGCGGGTGCCAGTTCAGTTTTGCCTGTGACGGGCGGTCCGAAGGTATGCCCAACCGGCGCGCTGCGGATCTGGCAAACCGGATTGCCTATGTCATGGCGCGCGGTGCACATCGCGGGCTGACAGGGGGCGCGCAATATTTCCACACCACAGCGGTAAATCCGGCCTGGTCCAACCGCTTTACCCAAACGACACAGATCGGCGCGCATCTTTTCTATCGTGGTTAGGGTTGTGCGCAGCCGGTGGCCGCACAGGCAAGATGTCGCATCTGCGTGCCTTGGTGGCGTGAATCTGCGTTGAACCCAGCCTTATTGTCGGTATGACAGGCGCAGGTGAAGAAGGATGCCACATGAGTTCTGACATACGACTGGCGTTTGCCCATCCCGAAGCGCGCGCAGAAGCGTCTGCGCCTGCGGACCCGCGCGACCGCATCAGCCTGCGCGATCATATCGTCGAGGTAGAGATCGGCGCCTTTCAGGCCGAGCGCGGCCAGCGCCAGCGTGTGCGCTTCAATATCGTGGTCGAAGTGCGCCCCAACCCTGAACCGCTGGATGATGATGTGGACCGCATCCTGTCCTATGACCGGATTACCGAGGCGATTGCGGCGGAACTTGCGGCAGAACGTCTGAACCTGCTGGAAACCTTGTCCGAACGTATCGCGGAACGTATCCTGCTTGAACCGCAAGCCATGCGCGCCTTTGTGCGTGTCGAAAAACTGGATCGCGGGTCGGGGGCGTTGGGGGTGGAAATCGTGCGCAACCGCGCGTCCCAGCCGCTGCGTGCGCTGGATGCCTCGGGTCAGGAAGAAGCGGTGCATCCGGTGGTGGTGTATCTGGACAATGACATGATCGCGGCACCCGATCTTGCGGCGCGGCTGGACGCGTTGCAGGCCGGTGGTGTGCCGGTCATTTTATGTGTTGGCATGCCGCCTGAAACCCCGCCCGACGTCGCCCCGAAGGCCGTGCAGCGCCGCATTGACCTGCTGGCGCTGGAACAGAATGCATGGCGTCTGGCGGCGCTGGACCGCCGCTGCGTTGTCGTGGCCAGCCGCACGGAAATTGACTGGGCCATGAAGCAGGGCCAAATGATTGTCTGGGCCCCGTCCAAGCTGATTCTGGATTCGACAGACAGCCCTGATTGCAGCCCGCGCGATGGCGTGGCGCTGGCGCTGTGGCTGGCGGAACATGTGGCTGCCGAACGCTTTCTGGCGCCCGAAGGGCTGACCATCCCCCCCGGCAGCCATGTGCCGCAGGGGCGTTTGCCGTCCTGAAGGGCGTTTGCGTCGTCTTGTGTCGGACCCGTGAAACGGGCAAAGAGGCAGGATGACATATTACACCATTCCGGTTCTGCGTCCGGCCAGTCAGGCGCCCGACACCATGCCAGCATTGCGCGGCCAGCATGCGCTGCGTATCGGGGCTGTCGATATACTTGCGCGTGATACGGGCTTGCGCGCCAGCCGCAGCTTTGATGCGGTGGGCGATGCGGTTCTGATACAAGCGCCGGAACCGCTGTGCGGTTTGTCGCTGGACCGCCCAAGGATCATGGGTATCGTCAATGTGACGCCGGACAGTTTTTCCGATGGCGGGCGGTTCAACAGCACCGCTGCGGCGCTGGAACAGGCGCGCAGACTGGTGGCGGACGGGGCCGATATTCTGGACATAGGCGGCGAATCGACCCGCCCCGGTTCGCAGGAAGTCCCCGTTGACGAAGAAATTGCCCGCACCGTGCCATTGATCCGCGCGCTGCGCGCAGAAGGCATCACGCAGCCCATCTCGATTGACACGCGCAAGGCCGCTGTCGCGGCTGCGGCACTAGAGGCGGGCGCCGATATTGTGAATGATGTGTCAGCCCTGACATGGGACCGTGATCTGGCGCATGTGGTCGCGCAGGCGCAGGTTCCGGTGTGCCTGATGCACGCACAGGGCACGCCGCAGACCATGCAAAACAACCCGGAATATGATGATGTGCGGCTGGATGTGTATGACTGGCTGATGCGGGCAATTGACCGCGCAGGTGACGCTGGCATCGCAATGTCACAGCTAATCGTGGACCCCGGCATCGGTTTTGGCAAGACGACTGGGCATAATCTTGCCTTGTTGCGCGATCTTGCCCTGCTGCACATGACAGGGTGTGCTATTCTTCTGGGGGCATCGCGCAAGCGCTTCATCGGCCAGATCAGCGGGGTTCAGGATGCAGCAGAACGTGTTTCAGGATCACTTGCCGTGGCATTGTCCGCAGCAGGCAGTGGTGCGCAGATATTGCGCGTGCATGACGTGGCGCAGACACGACAGGCGCTGTCTATCTGGGAAGCATTGAACACAGTAGATTACAGGGAACAGGAATGAGTGCGAAGCTATTTGGAACAGATGGTGTGCGCGGGACCGCAAACAGCTATCCCATGACCGCCGACATGGCGCTGAAACTGGGTGCTGCGGCGGGCAGGCATTTCCGGCGTGATGGGTCCAATGGGCACCGCGTGGTCATTGGCAAGGACACGCGCCTGTCGGGCTACATGATCGAAACCGCGCTGACAGCGGGGCTGACCTCGACGGGAATGAATGTGCTTTTGCTGGGACCGGTGCCGACACCGGCGGTCGGGTTTCTGACGCGGTCCATGCGTGCCGATCTGGGGATCATGATTTCGGCAAGCCATAATGCCCATCAGGACAATGGTATCAAGTTTTTCGGGCCGGACGGGTTCAAGCTGTCCGATGACGATGAAGCCGAGATCGAGCGCATTGTCGGCGGGCCGATCACGCCCGCGCAACCGGCCAATATCGGGCGGGCCAAACGCATTGAGGATGCGGGCGGGCGCTATGTCGAATATGCCAAGACCACCTTGCCGCGCGGCACGCTGCTTTCGGGAATGAAAGTGGTGCTGGATTGCGCCAATGGCGCGGCCTATAAGGTGGCCCCGCAGGTGCTGTGGGAATTGGGCGCCGAGGTGATACCCGTCGGTGTGGCCCCGAATGGCACCAATATCAACCTTGATTGCGGGTCCACCTATCCGCGCCATTGCGCGGCCAAGGTGCTGGAAACAGGCGCTGATCTGGGCATCACACTGGATGGTGATGCAGACCGCGTGATCATTATTGATGAACGCGGGCAGATTGCCGATGGGGACCAGATCATGGCGTTGTTTGCCCAACGCTGGGCACAGGCGGACCGGCTGCAAGGCGGGGTTCTGGTGGCAACGGTCATGTCCAATCTGGGGCTGGAGCGGTTCTTGCAGGGCCATGGGCTGCGGCTGGAACGCACAGCCGTGGGCGACCGGCATGTCGTGGAGCGCATGCGTCAGGGCGGCTGGAATCTGGGCGGCGAGCAGTCGGGTCACATTGTGATGACGGATTTCGCCACCACAGGTGACGGGCTGATTGCCGCGCTGCATTTTCTGGCAATGATGATGGAAACGCAAAAACCTGCATCCCTGCTGGCGCGCAGTTTCGAGCCGGTGCCGCAAATGCTGCGCAATCTGCGCACGGCGCCGGGTGTGGATATCCTGTCATCCGATCATGTAAAAGCCGCGATTGACGCAGCCAAAGCGCGCCTGGACGGGTGCGGGCGCCTGCTGATCCGCAAATCCGGCACCGAGCCGCTGGTGCGCGTTATGGCGGAATGCGAGGATGAGGGCCTGCTGGCGGAGGTCGTGAACGGGATCATTGCGGAAATGGAAAACGTGGCGTGATCTGTTCCCAAGGGGGCGCTTGGAGGGCTGCCGCCCCCCAAACCCCCTGCCTTAAGGGGTGGCACGCCCCCCCTTAAGAAACCCCTGTGGATATTTGCACCAGAATGAAAGCAGGGGCGCGTGTCAATGTGCCTGAGCCCAGTTGTCGCCCACACCGGCATCCACGACCAGCGGCACGTCGAGTTTGACCACGGGGTCTGCGGCCGCTTCCATGACTGTGCGGACACGGGCGATGGTGTCATCAACCGCGCTTTCGGGCACTTCGAAGACCAGTTCGTCATGCACTTGCAGCAGCATGCGGGCAGGCAGCCCGTCAAGGGCGGCGGGCAGGCGCACCATGGCACGGCGGATGATATCGGCGGCAGTGCCCTGAATGGGGGCATTGATGGCGGCACGTTTGGCAAAGCCCGCGCCGGGGCCTTTGGTGTTGATTTCGGGGGTGTGGATCCGCCGCCCGAACAGGGTTTCCACGCGCCCGTGTTTTTTGGCGAATTCCACAGTGTCATCCATATAGGCGCGGATGCCCGGGAAGCGTTCGAAATAGGTGTCGATGAACGCCTGCGCCTGCGCGCGGGGAATGCGCAGATTGCGGGCCAGCCCGAAGCCGGAAATGCCATAGATCACGCCGAAATTGATGGCCTTGGCCTGACGGCGCACATCAGGGGTCATCTGGTCCAGTGGCACGCCGAACATTTCTGATGCGGTCATGGCGTGGATGTCATGACCATCGCGGAAGGCAGCTTTCAGGCTGTCGATTCCGGCGATATGGGCAAGGATGCGCAGTTCGATCTGGCTGTAATCCAGTGCGACCAGCTTATTGCCCTGATCGGCCACGAAGGCCGTGCGGATACGCCGCCCGTCTTCCGAGCGGATGGGGATGTTTTGCAGGTTCGGGTCGGTTGATGACAGCCGCCCCGTCACCGCGCCCGTGATGACATAGGAGGTGTGCACGCGGCCGGTATCGGGGTGGATATGGTCCTGAAGCGCGTCCGTGTAGGTGGATTTCAATTTCGCCAGTTGACGCCAGTCCAGCACGCGGGCGGGCAGGTCATGCCCTTCAGCGGCCAGATCTTCGAGCACATCCGCGCCGGTGGCATAGGCGCCGGTTTTTCCCTTTTTGCCGCCTTGCAGCGACATTTTGTCAAACAGGATTTCGCCCAGTTGTTTGGGCGAGCCGACATTGAAGCTCTCGCCCGCCAGTTCATGGATTTCCGATTCCAGCGCCGCCATTTTCTGGGCGAATGCGTTGGACATGCGCGAGAGCACATCGCGGTCCACCTTGATGCCGTGGCGTTCCATCTGTGCCAGAACCGGCACCAGCGGGCGGTCCAGCGTTTCATAGACGCGCGTGACCTGTGCGGCATGCAGGCGGGGTTTGAAGATTTGCCACAGGCGCAGGGTTATGTCCGCATCCTCGGCGGCGTAGCGGGTGGCGTCGTCAATACCGACCTTGTCGAAGGTGATGGCCGATTTGCCCGCGCCCAGAAGGGACTTGATGGGTATGGGCTGGTGGTTCAGGTGGCGGTCCGACAGCGTGTCCATGCCATGCCCGTGCAGCCCGCCATGCAATGCGTAGGACAGCAGCATCGTGTCATCAATGGGGGCCACATCTATGCCCAGATTTGCAAAAATCTTGGCGTCATATTTCATGTTTTGCCCGATTTTCAGGATGGCAGGATCTTCCAGCACAGGTTTGAGGGCGTTGAGCGCGTGTTCCAGCGGGATCTGGCCATCCAGCAATGCGCTGGCCCCGAACAGGTCATCCCCGCCTGCGCGATGTGCCAGCGGGATATAGGCGGCATGGCCTGCCTCCACACAAAGCGAGATGCCCACGAGTTCCGCGCGCATTTCGTCAAGTGATGTCGTTTCGGTGTCAACCGCCACATAGCCGCGTTCGCGGATACGCGCGATCCATGTGTCCAGTGTGTCCAGATCGCGGATGCAGTCATATTGCGCGGCGCTGAATTCCGGCATGTCGGGCGCGTCGGTCTGCGGGGCCGTTTCGGGGGTGGGGTCCGGCAGGGCAGGCGGTTCGGTCCCGAACTTGTCGGCGACGCGGCGTGTCAGGGTGCGAAATTCCATCTGGTTGAGGAAGTCCACAAGCGCTGTGGGGTCCGGATCACGCACTTCCAGATCGGAGAGAGAGAAATCAAGTGGGGTGTTGTCGTCCAGAAGGACCAGTTTGCGCGACATGCGGATCTGGTCGGCATGCTCGATCAGGGTCTGGCGGCGTTTGGGTTGCTTTATTTCGCCTGCGCGTTCCAGCAAACTGTCCAGATCGCCATATTCATTGATCAGCAGGGCCGCAGTCTTGACCCCGATACCGGGCGCACCGGGAATATTGTCCACCGAATCCCCGGCCAGCGCCTGCACGTCGACCACGCGGTCGGGGGCCACGCCGAATTTCTCGATCACGCCGTCGACGTCGATGCGCTTGTTCTTCATCGCATCCAGCATTTCGACGCCATTGCCCACGAGTTGCATCAGGTCCTTGTCGGATGAGATGATGGTCACGCGCCCGCCCGCCTCTCGGGCCTGACGCGCCAGTGTGGCGATAATGTCATCGGCCTCATAATCCTGCACTTCGATGCAGGACAGGTTGAAGGCGCGGGTGGCATCGCGCGTCAGCGGGAATTGCGGGCGCAGATCCTCGGGCGGTTCGGGGCGGTTGGCCTTGTAGAGGTCATAGATGTCATTGCGGAACGTCTTGGAAGAATAATCAAAGATCACTGCCGCATGGGTGGGTGCGTCCGGACTGTCGCCATTCTCGCCCAGATAGCGCCACAGCATGTTGCAAAACCCCGCCACGGCCCCCACGGGCAAGCCGTCGGATTTGCGTGTCAGCGGTGGCAGCGCGTGATAGGCGCGGAAAATATAGGCCGATCCGTCGATCAGATGCAGATGGCAGCCCTTGCCAAAGCCCGTTTCGCAATCGCTCATGGCTGGCCCTCCGTTTCTGGTCGGTTCAAGATATTCAGGACGTCTGATTATCCGCAAAATCGCGGTGGATGAAACGCTTGTCGCAATAAGGGCATTCGACCAGTCCGGTGTCGAGTGACAGCGACAGCCACACGCGCGGGTGCCCCAGCGCACCTTCGCCGCCATCGCAGCATACGCGCATGGCGTTTACGATTTCGGTTTCGAGGGCATCATGGGACAGGGTGGACTTCATCTTGGTGACCTTCTTGCTACCTGTGCGGGAACATACTTGATCTTGCCGCACAGGCAAGGGGCCTTCGCGTCACGCGGGCGGCGGGCCGAAGCGGTTTTCACCGGAATCGCCCTTCAGGATGCCCAGTTCAACCAGTGCCCAGATACTGACGATAAGCGAGACAAACCCCAGCGTCATGCCAAATGTGCCCGGCATCATGGCCCCGTTTGTTTCCAGTCCGCCCATTTCCGGCAAGGGACGATAGCCGATGCGGAATGTGTCGATAATGCTGAACAGAAGGCTGGGGCCGAAGAAGATGACCAGCCGTGGCATGGCCGGTTTGCCGCGATCCGCCAGCCGTTTGGTGGCCAGCGCCGCAGCGGGATAGAGCAGGGCAAAGGACAGCAGCAATGTCAGAATGCCCGTAATCATGGTGTCGCCGAACAGAATTCCCACAATGATCGCATAGACAATGGCGAGCACAATCAGCACCAACGCCCCCAGCCACCATTTTCCGCGTCCGATCCGTCCTTCAAATGATGTAAGCAGGTCTTGCATGGTTTTTCCTTCTGTGATGTGGGCCTGCGGGCAGCCTATGGGCGGGGGGCGCAGGCGTCAAGAAAACGCACCCGCTTTCAATTCCTGCCGATGTGCTTATGTTCCGTGCAAAGATGATTTCCGGACAGGAAGACCGATGACCAAGAATGCGATAGAAATCTCGAACCTGCGCAAGACCTATGCGGATGGAAAGACTGCCCTGAACGGGGTGGACCTGACGATTCCGGCAGGCAGTATTTTCGGACTGCTTGGCCCGAATGGCGCGGGTAAATCCACGCTTATCAATATTCTGGCGGGGCTGGTGAACAAGACGGCGGGGCAGGTGCGGATATGGGGCTTTGATCAAGATGTGAACCCGCGCCAGTCGCGTGCCTCTATCGGGGTTATGCCACAGGAACTGAATGTTGACCCGTTTTTCACCCCGCGCGGCGCGCTGGAGGTGCAGGCGGGCCTGTATGGCGTGCCCAAATCCGCCCGCCGCACAGATGAAATACTGGACCTTATCGGCCTGACAGACAAGGCCGAAGCCTATGCGCGCACATTGTCAGGCGGCATGCGCAGGCGGTTGTTGCTGGGCAAGGCACTGGTGCATCATCCGCAGGTTTTGGTGCTGGATGAACCGACAGCGGGCGTGGATATCGAACTGCGCCAGATGTTGTGGAATAATGTGCGCAAGCTGAACGAGCTGGGCATGACCATCATTCTGACCACCCATTATCTGGAAGAAGCCGAATCCATGTGTGACGAGATTGCGATCATCAATCACGGCGCGGTTGTGGTGCGTGACCACACATCGGCATTGCTGGGGCGGCTGGATGCCAAGACGCTGGTGCTGCGGCTTGAAAACCCGCAGGTGGCGCTGGGTTTGCCCGCCAATGTCACGCAAGAGATGCGCAGCGACGGGCAGATCGCGCTGACCTATCGCCGGTCGCAGGTCAGTGCAGGGCAGTTGCTGGCAGCCGTTGCACAATCAGGGGGCGTGGTCACGGATGTCACCAGCGAAGAACCCGATCTGGAGGATGTGTTCCTGTCGCTGACCTCGGGGCAGGCGGCGTAGTGTTCAGGGCGCGATGCTGGCCCAGCCGCAGGCCGCGGCAAGGGCCACCGGATCAAGCCCTGTATCCACTGTTATCGCCTGCCGCACCTTCTGTGTGCGCCAGTTATGCAGCCGCGCGCGCCAAAGCTGGTGGCCCATACGCGAAATCTTGATGATCGGGCTGCGCAGCGGCAGGCGGGTGGCCCATTTCTTTTGCAGATAGTGATAGGCGTCGCCAAACCCCTGATCGAGATTGTCCTTGTAGCCGTCATTATGAATGGCAGGCAACGCGCAGGCATAGGCCCCCAGCCCCCTGGCGCGGGCTTCGGTCGCGATATCGGTGCCGTAGAGATGCCAGCCCGGCAGGCCAGTGTCCCATGTCACGCCAGCGCTGCGGCGCAGGATGATCAGCAATTCATCGAAGCTTTGCACCGGCTGCGGGTCAAGGGCCACATGCCCCACGATCTGCCCCAGTGATGATGACCAGACCGGTCCCCAGCCGCGCGCATGATCATCAACGCCATACGCGCCGATCAGCGCCCAATCCGGATCGCGCGCAGCCACGTCTGCGATGCGCGCGCGCAGCAGCGTGTCCCAGCCGGGGGGCAGATAGACGTCGTGATGCACGAAAATCAGGATGTCTTCCGTGCTTTCGGCCATGCCTTGCGCATAGGCCAGCGCTGCGGACGGGGCTTCGATCACGCTGAGCGGCAGCGTCGCCAGCAAAGGCGAGCGCGCCAGATTCGCGGCCAGAATCGCCGGATTGTTGCTGGCGCAGATCAGTCGCATGTCATGCATCCGCCCGCGCACTTTCCATATTGCGAATGCTCAGCCGCACGATCCGGTTGCCTTCGCGTTCAAGCACCTTGAAGCGGCAGCCGTGAAAGAAAAAGGTCTGGCCGGCTTCGGGAATTGTCTGTGCTTCATGGATGACAAGGCCCGCAATGGTGACGGCTTCTTCATCCGGCAGTGTCCAGTCCGTCGCGCGGTTCAGGTCACGAATGGTCATCGCGCCATCGACCAGCACCTCGCCCCCCGGACCATGCTCGATTTCGGGGGCGTGCGTGGTGTCGTATTCATCCTCGATCTCGCCCACGATTTCTTCCAGGATGTCTTCCAGCGTGATCAGGCCGCGCAGCGCGCCATATTCATCGACAACCAGCGCGAAATGTCTGCGCAGTCGCAGGAATTCCTGCATCTGTTCATCCAGCGGTGTTGTTTCCGGCACGAAATAGGGCGGGCGGATCAGGCCGGAAATATCCAGCCGCGCAATCGCGCCGTAATCGCCGCCAGCTTCCGTGACTTGCCGGTGCATATCGCGCACCAGATCGCGTGCATACAGAATGCCCACGATATTTTCGGGATCATCGCGGTACATCGGCAAACGCGAATGCGCGGAGTTGATGGATGTCGCGATCAACTCTGCGATGGGGTCGTCGGCATTCACGGTTTCAATCTGGCTGCGGTGGCGCATGATTTCCTCGACCGTGCGTTCGGACAGATCCAGCGCGCCCAGCAGCCTGTCGCGGTGTTCCTTCTCGACGGAACCGCTGGAATGCCCCAGCGCGAGCGTGCCCGCGATTTCCTCGTGCACCGACAGGATATTGCTGTCAGGGTCGATGGCGACACCAAACAGGCCCAGAATGCGCCGCACAACGAAACGCACGACCGCAACGACAGGCGAAAATACCGCCACCACCCACGTCAATGCAGGCGCGACACGCGTTGCCGCTGTTTCAGGGCTGGAAATCGCATAGGTCTTGGGCAACACTTCGGCAAATACCAGCACAAGCAGCGTCATGACCAACGTGGCAAGTGCGACGCCGCTATCGCCAAACAGGCGCGTGAACAGCGCCGTGGCCAGTGATGCGGCCAGAATGTTGACCAGATTGTTGCCCAGCAGAACAGCGCCGATCAGTCGCTCGCTATCCTCGGTCAGTTCCAGCGCGCGCTTCGCCCCGCTGGACCCTTTGTCGGCCTGCGCCTTCAGTTTGCCACGGCTGGACGCGGTCAGTGCGGTCTCTGATCCGGAAAAAAGCCCGGAAATAACAAGAAGTAAAAGAACTGCGCCGACACTGATCCAGAATGCAGTGTCAAGCTGGCTGGCGAAATCGCCCATGTGGAAAAACCCTCGGTTTTGATGGCGATAGCTTATCGCCTTGGCCTTCGCAGGTCCAGTCCAAGCGCGGCTGGGGCTTGACCATTCTGCCGCATCGCGCCACATGCTTGATCCATGTTTCAGTCAGACACCCTTGATCAGATCACCCGCCGCTTCGGCTTTCTGGAAGCACGCCTTATGGAAGGTGTTGCGGCACAGGACATGGCGGCGCTGTCGCGGGAGTATGCGGACCTGAAACCCGTGGTTGACCAGATATCGGCCTATCAGCAGGCCCTTGCCGACCGCGCCGATGCGCTTTCCATGCAGGACGACCCTGAAATGCGTGCCCTTGCGCAGGAAGAACTGGAACGGCTGGATGCGGAACTGCCCGCGCTGGAACATGCCCTACGTATGGCGCTTTTGCCCAAGGATGCCGCCGATGCCCGCCCTGCATTGATTGAATTCCGCCCCGGAACAGGCGGCGAGGAAGCCAGCCTTTTCGCAGCCGACCTGTTGCGCATGTATCAACGCTATGCCGAAGGACGCGGCTGGCAGGTCCAGATGGTCAGCTACAGCGAAACCGAATTGGGCGGGTTGAAAGAAGCCGTGATGCGCATCAATGGCGAAGGCGTGTTTGCGCGGATGAAGTTCGAATCCGGCGTGCACCGCGTGCAACGCGTGCCCGTGACGGAATCGGGCGGGCGCATCCATACATCTGCGGCAACCGTTGCCGTCCTGCCCGAGGCCGAGGAGGTCGATATAGACATTCCCGCCCAGGATATCCGCATCGATACCATGCGCGCGTCAGGGGCAGGCGGGCAGCATGTGAACACCACCGATTCGGCAGTGCGTATCACGCATATTCCCACAGGTATCGTGGTTGTAAGTTCAGAAAAATCGCAGCATCAGAACCGTGCGATTGCCATGCAGGTTCTGCGCGCGAAGCTGTTTGACATGGAACGCCAGCGCGCGGCTGATGATCGTGCCAGCGCGCGCAAGGCGCAGGTCGGGTCCGGCGACCGCTCGGAACGCATCCGGACCTATAATTTCCCGCAAGGGCGCATGACCGACCACCGCATAAACCTGACCTTGTACAAGCTGGACCAGATCATGCAGGGCGATCTGGACGAGGTGATCGACGCATTGATCACCGCCGATCAGGCCGCCCGTCTGGCCAAGATGGAATCATGACCACCGCCGCACAGCTGCTGGCCGAAGGGGTGGAGCAGCTGCGCGCTGCGGGCGTAGACGGCGCCGCGCGCGATGCGCGCTGGTT
The DNA here is from genome assembly GCF_051859525.1 of Roseinatronobacter sp. Lineage (NCBI taxonomy): Bacteria > Pseudomonadati > Pseudomonadota > Alphaproteobacteria > Rhodobacterales > Paracoccaceae > Roseinatronobacter > Roseinatronobacter sp. Next base: position 40,822 of record NZ_JBHYFM010000013.1, on the reverse strand, counting down.
GCTGGCGCATGCCTTGGGGGTTGATGCCACGCGCCTGACGCTGGTCTTGCCTGATCCTGCAACCGATGCACAGGCGAAGGTGTTCCGGAACCTGATTTCAGCGCGTGCCCGCCGCCAGCCTGTTGCGCAGATCATTGGCAAACGCATGTTTTGGGGGCGTTCCTTTCAGGTTACCCCTGACGTGCTTGACCCGCGCCCGGAAACCGAAACCCTGATTCAGGCCGCGTTGGAGCAGGACTTTTCGACAGTGCTGGATCTGGGCACCGGATCTGGCGCAATATTGTCAAGTTTGCTGGCCGAACGGGGTGGGGCGCAGGGGGTGGGCGTGGATATGTCGCCTGCTGCGTTGCGGGTGGCGGCGGAAAATGCGCGCTTGCTGGGCGTGCAGGCGCGCGCGCAGTTTCAGCAATCGGACTGGTTTGCCAATGTGACAGGCCGCTTTGACCTGATCGTGTCAAACCCGCCCTATATCGGGGCGCAGGAACTGGAAACGCTGTCACCGGAATTGCGGCATTGGGAACCGCGTATGGCCTTGGTGCCGGATGCGGATGATGGCACGGGACTTGCGGCCTACCGGATCATTTGCGCACAGGCCCGCGACTATTTGCAGCCCAATGGCTGGCTGATGGTTGAAATCGGTGCGGGGCAGGGGGCTGCCGTGCTGGCCCTGTTCCATGCTGCCGGATTCAGCGATGTTTCGGTCCTGTGCGATATGTCAGGGCATGACCGTGTCGTGCGTGGACGCGCAGCGCCTTCCTAGCAATATGGCGCGCAATTCTGTGTGTTTTCGGCAAGTTTGCGCAGATTCTGCGGATTTGACGTATAAAACCCTTGTCATGCAGGTTCAGCCATGGCACACAAACCCCACAGGACGTGGTGCAGCTTTACGCACCGTGCTTGTTTTCCCTTGCAGCCTACCGGAAAAACTCGCTCGCCGAATTCATCCGCTACCGGTTTGCACGCCATGCCACATAGGGCCGGAATTTTTACAGTATGAGATCAAGCAAACAACGCTCGCGTTCGAAGTCGAACCGCCCGAAATCCTTGGGCAATATTGTCAATCGTGTTTTTGACAGTTCTGGCCCGGAGGGTAAGGTTCGCGGAACACCGCAGCAGATAATCGAAAAGTATCAGGTTCTTGCGCGTGATGCGCAATTGTCCAATGACCGCGTTGCGGCAGAAAACTTTCAACAGCACGCCGAACATTACACCCGCATGCTGGCGCAGGCACAGCGCGAAATGCAGGCAGAAGCCGATGCGCGGCGCCAGCAACAGGAAGATCGCAACCGCCAGCAACAAGACGACCGCAACCGTCATCAACGCCGCAACGCCGATGACCGGCCAGAGCAGGGCGAGACTGCACAACCCCAGCACGCGCAGGCCCAGCACGCGCTGGCAAATACTGCGGATCATGGCGGAACCGTTTCCGCCCCCCGATCAGATGCGTTTTCTGTGCGCGATCAAGATGATGTTGACAACAGCACCCTGGTCGAAACCCCCGAGGCCAAGCATAGCGCGGCCCCCGCGCGGTCCGATACCCAAGGTGCGGCATATGCCGAAGGGGCAACAGCCGCGCCCGCTGATGCTGCTGCGCCAGTAACAGACAGCGATACCCCGAAAAAGCCGGCGCGTCGCAAACGCACGCCCAAACCCGCGGCACAAACCGACGAAGCTGCGGCAGATGCCAGCAGCGCTGAGGATGCGCCGAAACCGCGCCGCAACACACGCAAACCGCGCAAACCGGCGGCAAAGCAATCATCTGACACCGCGCAACCCGAATTGCCCGAGATGAAGCCCAACGCGGCCGAGTAAGGCCAGTTTCGCACCCCTAGAGCCTGTCGCGTTCATTCGTATTCACGCGACATGCTCTAACTTATTGGCTTTGCATGTTCGAGAAGCTCAAAACCGGTCCCCACTTTTGAGCAACATGCTATATGGGGCGGAGGGTCGCAAACCTTCCGCCCTTTTTCTATTTTCCGATAGCTGCCAGTGCGCCCCTGCAAGGGGTCTGTGCCGCTATAGCCCTGACTGGACAACCGGCAACAAGCCTATGGCGGCTGCCCCGTTCATCACAAACTGAACTGACAGCGCTGCCAGAAGCAGGCCAAAAAGCCGCGTCATGACCATGGTTCCCGTGCGGCGCAACAGCCGTTCAATCGGCCCCGCAGCCAGAAACGCCAGCAACACCAGCAAAATAACCACCAGCATGACGCCGGTGATTAGGGCAATGCCTTCGACGCCGCGGCCAGCGTCGTTTATCAGCAAGACCATGGTGGCCATGGCCCCTGGCCCTGCGATCAGCGGCATAGCCAATGGAAATACCGACGGGTCGTCCGCATGTTCCCCATCGCCTTCATCTGCATGGTCTGCGCGCCGGCGTGCACGGCGGTCAAACAGCATGTCCAGCGCGGTCAGGAACAACAGGATACCGCCTGCAATCTGGAAGGCAGGCATGGAAATGCCGATGGCGCGCAAGAAATCCTCGCCTGCCAAACCGAACAATGCCAGCAATATCAGCGCGATAAGGCATGCGCGCAAGGCGATTACCCGCCTGCGTGCCGCACTCATCCCTTGGGTCAGGGCCAAAAACAGCGGCGCGGTTCCGATCGGGTCGATGACCACAAACAGCGTGACAAAGGCCGTGATCAGAAAAGCAATATCAACCATCAGCTGGCCGTCTTGAAATGTTTGGCCAGCTTCAGCCCCTGACCCTGATAGTTTGACGCCATATCCGCCCCATACAGGCGCACGGGCCGCGTGCACATATGTTCATAGACCAGACGCCCCACGATCTGGCCGTGTTCCAGCACGAAAGGGGCTTCATGACAGCGCACTTCCAGCACCCCGCGCGATCCGGTGCCGCCTGCCGCATCATGGCCGAAACCGGGGTCGAAAAAGCCCGCATAATGCACGCGGAATTCGCCCACCATCGCCAGAAACGGGGCCATTTCCGCCGCATAATCGGGTGGAATATGCACGGCCTCGCGGCTGACCAGAATATAGAATGCGCCCGGGTCCAGAATGATGCGGCCCGTATCGGTGTGCAGTTCTTCCCAGAAATCACGCGCGTCATAGGCGCCGATCCGGTCCAGATCGATAACGCCGGTATGGGGTTTGGCGCGGTAGCCGACCAATGTGCCGCGCTGCGGGCGCAGATCCACTGAAAAACCCAGACCTTGTGAAATAACCGGCGTTCCGGGCACCAGTGTTTGCGTCTGGTGCAGGGCGGCCAACTCGACATCATCCAACACCGCATGCCCCGCCCGAAAACGGATCTGGTTCAGGCGCATTCCCGGGCGCACCAGCACGGAAAACGAACGCGGGCAAATCTCGGCATATAGCGGCCCGCTATACCCTTCGGCCACGCGGTCGAATTCTGTCCCGTCATCGGTGATGACACGCGTCAGCAAATCCAGCCTGCCGGTGGAACTTTTGGCATTCGCAACGGCCTGAATGCCGATGGGCAGTGCAAGCGCTTCCATCAAGGGCACGACATAGACGCAGCCTTTTTCAAGGACTGCGCCGTGCGTCAGGTCCATCTGGTGCATTTCAAACAGTTTCAGCCGGTCCGCGACGCGGTTTCCCTTGCCTGCCAGAAAGGATGCCCGCACCCGCCATGCCCGCACCCCCAACCGCAGGTCAAGGCTGGCGGGTTGGATCTGGGCATCCTCGATTGCAGTCCGGGCCGTGATTTCGCCGCGCGCGATCATGTCGCGCAAATCCTGCGATGGCAAAACGCCGCGTTTGGTCATGCCTGTCCCCCGAAAGTGTTTTATGCTTCTATTCTGGGACGTAATGCTTTGTCCACCCTAGCAGCCAGCGCGGTTTATCGTGCGAAGGCGAGGGCGAATGCCCGAAAATGTCGGTGGTAAATGGTCGGGCTAGCAGGACTTGAACCTGCGACCTTCCGTCCCCCAGACGGACGCGCTACCAGACTGCGCTATAGCCCGACATCAATGCGCGCTTTCTAACCGATTCACCGCCGAGGGCAAGCGCCAATTCGTGAAATCTGCGGCTTTCCTTTTGAAATGATCACGACGGGTGGTGCGGGTGATCACCCTGTTCTGCCTGTGCGGTCATGCGCGCCAGCAACTGTTCCAACCTTGCAACAAGCGGGGCAATGCGTGCAGGGTCCGGCGGTGTCGTATGCGGCGCATGGCGGCGCAGATCATGCGCCAGCCTGATTGATGTGCGGGGCACGGCGCGGGGAATGCCCTGCGCGGGACCGGTCGGCTGGGTCTGTGATGCGCGTGCGAAGTTTGGCACGGGGGCTGCGGCAACCGTGTTGACCGGCTCTGCCGCCTTGGCGGGCGGCGCGTCTGCCACTGGTGCCGGTTTTACCGCCTGTGGTGTGGCGGCATCGGGTTTGGCTGCGTCCGCCCTGCCGGCGGGTGTCGGTTCCTGCGGCTGTTTGACGGGCGATCCCGCGCGGGCGGGCATGTCCGTGCTGTCAGGGGCTGCGGTATCCTGCGTCTGCTGGGGCGTTACCACCTTAAGGTGCACAGGCGGGGTGGGGGCGGATCCCGCAGGGACGCCCGGGTCGTCGCCAAGTGTCATGTCCTTCACCGGGGCCAGCGCTGCGACATGGCGCACGCCTTTTTCCTGCAACAGCTTCTGCACACCGCGAATGGTCATGCCCTGTTCATGCAGCAATTCCTTGATTCCCGACAGAAGGTCGATATCCGCGCGCCGGTAGTACCGCCTGCCACCCGCCCGTTTGACAGGTTTGACCTGCGTGAATTTACTTTCCCAGAATCGCAGCACATGCGCCGGTGTATCCAGCGCCTCTGCTGTTTCGCTTATGGTGCGAAACGCTTCCGGGGCCTTGCGCATGGGGGACACCTTATCCGCGGTTGCCGTCGATGACTCGCTCTTTCATGATATGCGAAGGGCGGAATGTCAGCACCCGCCTTGGAGAGATTGGAACCTCCTCTCCGGTTTTGGGGTTGCGGCCCAGACGCGCATTCTTGTCGCGCAGCGAAAACGTTCCAAAGGACGAAATCTTGACCTGCTGCCCGTTCACCAACGCATCGGAAATATGTTGCAGAACCGAATCCACCAGCGCCGAGGATTCATTGCGTGACAGGCCAACTTCACGAAATACGGCCTCTGTCAGGTCCATTCGAGTAAGAGTTTTATGTGACATGCCATTTCCCCGCTATGAAGTCGCAAGATGCGGGAAAGAGTTTTCCGAGTCAATATCAGTGGGTTGCGCGCAGGCATTAATCCGCAGGCGATTCCGCCTACCAGCGCAGGACGACGGACCCCCAGCTCAGGCCGCCGCCGATGGCTTCGGTGACGATAAGATCGCCTTGCCTGAAGCGCCCTTCGGCATTGGCAACCGACAGGGCAAGGGGAATGGACGCCGCCGAGGTGTTGCCGTGATCCTGCACTGTCACCACCACCTTGTCCATGGGCAGCCCCAGTTTCTGGGCCGTGCCCCGGATGATGCGCAGATTGGCCTGATGGGGCACCACCCAGTCCACGTCACTTGCCTGCAAACCGGCGCTGTCCAGCGCTGTGTTCGCGGTGGCGGCCAGTTTTTCAACAGCGTGGCGGAACACCTCTCGCCCTTGCATGCGCAAGACGCCTGATGTGCCGGTGCGTGACACGCCGCCATCCACATACAGCAGGTCGCGGTATTGCCCGTCCGAATTCAGGTCGGATGCCAGAACGCCACGATCCGTATTTGCGCCGGTTCCGGTCTGCGCCTCCAGTATGACTGCGCCCGCACCATCGCCAAACAGGACACATGTGCCCCGATCCGTCCAATCCATGATCCGCGAGAAGGTTTCCGCGCCGATCACCAGCACCCGTTTGGCCTGACCGGCCATGATAAGGCCGGTGGCATTGGCAAGTGCAAAAACAAACCCTGCGCAAACGGCCTGAATGTCGAAGGCGAAACCCTTGCGCATTCCCAGCCCCGCCTGAACCTGTGTGGCAACAGCGGGAAAAGTGAAATCCGGCGTTGAGGTGGCAACGATCACCGCGTCGATCTGGTCCGCGTCCAGACCGGCATTGTCCAGCGCCGCGCGCGCCGCCTTGATGGCCAGATCAGAGGTGAATTCATCTTCCGCCGCGAAGTGGCGCCGTTCAATACCCGAGCGTGAAACAATCCAGTCATCGCTGGTGTCCAGAGTCTGCGCGAATTCGGCATTCGGAACCACGCGCGCCGGCAAATAATGACCTGTGCTTCGAATCACCGCTCTGGTTACGTTCATGCTTGTTCTGTCCCGTCTGTAGGTCTGTCCGGTGCTGCACCCGAAGCGACATCAACATCGCTTTCCGACTTCAGCAGCTTTTCCTGAAGCGCATCGGATACGGCAGATATACGTTCTGCCATGCGATCCTCAAAGCCGGATTGCGCCAATGTGAACGCCAGCTTGATCGCCGAGGAAACGCCTGTCGCATCCGCAGAACCGTGGGATTTTACCACAGTTCCGTTCAAACCCAGAAATACACCGCCATTTGCAAGCCGCGGGTCAAGGCGCTTCTTCATGCGGCGCAGTGGCCGCAGCGCAAACAGCGCGCCCAGTTTGGACAATACGCTGTGTTCAAGTTCGCTGCGCAGCACATCGCCCATCAGCTTGGCAGTGCCTTCGCCGGTTTTCAGCGCCACATTGCCGGTAAACCCGTCGGTGACAATGACATCGACATGCGCTGATGGAATATCGTTGCCTTCAACAAAGCCTACAAATTTGTAACGCCCGACTTCTGCCGCGTCGGCAATAAGGCGGGCGGCTTCTTTTATTTCAGCGCGGCCCTTATGGTCTTCGGTCCCGACATTCAGCAGGCCGACACGGGGGCAGGCCTCGCCAAAGGCGTTCCTGAAATATGCCGCACCCATAAGTGCATAATGCAGAAGCGATTCTTCGTCCGCGCGCACATCCGCGCCAACATCCAGCATGGTGTTGTATCCATGCGGACCGCGCGACGGCCACAGACATGCAATCGCAGGCCGGTGGACACCCGGCAATTTGCGCAGGCGCAGCATTGAAACAGCCATCAATGCGCCTGTGTTTCCACAGGACACCGCAGCCTGCGCCTGTCCGTCACGCAATGCGGAAATGGTGGACCACATGGACGTATCACGCCCCCGCCGCATGATCTGCGCGGGCTTGTCGTCCATGCTGACAACACCGGGGCTGTGCACGACATGCGTGCGGCCCGACAACACCTGTTCCTTTGCGACAAGCGCATTCAGCACGGTTTCATCACCATGCAGCAGAAAGGCGATCTCGGGGTTGCGGCGTGCCGAAATGGCACAGCCGCCAACGACTGCTTCCGGTCCATGATCCCCGCCCATGGCATCCACCGATATGGTGGTCATACTTGCACCAAAAGGGGCGCTACCATTGGGCGCGTCAGACATGGGTGAACCGGATTGGCATGACCACCGTTCTTATGCGGCGTCGTCGTCCAGATCCACAGCCTGTGCGGCGGCAATGACTTCGCGGTCATTGTAATGGCCGCAAGAAGGGCAAACGTGATGGGGGCGTTTCAATTCGCCACAGTTCGAGCATTCATTCGGGTTGCCCGCGACCAATGCGTCATGCGACCTGCGCATGTTACGACGAGAGCGGGTTACGCGGTTCTGTTGGACGGCCATATCAAACCTCGGGTTGCAGGCGCCTGAAGGAAAGCCCAGTATGGGCCCCCGACATGCGCAAAATCTAGGGGTTGCGATTTGAGGCGCGGCATACACGGCTTAAGCCGCCTTTCCAAGCCCTCTTTGCATGAGTTGCGCAAAATACTCGCTTTCATACGATTTTCAAGCGGCTATTTGCACAAACACCAAAAGCCGTCAGGATTTATCCTGATCGCGCAAAAGTTTTTCGCGCAGGCCCGCCAGCGCAGCGAAGGGTTTGGGCCGTTCCTCGGGGATGGGGTCCGCACCGTCAGGTGCCGCGCGTAGTTCCCCGTCACCGGCGATCGCAGCCCCCTCGCTGCGCGGAAAGGCGGGCAGGGCAAGCGACAGCGCCTCCAGTGCGACCGCGCCGGGGTCGATCATTGTGCCCAGCGGTTCTTGCGTGTCATCTTCCGGCATCTCGACCTCCTGCCCTTGCGGTTCGGGCATGTCAGCCAGATAGCGGCGCAGAACATGTTCGTCGATTCGCGTGCTCAGCGGTTCCAGCGTCACCGCACAGGGCTGCACGATTGTGGCGCCAAGCATGGCATCGATTTCCCAATCCCTGCGGCCAAGGGGGCGCAATTCGCCGTGAAACCGAAATTTCCGCAGGGCGGTTATGCCCAGTTCCTGCGCCAGTTTTGCACGCAGCGCGGCGTCAGGCTGCAAATCAAACCGGACCGGTTTGCGCGCATTCAGTTGCGCCACGCGGATCGGTTGGGACAATTTCTCGGGCTGGGCAGGGGATTGGGTCACGCATTCCTCGGATATATGGGGCGGAAAAGTCGTCTGGACGTATATAGTCTTTCGTTCCTTTCTTGAATAGCGGCGCGTCCTTCTGTATCCATTTCCCCAAAGGCGGCGACGGACAATTCAGCGACGTGCTGATTTCAAGTGCTGGTTGACTGGAATAGAAGACATGTTCAAGGGGTGATACGGCGCATGAGGATACTCGGATTGTGGATTTTGTCACCCGTTCTGTTGCTGGCGCTTGTGGCGTGCAGCCCCGTCGCCCGCTTCCATGGCTACGCCCCCGATGACGTGCAACTCTCCGAGATTGAAGTCGGGCGTGACACGCGCGAAACCGTGGAGCAGAAGATCGGTCGTCCGGGGGTCTCTGGCGTCATGGAAGGGTCGGGCTGGTTCTATGTCCAGAGTGACTGGATCGACGAAGGCTGGCGCCCCCCGGTCGAGGTGGACCGCCAAATCGTCGCCATCACCTTTGATTCGTCAGATCGCGTGTCCAATATCGAACGCTTCGGGCTGGAGGATGGTGAAATCGTTCCCCTGTCACGCCGCGTGACAGATACCGGCCCGTCTGGCATGAGTGTGTTGCGCCAGCTGATGTCCAACTTCGGACGGTTCAACCCGACCCAGATGCTAAGCAGATAGGGCGGCAGTAAGTCAGTCGCCCTTGTCTGAGTGAACTCACTTGAAGGCGGATTGAATGGAAACGCCGCGCGAATGTCTGGAAAGCCTTACGGGTTTTCCAGACGCCCTTACAGGAACAGGCATAGATATCGGCGGGTTTCCTGTGCGCTTCGCGCAAGACCCGCCAGATCTCGAACAGGTGGGTTTCTTGCGCGGCGACCGGTTCAGCACCAGTGCCGCGGGACAAACAGAGTCGGACTGCTTTGATTCGCTTTCGGCACATCTTATGGTTTTTGCACCGGATCGCGCGCGCTTGCTGGCAACAGCACGGCTGCGTCTGGTGACGAATGAAACAGATTTGTCGGCAACCTATACCGGCCAGTATTACGGGTTGTCGGCGGTGATGCAGGCATATCCGCGCGCGTTGGAAATCGGGCGGCTGTGTCAGGTCGCCGATGCAGAGATAATGCCGGACGCCCTGCGCGCATTGCTGGCAGCGGTGACCTTGGTTTCGGTGCAAACGCGCGCGGACCTTCTGTTCGGGTGCACATCGTTTCGCGGCCAGAACACCCGGCGCCATGCCAAGGCGCTTTCATGGCTGAAGGCAAGGCATCTTGGCCCTGTTGCGCTGCGTCCGGCGCGCATCCACCCACGCGCCAGCGCGTTGCCGGACGGCACCCCTGATCCACACGCAGCGCGTCAGGCCGTTCCGGCGCTGCTGCGCATGTATCTTGGCATGGGGGGGTGGGTGTCGGACCATGTGGTCAGCGATCCTCAGATGGACACAGTGCATGTGTTCACGGCGGTCGACACGGCGGCAATTCCACCGGCAAGGTCGCGCGCGCTGCGCGCTTTGTGTCCTGTCTGATGTGGCAGACGTTGTTTTCCGGTTCGACTTGCTTATTTTGACAGGATGACGCATGCGCCTGTGACCGATGCGATGATATCTGCGACAAGGATTCGACCCATGCCCGAACTTGGCAAAACGCCCCGACCCCTTCCCGAAGTTGATCCGGTCTGGACGCGAATCCGTCAGGAAGCCGCCGCTGCCGTGACCGAAGAGCCGCTGATGGGCGGGGTGTTCCATTCCTCGATCCTGCATCACCGGACGTTGGAACAGGCCCTTGCATTCCGCCTGTCGCAAAAACTGGCCTCGGCAGAAATGTCCGAACAGATATTGCGCGAAATCATGGATGAAGCCCATGCCAGCGATCCGGGGTTGGGCAAGGCCGCGCGCGCCGACATCGTTGCGACATTCGAACGCGATCCCGCCTGCAACAGGTTCATGAAGCCGCTTTTGTATTTCAAGGGCTTTCAGGCCGTGCAGGCGTATCGCATCGCGCATTGGCTGTGCTTGCAGGGGCGCAGTGATTTCGCAAGCCTGATCCAGATGCGCGTGTCCGAAGTGTTCGGCGTGGACATTCACCCCGGCGCGCGCATCGGGCAGGGCATCATGATCGACCACGCGCATTCCATAGTCATCGGCGAAACCGCTGTGGTCGGTGACAATGTGTCCATGCTGCATTCGGTCACGCTGGGCGGCACGGGCAAACAGGATGGCGACCGCCATCCGAAAATCGGCAATGGTGTGCTGATCGGGGCAGGGGCCAAGGTGCTGGGCAATATCCGCGTGGGCGATTGCGCGCGCATCGCCGCAGGCTCTGTCGTCCTGGAGGAAGTTCCCCCCCGCAGCACAGTGGCAGGCGTGCCTGCCCGTGTGGTGGGCGAGGCGGGCTGCGCGCAACCCTCGCTGACCATGGACCATCTTCTGCGCGGCGAGATATGACACCCCCCGCCTGACCGGTTGTCAGGCTCGCCTTGGGGCGTGGGCGAAGCAGCAGTCACGCCCGGTGCCAATTTCTCTGTGCCAGTTTCATTCTGGCAAAAATATCCAATACACCGCCAGCATCCGGCGCGCATGCTTTGGCGGGCCGGGCAACCCGTGCCGGATTGCCCGCCTTTATCAGTCTACAGCCCCGTCCAGCACCACTTGCGCGTGACGTTTTTTGCCTGCGGTCAGTTTCATCGGCTGCGCCAGATCGGCCGCACTGACCATCTGGCCTGCATCGCTGACGGGCGCATCATTTGCACGCGCGCCGCCCTCAAGGATCAGGCGTTTTGCGTCCTTGCCCGATTTCGCCAGCCCAGAGCGTACGAAAAGCTGCGCCATCGACAACCCGTCGGCCAGTTCTGCCGCGCTTACGGTCAGGGTGGGCAATTCGTCGCCGATACCGCCCTTTTCAAACACGTCCCGCGCGGTCGCCTCGGCGGCGGCGGCGGCCTCTGCCCCGTGGCACAGGGTCGTCACCTCATTGGCCAGAATGACCTTGGCCGCGTTGATCTCGGACCCTTCCAGCGCGCCCAGACGGTTGCAGTCCTCTACCGGCATTTCGGTATACAGCTTCAGGAAACGCCCGACATCAGCATCGGTGGTGTTGCGCCAGAATTGCCAGAATTCATACGGGCTCAGCATATCGGCATTCAGCCAGATCGCGCCGCCCTGACTTTTGCCCATCTTGCGCCCGTCCGAGGTGGCCAGAAGGGGGGTGGTCAGGCCAAAAATCTCGGCATCGGCAATACGGCGTGCAAGGTCGATGCCATTGACGATATTGCCCCACTGGTCCGACCCGCCCATCTGCAACAAGCAGCCGTAACGGCGGTGGATCTCCACAAAATCATAGGCTTGCAGGATCATGTAGTTGAATTCAAGGAAGGACAGCGATTGTTCGCGGTCCAGCCGTGATTTCACTGATTCAAAGCTCAGCATGCGGTTCACGCTGAAATGCCGCCCCACATCGCGCAGGAAATCAAGGTAGTTCAGCCCGTCCAGCCATTCGGCATTGTTAAGCATGATCGCGCCGCCTGCGCTGTCATCATAGGACAGGTATTTCGCGAAAACCTGCTTCATCCCGTCGATATTGGACGCAATGGCCGCGTCATCCAGCAGCGGGCGTTCATCCGACCGGAAGCTGGGGTCGCCCACTTTGGTTGTGCCGCCGCCCATCAGGGTGATGGGTTTATGACCGCATTTCTGGAACCAGCGCAGCACCATGATATTCAGCAAATGGCCGACATGCAGCGATTTCGCTGTCGCGTCATAGCCGATATAGGCGGGCACAACCCCTTTGATCAGCGCCTCGTCCAGACCTTGCAGATCGGTGCAATTGTCGAAGAAGCCGCGTGCCTGAAGGATGTTCAGGAAATCTGATTTGGGTCTGTAGGTCATTTTTGCTTGTCCCGGATGGCCGATTGCGCGTTCTATAGCCGCGCAGGCGTCCAAGGAAAAGCCCATGTTGGAATCACAACTTGTTACTGTGCTGGGAATGATGTCGGGCACGTCGCTTGACGGGGTGGATGCGGCGGTGCTGCGCACCGATGGCGAAAGGATTGCGGCCTTCGGCCCAAGCGCCTATCGCGCCTATTCTGTCGCCGAACGCGCAGTGCTGCGCGCAGCCCTTGGCCGCTGGCCGGGCGAGGACGGGGTCGAGGATGCGGCAGAACTGGTGGAAACGGCCCATGCCGAAGTGATGGCGCGTTTTGAGGGGGTGGAGCTGGCCGGATTTCACGGCCAGACACTTGCGCATGACCCGCGCGGTCGCGGCACCCATCAGGCCGGATCGGGGGCCGTACTCGCGCTTGTTGCGGGGTATCCGGTGGTGTGGGATTTTCGCAGTTCCGACATCCGGCTGGGCGGGCAGGGCGCACCGCTGGCGCCATTTTACCATTTTGCCCTTGCGCGTCATATCGGAGCGACCGCGCCGGTTGCGTTCCTGAACCTTGGGGGCGTGGGGAATGTGACTTGGGTGGACCCGTCAAGGGCAAAGCCCGAAGATGAGGGCGCGCTTCTGGCGTTCGACACCGGCCCTGCGAATGCCCCGCTGGATGATCTGTGCCAGTCCCGCCTTGGTCGCGCCCATGATGAAGGCGGCGCGCTGGCGGCTTCGGGGCAGGTGGACGCGATTGCGCTGCGCGCGTTTCTTGAGGACGGCTATTTCTACCACATGCCGCCCAAATCGCTGGACCGCGATTTTCCGGGGCTGCTGGCGTCCGTGGCGCATCTGTCCGATGCCGACGCGCTGGCCACCCTGTCGGAATGCGCGGCGGCTGCGGTGGCGGAAGGATTCGCGCATTTTCCCGCCGAACCGTCACAACTGCTTGTATGCGGCGGCGGGCGGCATAATGCGGATCTGATGCGCCGCATCGCGCAGCGCGTGGCCTGTCCTGTGGTTCCGGTCGAGTCGGTGGGGCTGGACGGGGATATGCTGGAAGCGCAGGCCTTTGCCTATCTGGCCGTGCGTGTGGCGCGGGGGTTGCCCACGTCCTGCCCCGGCACAACCGGCGTTGGTGCGGCTGTCGGGGGCGGAGAGATCAGCACGCCATGACACGCGGGCCTGCCCCCCCCCGTCGCATAGCTTTCACAAGATGCGCACTGACATAAAGGATATATCCGATGCGAGACATTGACGAAGACCGCCCGTCCCCGCCGCTGGAAAAACCTGCGGAATCGCTGCTGCTGCGGCTGGTCTATATGCTGATTATCGGGGCCATGATGTCGGTTGCGCAATCCATCCTGTTTCTGGTCGCCGTGATCCAGTTTGTGGTCATCATCATCGACAAACGCCAGCCGAATGAACGGCTGGCAGATTTCGGTTGCATGGTGGGCGCATGGATCGCCAAGGCCGCGCGCTATCTGTCGGTTGCCACCGATGCCAAGCCATGGCCCTTCAAAGAGATGGACTGAAGCGGTTGCAGTGCGGGTCCGCGAGGCCTAAGTGTGGGGCAAGTATTCAGCGGAGAGTTCCATGCCCCTTGACCAGCAAAGCACCACCAAGACCGAATTCGGCGATCTGCCCGATTGGGACCTTAGCGCGCTGTATGCCGCCCCCGACGCGCCGGAACTGACCCGCGATTTTGACTGGCTGCGTCAGGAATGTGCAGCATTTGCGTCAGATTACGAAGGCAGGCTGGCACAGTTATCCGCGGCGGACATGCTGGCCTGTGTGCAGCGTTATGAGAAGATCGACATGATCGCGGGGCGGCTGATGTCCTATGCGGGGTTGCGCTATTACCAGAACACCGTTGACCCTGAACGCGCCAAGTTCATGGCCGATGCGCAGGATCGCATGACCGATGCGACCACGCCGCTGGTCTTCTTCTCGTTGGAGATGAACCGCATTGACGATGCGGCATTTGACGCGCTTGTATCTGCCGATGCGGATCTTGCGCGCTACCGGCCGGTGTTTGACCGCATGCGCGCCATGCGCCCGCACCAGTTGTCGGATGAACTGGAGAAATTCCTGCACGACCAGTCCACGGTCGGGTCTGCGGCATGGAACCGGTTGTTTGACGAAACCATGGCGGGCCTGCATTTCGAGGTGCAGGGTGAGGCCGAGCCGCTGGGGCTGGAAGCCACGCTGAACCTGCTAACCGACCCTGACCGCGCGCGCAGGCAGGCGGCGGCGCAGGCGCTGGCTTTTGTCTTTTCGGGCCAGTTGAAGCTGTTTGCACGGGTTCACAACACACTGGCCAAGGAAAAGGAAATCGAAGACCGTTGGCGCAAAATGCCATCCGCGCAGCATGCGCGGCACCTGTCCAACCATGTCGAACCCGAAGTGGTGCAGGCGCTGCGCGATGCGGTGGTCGCGGCCTATCCGGACCTGAGCCATAGGTATTACGCGCTCAAGGCGCGCTGGATGGGGCTGGACAAGCTGGAAATCTGGGACCGCAACGCCCCCCTGCCGCTGGAGGCGCCGCGCGTGTTCAACTGGGATGATGCGCGCCAGACCGTGCTGGATGCCTATGCGGGCTTTTCGCCGAAACTGGCCGATCTGGCCGAGCCGTTCTTTTCACAAGGCTGGATTGATGCGGCCGTGAAGCCCGGCAAGGCACCGGGGGCCTTTGCCCACCCCACAGTGACAGATGCGCACCCGTTCGTGATGCTGAATTACTTGGGCAAGCCGCGCGATGTGATGACGCTGGCCCATGAACTGGGCCATGGTGTGCACCAGCGTCTGGCCGCTGGGCAGGGGGAATTGCTGTCCTCCACGCCGCTGACACTTGCGGAAACCGCGTCGGTTTTCGGCGAGATGCTGACCTTCCAGAAAATGCTGGCACAGGCGAAAACACAGTCCGAGCGCAAGATCCTGCTGGCCGGCAAGGTCGAGGATATGATCAACACAGTGGTGCGCCAGATCGCGTTCTATGATTTCGAATGCAAGCTGCATGCCGCACGCCGAGAGGGGGAACTGACGCCCGACGACATCAATGCGCTGTGGATGAGTGTGCAGGCCGAAAGCCTTGGGCCGGTATTCGAGTTCATGGACGGGTATGAAACCTTTTGGGCCTATATCCCGCATTTCGTGCATTCACCGTTTTATGTCTATGCCTATGCCTTTGGCGACGGGCTGGTGAACGCGCTTTATGCCGCCTATCGCGACGCGCCCGAAGGGTTTGAGGAGAAGTATTTTGACATGCTGGCCGCAGGCGGGTCCAAACACCACAAGGAATTGTTGGCCCCGTTCGGTCTGGATGCCAGCGACCCTGCCTTCTGGGACAAGGGCTTGCAGATGATTGCGGGCTTCATTGATGAGTTGGAGGCGATGGAATAGGCGCGAAAGGTCGGCGGGTCAGGCCGGAACGCACCCGTGCGGGTTTTCTGGCCTGAAACTGCCACCCAAGGTGCGGGACAAGGCCGCAGGCCGCCGCACCATCGGCGCGCCGATGGTGCGGCCTGCCGATTTCGTTGATGGCAGGCCCAGCCTTGTAAGTCGGAATATGCCGCCAGTATAAAGTGAACTTCTATCACGCCGGATCGGCAAACCCCGGCCCGCCGATGGCGCGTGCTTAATCCAGGTGCAAGGGGCAGCTTCGGGCCAAAAATCTCGCACGGGTTCCGACCTGCACCCCCAGCCCTCAGACCGGATTTCGCAACACCTGCCCCGATGCATGCGCAATGGCGTTGTCCAGCGCCATCATCCCCATTTCTTCGCGCACATCCTGCGCCGCTGTGCCCAGATGCGGCAGCAAGGTCACGTTTTCCATTCCGCGCAGGGCTTCTGGCACGTCGGGTTCAAATTCATAAACATCCAGCCCCGCACCCGCGATCCGGCCTTGCTGCAATGCCGCAATCAGGGCGGATTCATCCACCACATCCCCGCGCGAGATATTGACCAGATGCGCATGTGCACGCATGCTGGCCAGTTCTTGCGCGCCAATCAGATGATGTGTCTGCGCACCGCCGGGCACCGCCAGCACAACAACATCGGACGCCGCCAGAACCTCGGCGATCGTGTCAAGCTGGCGTGCGGGCAGATCAACCGCGCGCGGGGACCGGTTATGATAGACCACATCCATCCCCAGCCCGAAATGCACCCGCCGCGCGATTGCCTGACCAATACGGCCCATTCCGATAATGCCGCAGGTCTTGCCGCCCAGATGCAGACCCAGCATCTGCGTGGGGTGCCAGCCCTGCCATTTGCCCGCCCGCACCATCCGCTCGCCCTCGCCAGCGCGGCGCGCAGACATCAACACCAGCATCAGCGCGATATCGGCAGTTGCGTCAGTCACCGCGCCGGGGGTGTTCGTGACCGAGATGCCCACCTGACTGGCCGCAGCCACATCAATATGATTATAGCCTACGCCGAAATTCGCCAGGAGCCGGCAGCGCGCCGTTTCCATGCTGTCGAACACATCAGCGGTGAACATGTCCCCAAGGGTCGGGATGATCACATCATACAAGACCAGTGCCGCGCGCATCTCGCCCTTTTTCAGTGGGGTTGTCTGGGCGCGCAGGGTCACGTTGAAATGCTGTTCCGCGCGTTCCAGTACGCGATCTGGCAGGGGGCGGGTGATATACAGTTCCGGCATGTTATCCCTTTCAATGCATGCGCGCGCCAGCGGGCACGTCATGGTCAGGGGCCAGCAGCGAAATGCGCCCTTCCGCGTCGGATGCGCCCAATACCAGAACTTCCGACATGAATGGCCCGATCTGGCGCGGGGGGAAATTGACCACGGCCATAACCTGCCGGCCGATCAAGGCGTCGGGGGTATACAGCGTCGTAATCTGCGCCGAGGATTTCTTCTCGCCCAGCTCCGGCCCGAAATCGATCCACAGCTTGATCGCCGGTTTGCGCGCTTCGGGAAAGGGTTCGGCGCGCGTTATCCGGCCAGCGCGGATATCGACCTTCAAAAAGTCATCGAAACTGATCTGATCGCTCATTGTGCCAGCTCCTGCGACCGCGCGGCTGCCGCCGCAATGGCGCGTTCCATCAAGGGGGGCAGGCCGTGTGTTTCATCCATCAAGACAGCAAGGGCGGCTGCGGTGGTGCCGCCGGGGCTGGTAACATTGATGCGCAGTTGCGCGGCGCTGTCGGGCGTTTCACGCGCAAGGGCTGCGGCCCCTGTCACTGTGGCGCGGGCAAGTTGCATCGCCATATCCGGCGAAAGTCCCTGTGCCTGCCCTGCGCGCGCCATCGCTTCGATCATGTGAAAGACATAGGCCGGCCCCGACCCTGAAAGGGCGGTCACTGCATCCATCTGTGTCTCGCTCTCCAGTCGCAGGGTCTGGCCCACGGCGGCCAGCAGGTTCTCGGCCAGTTGCAGGTCTTCCTCTGACACGGTTTCATTGCCAATCAGCGCGGAAATGCCTTGTGCGACTGCGGCAGGGGTGTTGGGCATGGCGCGAATGACAGGTGTGCGCGCGCCCAGCATGTCACTGATCCGCGCCAGCTGCGTGCCCGCCGCGATGGAGATGAACAGCGTTTTCCCGCCCCCCAGCGATTGCAGCGCTGGCAGGGCATTGCCCATCATCTGCGGTTTGACCGCCAGAACGACCACAGCGGGCGAATCGGGCATATCGGCGTTCAGGGCAACCCCGCTTCCGCGCAACCAGTCACTTGGGTGTGGTTCGACAACATGCACGCAATCCGGCTGAACCCCCTGCGCCAGCCAGCCCGCCAGCAATGCCGACCCCATCTTGCCGCAGCCCAGCAATACCATACCGCGTTCATTAATCCGGTCGAGTGTCATGGTGGCGTCCCCTTGCTGTTTTGACGCAGTTGTTGCGCCGCCTTGGGCCTGCGTCAAGGGGGGGACAGTTTATTCGGCCAGTATTGGCGCAGTTCCGGTCAGGCGTGCCCCACGGCTTCCGCCAATGCCAGATCCAGCGCCGCTTGCGGGCTATGCTCGGCCCAGGACACCAGCTGGAACGCGGGATAGAACCGCTCTGCAGCGACCAGCGCACTGCGGATCATGCGGTCAATCTGGTCAACTTCGGCAGTCTGGTCGGCCCCCAGCAGCAGGCCATAGCGCCAGACCATCAGGCGTTGCTCGCTCCAGAAACTGAATGCGCCGGACCAGACCATGTCATTGGCGCGGCTGACTGTTTCATACAATGACGGCAGGGCAGCTTCGGGCGGGTCCATCTCGAACGTGCAGATCAGGCGCAGCATGTCTTCTTCGGGCGACAGCGCCAGCGTCAGCGCATAGCTGCGCCATTGCCCCTCGACCACCATGGCAATCTGGTCCTCGCCCATGCGGTCAAAGTCCCAGTCATGGTCCGCAGCCAGCGTTTCGACAATGTCGATCGGATGGACAGGGTCATTCGTTAGGTAGAATTCCGTTGCTGACATGCCCGCCTCGATCTGATGACTTGTTCGTGTCCGCAAGGCGGCTACCAAACAAGGTGTATAACGCTACAATTCCGCAGTTTTTTACTTTTTATTACTATATATGGTGTGCCTAAACGGGCATTTAGTAAAGTAAAATCGCATCACGCGCGGGATTTTCCTGTGGATTGTTTGTGGCGTGACAGGAATTCTTGCAGGGTTTGACGTGGTTTTCTGCCACATTTCCCGTCAGATACCGCTGATCTGGCGCGCAGGGCCTGTGTCAGGTGCCGTGCAAGTTGCCGAGTGCCCGTTCCAGCCTGTGCCATTCGTGTTCCGGCCCCGGCAGGCCAAGTCTAAGCCAGCGGCGGGAGTAGGGGAAAATCCGCGACCATATGTGATGACGGGCCAGATGGTCTTGCGCGGCTTGCGCATCGGGCGTGTCATACAGCCGGAACAGATGCGTCCCGCCAAGGCAGGTCCACCCCGCGCGCGTGATCATTGTATCTGCGCGTTCTGCATCAAGGCGCAGTTGGCCACGCATGGCATCGGCCCAGCCCTTGTCTGCAAGGGCGTGACACCCGATGGATATTGCCGCGCCCGATACGGGCCATGGGCCAGCCAGTTCGGCCAACCGCCCGATCATGGCGCTTGATCCGAATGCGAATCCCAATCGCAGGCCCGCCAATCCGTAGAATTTTCCAAACGACCGCAGAATCATCACGTTTTCCGCCGCGCCGGACTGCGGCAGCAAGGACAATTCCGGTGTGACATCTGCAAAACTCTCGTCCACGACCAGCACCCCCACCTTTCGTGCAAGGTCCAGCATGTCTTGCGCGGACCAGTGCCTGCCGTCAGGGTTGTTCGGGTTGACCAGAACCGCAAGATCCGCGCCCGCCATGTCTGCGGGCAAGCGGGTGTCGTGAACCTGCCATCCGGCAGCCCGCAAACACGCGCCATGTTCGTTGTAACTGGGCGCCAGTACGCAGGCCCGCCCTTTTTGCGGCAGCAGATAGGGCACAAGCTGGATGGCTGACTGCGCCCCGCCAAGTGCCAGCCCTGCGGTTTCGGGCGCGGCCCCCCATGCCAGTGCCGCCGCCCGCACCAGCGCGTTTTGCGCCTGTGCCGTTGGCAACCCGTGCCATGTTTCCTGCGGCAGCGGCGGCACAGGGTAGGGGCGGCGGTTGACCCCTGTTGACAGGTCAATCCAGTCGCTGCCGCCATGGCGCGCAATCGCCGCGTCCAAGTTTCCACCATGATCGCGCATCTTGTTTCCAGTATTGTCTGACAGGCCGGACCGGCACCCGCCCATTTGCCGCAACAGCGCGCTGCGGGTCAAACGCCTTTTTTCTGTCTTATGCGGGTTGCAGGAAACGGGGGCCGTTTCGTGTGGAAATCGCGCGGCCATAAAAGGCGAAAGCGCGCGCGACTGCAAATGCGGTCAGCCTGTCGTGTTCAGGCCCCACGCGGCGGAATGTCTGCTGCAGCGGCGGAATGCCCCCAGTGTTCGGCAAAGACCAGATCATCCAGCGACAGGCGTGCCTGCCAGCCCTTCACCTGCAATTCCGGCGTTTCATACAGGTGATCGACATGGCCGATACACAGATAGGCCACAGGGACCACCTGTTCCGGCAGTTGCAGAATTTCGCGCAGATCCGCCTCCTGGAAGATACTGACCCAGCCCACGCCAAGACCTTCGGCGCGTGCGGCCAGCCACAGGTTCTGGACCGCGCAAACGGTTGAATACAGGTCCATGTCGCGGTTATGGGTCCGCCCCAGAACAACATCCCCGCCGCGCGCGCGGTCGCATGTGATACACAGGTTCACCGGCGCTGCGGATATGCCCTCCAGCTTCAGTGCCGAATACTCTGCGCGCCGTTCCTTTGGGAACATGGCGGCGGCCTCAGTATTGGCGCGCGCGAAGGCAGACTGAACCTGCGCCTTGACGGACGCGCTGCGGATCACGATGAAATTCCACGGCTGCATGAACCCCACTGATGGTGCGTGATGTGCAGCGCCCAGCAGCCGCATCAGCATATCATCCGCGACGGGCCGGTCGGTGAACTGGCTGCGCACATCGCGGCGGGTGAATATGGCGCGATAGACCGCGTCACGTTCGTATGGCGAGAATGGACCCGCTGGCGCGGGCGTTTCGGGTGGCTGCATGACACTATCCCCTGTCACAGTCACGACCCCCCGTTGACCAGCGGGCGGTCCGGTTGCGTCTGGCCGGTCTTCTGACTTGGTTTCACCGGCAACTGCGCCTTCCCGACCCGGCAGGCCAGTGGCATCTTGCAGCGCCATCCACCTTACAGCGTTGGGCACGTTGCGGATTTGCACCGCATTCCCGATTCTCCCCCTGCTGCGGGCACAAGGCTGCACAGGACGGGCACCAGACGCGCGCAGGCTAGCGCGGATTCGGGGCAGGGAAAACCCGTTTTGCACGCCGATTGTATCAGGGGCACAAGTCATCGCGCAGACAGGCCCGTGACGGGCCTGTCATCTGTCAGATCCACAACGCCGCAAGTATGGCCACACAAATTGTCAAGGCCGCCATCGCGCGCCGGTAAAGTGCCAGCCCCTTGCCTAAATCCCCGGCCCTTGGGTCAGGGCAGGCACCGTTGACCCAAGGATCATCCGTTGTCGTGCCGTCATAGATGCGCGGACCCGACAGCCGCACGCCAAGCGCCCCTGCCATCGCAGCCTCGGGCCAGCCTGCGTTGGGCGAACGGTGCAGGCGGGCATCGCGCCACATCGCGGCCAGTGCCGCGCGCGGGCGTGCCGATACCAGCGCGAACAATACCCCCGTCAGCCGCGCAGGAACCAGATTGGCCAGATCGTCAATCCGCGCCGCAGCCCAGCCAAAGGCCATATGCCGCGGGGTGCGATACCCGATCATCGAATCGAGGGTGTTGATGGCCTTGTAGGCCACAATTCCGGGCAATCCCCCGACAAGGCCCCAGAAAATCGGGGCGACAATACCATCGGATGTATTCTCGGCCAGACTCTCGGTCGCGGCGCGCGCCACGCCCGCGCAGTCCAGTTGCGACGGGTCGCGCCCGACGATCATCGACACTTCACGGCGCGCGCGCGGCAGATCACCGGCCTGCAAGGGGGGGATGATCGCTGCGACATGATCATGCATTGAACGCAATGCGATAAACGGCCAGACCAGAACCCCGCCTAACATAATCCCCGCCCAGCCCGGGGGCAACGCCGCCTGCACCAGCCAGGCAACAGCGCCGCACAAGGCAATGACCAGCAATGCTGCCAGCGCCCCGCTTGCCTTGCGCATCCCGAAACTGTGGTCTTGGCGGTTCCAGCGCGTATCCAGCCAGCGGATCAAGGCCCCGATCCATGTCACCGGATGCCCGATGCGGCGATACAGGCGGTCCGGCCAGCCAAACGCCATATCCATGGCGATCGCAATCAGCATGATCGCGGCATAATTCATGACCCCCCCCCTTCGAAGCGCAGTATCCCGTGATATCCGGCATCACGCAAAACCGCGGGCGCATGGGGTGGAACAGTGCCCTGCGCGAAAATAAAGCCGCGCGCAGCCCCTGTATGGGCCATGTTCCAGCCCAATGCGCCAAGGGATGCAGCAAGACTGTCTGTCGGGTCGGTTTGCGGGCCCCTGCGGGCAAGGCAGCGCCGCGCACTCTCACTGGCCAGCGCGGTAAAGTCCGGCAACCGGCGTGCCATCTGCCACGCCTGCACCAGATCGGAAATATCGGGGAAGTCATCATCGGCGGGATCTGTCGGGCGTGGCCCGCCCCAGAGCGCGCCAAGTATCTCGTGGCGCGGCGGGGGGAGGACGCGCGCATGGATAATCCCGTCGCGTGATCCCCACAGCAGGCTGCCTGCGTCAGGAAACATCAGCGGGTCCGATGCACCCTCGGCGGCGATGCAGGCTTTTGCAAGTTGCTCCGGCGGGCCCTGCCAGCCCGCAAGGGCGGCAATGCCCATCAATCCGGCAGTCGATACGCCAGTGCCCAAGCCTGCCGCAACCCGCGGCACAATCCTGAACTGCCCCGCTGTGCGAAGGCGCAATGCCGATAGCAGCGCTTTGACAGCATGTGGCGGATAATGCGCAACGACCGGCGCGTCGCCCGCGTGTGTCTGCGCGCATTGCGGGTCAAGAAATACATCCACACCGGTGCAGGGGCATGGCATGGTGATCAGCACGACGGGACCCTGCGGACCAAGCCTGCCTTGCAACCATTCGCCGAAATGGCCATTCACCCTGATGCGGCGCAGGGTCATGCGCGCAATTTCCTCAAACCGCGTTTCCTGACGCAGACCTGCGCCTCCGGCGGGGATATTTGGACCAGAATGAAATATACCATTTGTTAACCTGTTTCGACGATGATGAACCTGCGGTACAGGGAGGGATCCCGATGACCGCCCAGAGTGAAAGCGCCGCGTTTCCCCTGTTCCTGCAGCCCGAAACGCGGCGCCCGTCACCTGAATGTCCTGATTTCATTCTGGTCCAAATATCCCGGGGGAAACGCGCGCAGCGCGTTGGGGGCTGGCCCCCGTTGCCGTTTGGGCAGGGGGCGCAGCATTCAGAACTCGACACCTTTCTGGGCCTTGATGCCGTCGCGGAAAGGGTGCTTTATCAAGGTCATCTCGGTGACCAGATCGGCCATCTCGATCAGCTCGGGTTTGGCATTGCGTCCGGTCAGCACAACATGGGTCATTGGCGGTTTCTCGGTGCGCAGGAATTCAAGCACCTCTTGCAGGGGCAGGTAGTCATAGCGCAGCGCGATATTGATTTCATCCAGCAGGACAAACCGGATATCGGGGTTGCGGATCAGCGCCTTGGCCTGATCCCAGCCAGCGCGTGCGGCGGCGATGTCTCGGTCGCGATCTTGCGTTTCCCATGTGAACCCTTCGCCCGAGACGATGAATGTGCACTCACCCGCGAAGCGCGTGCGCAGGAAATCGCGTTCTCCGGTGCTCCAGTTGCCTTTGATGAACTGCACCACAGCGCAGGGCATGCCATGGGCGATACAGCGCATGATCATGCCGAAGCCGGATGAGGATTTGCCTTTGCCCGCGCCTGTATGGACGATGATCAGGCCCTTCTCGCCGGTCTTGCTTTCCATCATCCGGTCGCGGGCGGCCTTGATCTTTTGCATCTTGTCGCGGTGGCGGGCGGGGTCGGTCCTGTCGGTCATCGTGTCGTTTCCTTGCTTGACTCACCGCGCGCGGACGCGCAAGAGGAAGGGGCTGGTGCCTGTTCATGACAGGTGAAAAGGGAATGTGACAAGGCCGGATCACAAGATCAAGCCCCAAGCACAGCCGCCCCCGCGACCGTGACCGGAGAGGTTGCCCGATGCCACTGTCCCTGACGGACGGGAAGGCGGGCCGACCGACAGGTGATCCCATAGGGGAAACCTGACATCCGCAAGCCGGGAGACCTGCCAGCGTTTAGGCCGCCCCATCGGGGCATATCAACCGGCGGGGTGTCTGGTTGGGCTTGTGTCGGGACCGGCCCCGTGGCCGCCTTCACTGCCCGTGTGTTCCCCGCCCCTTTGTGTCGCGTGGCGGGTGGTCGCGCGGGAAAGTGGACGAATGAAGAACTCTCGCAGGTTAATGGCGGGTCTGGGTTTGGCTGCGGGCACATATGTGCTTGCGGCGGGGATTGTTGCCTTTGCAGTGCCGGGCGCCGAGGTGCAGATCTCGCGCGCGGACAGCATGGGTCAGGGGCAGGGCCACAGCCACAGCCATGATCATGGCCATTCCCATGTCAGCGCAGAACAGGCCGAACAGTTGACAGGGCCGTTTGGCGCGCATGGCGACCGGCATCCGCAAGCCGCAAGTTTTGCATCCCCCGCAGATGGCCTGACAGAACGGCGTCGCCGCGCCATGAGCGCGCTTTCGGGCCATTTCCGCGCGGTTTCCGCGACCTTGCTGTCGGATGCGGGGGGCGAGGATATGATCGGGATACATGCCGACGCGCTTGCGGCGCTTGGCGGTCGGATCGACACGTTGTTCGACATAGCCTCTCCAGCGCCGGAGGGGGAGAAGGGCGCCCTGGCGGCCATCTGGGCGCAGCCGGATAATTTTGCCCGATACACATCCGCCTTCAGCACCGAGGCCGAACGCTTCGCGCAGACCGTCCGCGACGGGGGGGATATGGTCAATGGCCTGCACGACCTGCGCTATTACTGCGTCGCCTGCCACGCCGATTTTCGTCAACGATGATATATCCAAAGGAACCTTGCACATGACTCGTTTTTTCATCGCACCCGCCCTGCTTCTCGCCAGTCCCGCCGTCGCGCACCACCCTTTGGGGGGCGAGGCCCCGCAGACAGTGTTTCACGGGCTGATTTCCGGCCTTGCCCATCCTGTGATCGGGCTGGACCATCTGGCTTTTGTGGTGCTGGTTGGCCTGGCCGCCGCCCTTGCGGGCCGGTCGCTGGCAGGGCCTTTCGCCTTTATAGCAGCCACGCTTGCGGGCACGGCTGTGCATCTGGCCGGTGTCATGCTGCCGCTGGCGGAACTGGTTATCACCGCATCGGTTGTCGGGCTGGGCGCAGCGCTGGTCATGGGGCGGCAGGTTGCGGGGCCGGTCGCGCTGGCAGGGTTCGCCGTTGCGGGGTTGTTCCATGGCTGGGCCTATGGCGAGGCCGTGATCGGGTCCACGCCGATGCCTGTCTTTGCCTATCTGCTGGGTTTCGGAGTCGTCCAGTTTGCGATTGCTGCGGGGGTCGCGCTGCTGGCGGGCCGGATGTTGCAACAGGGGCAGGGCGCGCTTCAGGCCCGTCTGGCTGCGGCTGTCTGTATGGGGGTGGGGCTTGCCTTCATGTTTGAAACCGTCGAGCACATGATCCTTGGCTGATATGTGCCACAAGGGGCCGGCGGTTGCGCCGGCCCGTCCCTGAACCGGAGCTTTTCATGCCCCAAGACACTGTCGATCTTCTGGTCTGCGCCACATGCCGCAGCGCCAGCCCCGCCAATCCGCTGGCCATGCCGGACCCCGACACGCGCCCCGGTGCGCAGCTTGTGCGGGCTTTACATGATGCCGCGCCCGAAGGGGTGCGCATCATTTCAGTGGACTGCCTGTCCAACTGTTCGCGCGGCTGCACGATTGCATTGCGCAAGTCCGGAGCATGGACCTATGTTTATGGCAACCTGACGCCGGAACTGCATGTGACAACCATTCTCGAGGGCGCGCAGAAATACCGTGATGCGGAAAACGGCCTTGTGCCGTGGCGCGAACGCCCCGAACATTTCCGCAAGAATTGCATCGCCCGTATCCCGCCATTGGAGGCCCCGAATGTCTGATCTGTCAAAAACCCCTGTTACCATCGTCACCGGCTTTCTGGGCGCGGGTAAAACCACACTTATCAGCCACCTGATCCGCAATGCGGGCGGGCGGCGGCTGGCAGTCGTGGTCAATGAATTCGGCACAGTCGGTGTCGATGGTGAAATGCTGAAATCCTGTGCGATCCCTGATTGTCCGGCCGAAAATATTGTCGAGCTGTCGAATGGCTGCATTTGCTGCACCGTCGCCGATGATTTCATTCCGACAGTTGAGGCGCTGTTGAAGCTGGACCCGAAGCCCGACCATATCCTGATCGAGACATCGGGGCTGGCCCTGCCCAAGCCGCTGCTGAAAGCGTTTGACTGGCCTGCCATCCGGTCGCGCATTACTGTGGACGGTGTC
This sequence comes from Roseinatronobacter sp., assembly GCF_051859525.1. Lineage (NCBI taxonomy): Bacteria > Pseudomonadati > Pseudomonadota > Alphaproteobacteria > Rhodobacterales > Paracoccaceae > Roseinatronobacter > Roseinatronobacter sp. The sequence goes on along the minus strand of NZ_JBHYFM010000013.1, from coordinate 14,541 downwards.
ATCGCCCTGGCCGATGCCGAGGCGGTGGCGGCAGGGCGTTTTGCGCCCGATGTGGCCGCTGTCGATGCACAACGAGAGGCTGATGACAGTATCGACCATGAAACACCCCTGTCCGAGGTGTTCGAGGACCAGATCGCCTGCGCCGATCTGGTGCTGTTGACCAAGCCGGACCTTGCCGGACCAGCGGGCGTGGCGAAAGCCCGCGAAGTGATCGCCGCAGAAGCCCCGCGCGCCCTGCCGGTGGTCGAGGTTGCCGAAGGTGTGATCGACGCAGCCGTGCTTCTGGGGCTGGAAGCGGGGGCCGAGGATGATCTGGACGCGCGCCCCAGCCATCACGACGGGCATCATGACCATGAACATGATGATTTTGACACGATCATGGTGACGATGGGTGAAATCGCTGATCCCGCCGATCTGGCCGCGCGCATCGCGCATTTGGCCGAAAGCCAGAATATCCTGCGCGTCAAGGGCTATGCCGCGGTGGCCGGTAAACCCATGCGCCTGTTGGTGCAGGCCGTGGGCGCGCGTGTCCGTCACCAGTTTGACCGGCCATGGCAACCGGATGAGGCCCGCCTGACCCGCCTTGTCGTGATCGCTGAACATGATCATGTGAACGAAGCCGCAATCCGCGCCGCATTGGGGGCCTGATCTGCAATGCATGTCATCTTCCGCGAAAGCCACGGGCTGGATGAAGCCGACACCCCCACTGATCTGGGCCAAAGTCCGGCTGATCTGGTGGTGCTGTCGTTTTCCGACAGTGATCTGGGCGCTTTCGCGGCAGGGTGGCGCGCGGCGGGGGGCAGTTTGCCAACGCTGCGTCTGGCCAATCTGGCGGCGCTGAAACACCCGCTATCGGTGGATACCTACCTCGAAAACACGCTGGAGGGCGCGAAGGGCATTCTGATCCGGCTGATCGGCGGCGCGCCCTATTGGGGCTACGGGCTGCAACAGGTGCAGGCCCTTGCGCGGCAAAAGGGGATCGCGCTGGCCGTGCTGCCCGCTGACGGGCGGCCTGATTCCGCGCTGGACGCGCATTCAACCCTGCCGGTCAGCACGTTGCGGCGTTTGCAGCACCTGTGCGATACGGGCGGCGAGGGGGCGGCGCGGGCGGCATTGCAGCAGCTTGCGCTGGCGTCGGGCCTGTATGCGCCGCCGGTGCGCGGGGTGCGTTCGGTTGCGCAGGTGGGGGGCTGGGCGCAGGACGGCATCACCTGTCCGGCCGCGTTCCGCTTCGCGTCTGAACGCCCGCGCATTCTGGTGGTATTCTACCGGTCTTATCTTGCGGCGGCGGATCTGGACCCCGTCCGCGCGCTGATGCAGGCGATGGACGCGCGCGGTTTCGACACGCTGGCGTTGTTTGTGCCGTCCCTGAAGGAACCGCAGGCGCGCGCATGGCTGACCGGCTGGGTCAGGGAACTGGCCCCGAAGGCCGTGCTGAACGCCACCGCCTTCTCCGCGCTGGGCGATGACGGGGCCGTGCTGGAAACCGCCGGCGTGCCGGTGTTTCAGGTGGCGCTTGCCACCAATGACCGGCAGCGCTGGCAGGACGCGGCACGCGGGCTGTCGCCTGCCGATCTGGCCATGCATGTGGTCCTGCCCGAAGTGGACGGGCGCCTGTTTGCCGGTGTGGCAAGTTTCAAGGAATTCACCTCCCCTGATCCCGACCTTCAATTCGCCCGCGCCGAGCATCGCGCCGACCCCGCCCGCATTGACGCGATTGCCAGCCGCGTCACCGCATGGGTCCGCCTGCAAGACCTGCCGCCTTCACAACGCCGCACGGCCCTTGTGCTGTCGACATATCCGGGCAAGGGCTGGAACATGGCGCATGCGGTGGGGCTGGACGCGCTGGAAAGTGCCAGCGCGATCTTGCACGACATCGGTGCGCCCGCGCAAGACGCCCGCGCGCTGGCCGATGCGCTGGATACGCAGCGGGTGCACTGGCCCGTTGCGTCCTATCTGGCGGCGCTGGCGGCCTTGCCTGACGCGCTGCGCGACGATCTGTTTGCGGCATGGGGCGCGCCCGAAGATGACCCCGCCTGCACGAATGGGGCCTTTGACTTTGCCGCGATCCAGCTTGACCGGATGCTTGTGGCACTCCAGCCTGAACGCGGCACGCCTGCGTTGCGCGATGATGAATATCACGACCTCGGGCGCACGCCGCGCCATGCCTATGTGGCGTTTTACCTGTGGCTTCGCGCGCAAGCGGATGCGCTGGTCCATATCGGCGCACATGGCACGCTGGAATGGCTGCCGGGCAAGTCCGTGGCGCTGTCAGATGACTGCTGGCCCGAAGCGCTGGTCCGCGAATTGCCGGTGATCTATCCCTTCATCGTCAATGACCCGGGCGAGGCCGCGCAGGCCAAGCGCCGCATCGGTGCCGTGACATTGGGCCATGTGCCCCCGCCGATGGTGGCGGCGCAATCGGGCGCGGGTCTGGCGCAGTTGGAAGCGCTGCTGGATGAATTTTCAAACGCCGACGGGCTGGACCCTGCGCGCCGCGACCGGCTGCAAACCGATATCCGAGTGGAGGCCGAGGCGCTGGGGCTGGGCCTTGAATTGGGGCTTGATGGCGCGGAGTGTCTGGCCGAGGCGATCACCCGCATTGACCGTTTCGTGTGTGATGTGAAGGAAAGCCAGTTTGGCGACGGGCTGCATGTTTTCGGGCGCGGCGATCAGGGCGCGGGCGAACGCGCAGGGCTTCAGGCCGCGCTTTCGGGCCGGTTTGTGGCCCCGGGCCCATCCGGTTCGCCCCATCGCGGGCGGTCCGATGTGCTGCCCACAGGGCGCAATATGTTCACCACCGACCCGCGCGCGGTTCCTTCGCGCGCGGCCCATGCGCAGGGCGTGAAGCTGGCCGATGAACTTGTGCGCCGCCATTTGCAGGACCACGGCGACTGGCCGCGCGCGCTGGTCGTGGACCTGTGGGGCAGCGCCACCATGCGCACGGCAGGCGAGGAATTTGCCATGGCGTTGCACCTGCTGGGTGCGCGGCCGGTCTGGGACGAAGGATCATCGCGCGTGTCCGGTGTGGAAATCCTGCCCATTGCGGAACTGGACCGCCCGCGACTGGACGTGACCTTGCGTGTGTCGGGCCTGTTCCGCGATGTGTTTCCGCAACTGTCCACCTTGTTCGGGCAGGCCGTTGCCGCGCTGGCCGCGCGCGATGAGGCGCCGGACTGGAACCCCTTTGTGGGGCAGGGGGGCGCGCGTGTCTATGGCCCCGCACCGGGCAGTTACGGGCTTGGCATGGGGGCCGCGCTTGATGAGTATAGCGCCGCCGCCCGCGAACAGGCAGGGCGCGCATGGCTGGCGGCGTCATCGCATGCGCTTGATACCGGACAGCATGATCCCGACGGGATCGCTGCACGCGTGGCACAGGCGGATGCCTTCGTGCATTTGCAGGACCTGCCCGAAACCGATGTGTTGCTGGCGCAGGATTACGCCGCCCATGAAGCAGGATTTGCGGCTGCGCAGGCGCTGACCGGCGGGCAGGCTGCGCTGTATCATATAGACGCAACGCGCCCCGATGACCCGCGCGCGCGCACCCTGACCGAAGAAATCGCGCGTGTGGTGCGGGCCCGTGCCGCAAACCCGAAATGGATTGCGGGCATGATGAAACACGGGTTTCGGGGGGGCGCGGAAATTGCCGCCACGCTGGACCATCTGGCGGCTTTTGCCCATCTGGCCGCAGCTGTTCCGCCGCAACTGATTGACCTGTATCATGATGCGACACTGGGCGATGATGCCGTCTGCGCGTTTCTGGAACGCGAGAACCCCGCCGCCCTTGCAGCGATGCAGGCGCGGTTTGCCGCATTGCATGACGCGGGCCTGTGGGTGACACGCAGGAATTCCATTCTTGCGGGGTTGGCGCATGACTGAATTTGACGTGAAAGGCTGGTGCCCCGGCGCATTGCGGCCCATGCAATCGGGCGATGGCTGGGTGGTGCGTGTGCGCCCGCGTTTGGCACGGTTGACGCGCGCGCAGGCATCGGGGCTGTGCGACGCGGCGCAGACCTATGGCGCGGGGCTGATCGACCTGACCAACCGCGCCAATCTGCAAATTCGTGGCGTCGGCGATGCTGCGCTTGGTCCGTTGCAAGATGCCTTGGCAGAATTGAACCTGCTGGACAGCGACCCTGATCTGGAATCCCGCCGCAATATCCTGATTGCGCCGGATTGGGCATGTGGCGATGACAGTGCGCGTCTGTGGACCGAATTGGCCGAACGGTTGGCAGAATTGCCGCAGCTGCCGCCCAAGATGGGCTTTGCCATGGATGCAGGCCCTGCACCTGTGCTGGCGGGTGATCCGGCTGACTTTCGCATAGAACGCGGGCAGGGCGGGCTGATCCTGCGCGCCGAGGGCCGCGCGTTTGGCATGGCGTTGCAGCACGGGCGTGAAATTGACAGCCTGATACGGCTGTGCCGCTGGTTTGTGGACACGGGTGGCGCGCAATCGGGCCGAATGGCCCGCCATGATGCCGCGCTGCCGGATTGGGGCATATGGGACGCCGCGCCTGTGCCCGCGCGCGCGCCATTCAGGGCCGGTTTGACGCCTGCGGGATTGGTCGTCGGTGCCGCTTTCGGCCAGATCATGGCGCAGGATCTGGCACAGGCCCTTGTCGCGACAGACGTGCCCGCCATTCGCGTGACCCCGTGGCGCTGCCTTGTGCTGGAGGGGCTGACTGGCGCGCCCGCGCTGCCTGACAGCCTGATTGCGACGCCTGACCATGCCGCCTTGCGCGTGGACGCCTGCGCGGGCGCGCCACTGTGTCCGCAGGCCAGTGTTGAAACCCGCGCGCTTGCGCTGGAACTTGCGCCGCTGGTCGGCGGCAGTTTGCATGTGTCGGGCTGTGCGAAGGGTTGCGCAAGGGCGCGTGCTGCGGATATCACCCTGATCGGTCGTGATGGTCGCTTTGATCTGGTCTTGCAGGGGCGGAGTGATGCAACAGGGCTGACGACAGACCAGATACTGACCCGATTTGAGAGATCATAATGCCCTATACCTACGAGACTGATGGTGCCGCAATCTACCTGCAATCCTTTGCCACCATCCGGGCCGAGGCTGATCTGGACCGCTTCACAGCAGATGAAGAACCCATTGCCGTGCGCATGATCCATGCCGCCGGTATGGTCGGGCTGGAGGAGTTTATTCACTTCTCGCCCGGTTTCGCCACTGCGGCCCGTGCGGCGCTTGAAGCAGGCGCGCCCATCCTGTGCGATGCCTATATGGTGTCCGAAGGGGTGACCCGCCCGCGTCTGCCTGCCGAGAACGAAGTCATATGCACCCTGCGCGACCCGCGCGTGCCGCAAATGGCGCGCGAGATGGGCAATACACGCTCTGCCGCCGCGCTGGAATTGTGGCGGCCCCATCTGGACGGGGCGCTTGTGGCCATTGGCAATGCGCCAACGGCGTTGTTCCACTTGCTGAACATGCTGGAAGATCCGGATTGCCCGCGCCCTGCCGCGATTATCGGCTGCCCCGTGGGGTTTGTGGGCGCAATGGAATCCAAGGACGCGCTTTGGGCCGCGCAGCCCGTGCCAAATTGCATCGTCAAGGGCCGTCTGGGCGGCAGCGCGATCACGGTTGCCGCCATCAACGCCATCGCGAGCCGCAAGGAATGAGTGTGGGCACCATTTACGGCGTGGGCCTTGGCCCCGGCGCGCAGGATCTGATGAGCGTACGCGCGGACCGTCTGGTGCGCAATGCGCGGCATGTGGCCTTTTTCCGCAAGGCAGGGCGCAAGGGACAGGCGCGCGCGATTGTCGAGGGGATGCTGCACGCGGATGCGGTCGAATTTCCCATGGAATACCCTGTCACCACGGAAATACCCGTGGCCGATCCCCGCTATAACGCGCTGCTTTCGGCCTTCTATACGGAATGTACCGACCATTTGCGGGCACTGGCCGCAGGGGGCGCGGATGTGGTTGTCCTGTGCGAGGGGGACCCGTTTTTCTACGGCTCATTCATGCACATCTACACACGGCTGAAAGACGCAGTGCCGGTAGATGTGGTGCCCGCCATCACCGGCATGTCAGGGGCATGGACCGCCACAGGGCAGCCCATCACATGGGGTGATGACGTGCTGACCGTGCTGATGGCCACCTTGCCCGAAGACGTGCTGGCCGAAAAGATCGCGGCCACGGATGCGCTGGTGGTGATGAAGATCGGGCGCAACCTGCCCAAGCTGAAACGCGCGCTTGATCGGGCAGGGCGGCTGCAGGATGCGTGGATCGTGGAATATGCCCAGATGCCGCGCCAGCATGTGCAACGGCTGGTTGATGCCAGCGAAGTGACGCCCTATTTCTCGATCGTGCTGATCCACGGACAGGGGCGCAGACCATGAGCGGCTGGGTCGTTATTGCCGGGCTGGGGCCGGGGGATGAGGCGCTGGTCACGCCGGAAGTGCGCGCGGCGCTGGAGGCCGCCACGGATGTGGTGGGCTACATTCCCTATGTGGCGCGTGTGGCCCCGCGTGACGGGCTGACCTTGCATTCCAGCGACAACCGCGTGGAGTTGGAGCGCGCGGCCCATGCGTTGGCGATGGCGGCGGACGGGCAGCGCGTGGTGGTGGTGTCGTCGGGTGATCCGGGCGTGTTTGCCATGGCATCCGCCGTGTTCGAGGCGCTGGAGGCCGGACCGCAGCACTGGCGTGCGCTTGATATCCGCGTCTTGCCGGGGATTACTGCGATGCTGGCGGCCGCCGCAAAGGCTGGCGCGCCATTGGGCCATGATTTCTGCGCCATCAACCTGAGCGATAACCTGAAACCCTGGGCGTTGATCGAAAAACGCCTGCGACTGGCGGCCGAAGGTGATTTCGCAATGGCATTCTACAACCCGCGGTCAAAGTCGCGCCCCGAGGGATTTGCCCGCGCCCTTGAGGTGTTGCGCGAAGCATGCGCCGATGCACGCCCCGTTCTGTTTGCCCGCGCCGTCAGCACCCCGCAGCAGGAGTTGCGCATTGTCCCCCTGACGGACGCACAGCCCGAAATGGCGGATATGCGCACGATGGTGATTATTGGATCAAGCCTGACGCGGGTGATCGACACCCCGCGCGGGCCGGTATTATACACCCCGAGATCGGCATGACCGGCGCGGCGGGTTCTGGTTCTGCGGCAAGGAAGGGGGGGCTTTCCGCCCCCCCCTTGGGCCTGACGGCCCAATTCCCCCCTAGAGGATATTTTTGCCAGAATGAACAGGGCAGGCGGGGTGTTTTGTTCCCGCGCGGGCTAGGTCGTGACCCAGTCGAGCACGGCCGCAATGTCATGAACCTGTGCGCGGTCCGGAATTGGGGGGCGGTCGATCATGATGACCGGAATTCGCAACCGGCGCGCTGCGACAAGTTTCGCCTCGGCCCCTGTTCCGCCGGCATTCTTGGCGACGACAAGGCTGATGTCATGGGCCTGCATCAGGGCTGCGTCCGCGTCCGCATCAAACGGGCCGCGGTCAAGGATGATGTGATGGTCGGGCAGGGGGGGCGGGGTCTGTGGCGGATCGACGAGGCGCAGAAGGTAGCGGTGCTGCGGATGGCGGCCAAAGGCAGCCAGATGCATGCGTCCCAGTGCGAGCATGATGTTTTCGCGCGGCCTGTCCAGCGCGGCCACGGTGGCGGGAATATCTGGCACCCGCGTCCATTGATCGCCGTCCCGTGCGGTCCATGGCGGCCGCGTCAACGCCAGCAAGGGCGTTTGTGCGCGCCGCGCCGCCTGAACGGCATTTGCGCTGATCGTTGCGGCGAAGGGGTGGGTTGCGTCGACAAGATGGGTGATCTTGGTGTCGCGCAGATAGGCTGCAAGCCCCTGCGCGCCGCCAAAACCCCCTACGCGCACCGGCACCGGCTGGGGTTTGGGGCGTTCGACGCGCCCTGCATAGCTGAGCGTGGCAGGCAGCCCTGCGGCGGCAAGCGCTGCGACAAGGCGCGTTGCCTCGATCGTGCCGCCAAGAACGAGGATATTCGGCATGGATGAAAACGCCCCCTGGTTGACGATTGTGGGTCTTGGGGAAGATGGCCTGAACGGGTTGTCGGATGCAAGCCGTGATGCACTTCTGGGGGCCGAGCTGGTGATGGGGGCGGCGCGTCATCTTGCGATCCTGCCCGAACTGTCCTGCGAGGTGCTGGAATGGCCGGTACCGTTTGCGGATGGAATTGCGCTGCTTCTGGCGCAACGTGGCCGGCGGGTGGTTTTGCTGGCGTCGGGCAATCCGTTCTGGTTCGGGGCTGGCAGCAGCGTGGCGCGTCATCTGGCGCGTTGGGAATGGGTGGCGCTGCCTGGCCCGTCGACTTTCGCGCTGGCGGCGGCCGAGTTGGGATGGCCGCTGGAAACGCTGGCCTGTCTGGGGTTACATGCGGCCCCGTTGTCGCGTTTGCGCCCGCATCTTGCGGTGGGGACGCGTGCGCTGGTTTTGCTGCGCGACGGGGCTGCGGCGGGCGATCTTGCGGCCTATCTTGCAGGTCTTGGCTTTGGTGCGACGCGTTTGCATGTCATGGAGGCGCTGGGCGGTCCGCGGGCGCGGGTGCGTGCGGTCATTGCCGCGGAATATGCCCTTGAGGATGTGATGCATCCGGTGATTGTCGGACTGGAGGTTGCGGGGCAGGGCGCGGCAGTGCCGGTTGCGTCCGGACTGCCGGACGAGATGTTCGCCCATGACGGCCAGATCACAAAACGTGCTGTGCGGACCCTGAGCCTGTCGGCACTTGCCCCGCGCGCGGGGGAGTTGTTGTGGGATATAGGCGCGGGGTCGGGGTCGGTGGGGATCGAATGGTTGCTGGCGCATCCCAGGATGCGGGCCATCGGTTTCGAAATGGACCCTGTTCGCGCCGCGCGCGCGAGAGAGAATGCGCATGCCCTTGGCGTGGACCGGCTGGCGGTGATTGAGGGGCGCGTGCCGGATGTGTTGCAGGGCCAGCCCCTGCCGGATGCGGTCTTTATTGGCGGGGGTGTCACGGACGCGGTGCTGGCGCGGTTGTGGGAGATGCTGCCGCACGGGGTGCGTGTAGTGGCAAATGCCGTGACGCTGGAAAGCGAGGCGCTGCTGATGCAATGGCATGCGCGGGCGGGTGGCGACTTGATGCGGCTGGAGGTGTCGCAGGCCGCACCGCTGGGGACGAAGCGGGGGTGGCGTGCCGCTTACCCCATTGTGCAATGGCGGGTGGTGCGATGATCGTGGCGGGGTTTGGCTGTTCGTCACAGGCGGCCACAGCCAGTTTGCACGATGTTTTCGTGCGCATGGCTTGTGTTGCGAAACCGGATGCGCTTGCCTGTCTGGACGGGCGCGCGGCCTGGCTTGTGCCCTTCGCGCGGCAGGTGGGTCTGCCGCTGATAACCTTGAAGCCCGCCCAGATTCAGGGCATTGCAACGCCCACGCAATCGGCGCGCATTCAGGCGGCATTTGGCACAGGCAGTGTGGCGGAAGCCTGTGCGCTGGTCGTGGCCGCGGGCAGCCTGCACAAGGAAGATGACAGGCGCGCCGCAGCGGTAATTGCCGTTGCGCGGCTTATATCACAGGACGGACAGGCGACAGGGGCCGTTGCACGAGGAGGCGGGACATGACGGTGCATTTTATCGGTGCGGGGCCGGGGGCAGCGGACTTGCTGACCTTGCGCGGGCGCGACCTGATCGCGCGAAGCCCAGTATGCCTGTATGCGGGATCGCTGGTGCCTGCCGCCATGCTGGAGCATTGCCCGAAAGGCGCGCGGATCGTCAATACCGCCCCGCTGTCGCTGGATGAAATTATGTCCGAGATCACCGCCGCAGAGGCAAAGGGGCAGGATGTGGCGCGGCTGCATTCGGGCGATGTGTCGGTCTGGTCGGCCATGGCGGAACAGCTGCGCCGCCTGCGCGCTGCGAACATCGCCTATACAGTGACACCGGGCGTGCCTGCCTTCGCCGCTGCTGCCGCTGCGTTGCAGGTGGAACTGACCCTGCCGGAAGTCGCGCAATCACTGGTGTTGACCCGCACACCGGGGCGGGCCAGCACGATGCCCGCGCGCGAGACATTGACGAATTTTGCGCAAACCGGCGCGACACTGGCAATTCACCTGTCGATCCAGAACCTTGCACAGGTGGTGGCGGATCTGGCCCCCCATTACGGACAGGATTGTCCGGTCGCAGTGGTTTGGCGTGCAAGCTGGCCGGACCAGCGCATCATCCGTGCGACCTTGGGCGGGATTGTGGACGCGGTTGCGGGCAGTATGGAGCGCACAGCCCTTATTCTGGTCGGCCCCGCACTGGCAGCCGAAGGGTTTTCCGAAAGTGCGCTTTACGCGCCCGAGTATGACCGCAGGTTCCGGCCCCAAAGCGCGGATTCGGTCTATAAGGACAGTATCGAATGACACAGGGATTGATGATTTCCGCCCCTGCATCCGGCACTGGCAAGACCACAGTGATGCTAGGCCTGTTGCGTGCCTTGCGCGACGCAGGCGTTCGCGTGCAACCTTTCAAAAGCGGGCCGGATTACATTGATCCGGCATTTCACCGCGCCGCCAGCGGGCGCGAGGCGTATAATCTGGACAGCTGGGCCATGACCCCCGATCTGATGGATGCGATTGCCGCCCATGCAGGTGATGCGGATCTGGTGCTGGCTGAAGGGTCGATGGGCCTGTTTGACGGGGTCGCGAAACCGGGCGCGGCAGGGCATGGCAGCAGTGCCGAGCTGGCGCAGCGCATGGGCTGGCCTGTGGTTCTGGTTGTGGATGTGTCGGGGCAGGCGCAATCTGCCGCCGCCGTGGCACTGGGCTTTGCGCGCTACTGGCCCGACCTGCCCTTCGCGGGGGTTATCCTGAACCGTGTGGCAAGCCCGCGCCATGAACGGCTTGTCCGGCTGGGCATGGAGGCGGCGGGATTGCGTGTGCTGGGCGCGTTGCCACGGCGCGGCGATCTGGTTCTGCCGGAGCGGCATCTGGGGCTTGTGCAGGCAGTCGAACACCCCGATCTTGAACGCGCGATTTCCGGTTATGCGGCCTTTCTGCGCGACCATGTGGATGTGGACGCACTGGCGCAATATGCAGGTTCGGGGCGGGCGTTGCATCAAGGCGTGTTGCCGCATCCCCCCGCCCAGCGGATTGCGCTGGCGCGCGATGCGGCGTTTTCATTTACCTATCCGCATTTGCTGGAAGGGTGGCGGCGCGCGGGGGCAGAAGTCTTGCCCTTCTCGCCGCTGGCAGATGAGCCGCCCGACCCAAGCGCCGATCTGGTGTGGTTGCCTGGGGGATATCCGGAATTGCATGCAGGCAGGCTTGCGGCAGCGGGGCGGTTTCGCGACGCGTTGCGCGTGCATGCCCGCACGCGCCCTGTTCATGGCGAATGCGGCGGGTATATGGCCCTTGGTGCGGCCTTGATCGACAAGGAGGGCACGCGCCACCAGATGGCGGGCCTGCTGGGGCTGGTGACATCCTATGCGCAGCGCAAGATGCATCTGGGATACCGGCGGGCGGAGTTGGTGCAGGGCATGCCGGGATTTGCACCCGGGGCCGCGCTGCGCGGGCATGAGTTCCATTATTCCACGATTGTTGCGCAGCCTGACGCGCCACTGGCCGAAGTGCGTGATGCGCAAGGCGATGTTGTAGCCGAAACGGGATCGCGCAATGGCCATGTCAGTGGCACGTTCTTCCATCTGATTGCCGAGGACCGGCGCGACAACCTATGATATCCGCAGCATTGACGGATATCTTTTTGACCTGTCTTCGGGGAAGGGGGCGCTCGCGCCCCCTCGGGCCTGCGGCCCTCACCCCCGAGGATATTTAGACCAGAATGAAGGGGCAGAGATGCGCGGGTTTGTGTCATTTGTCGGGTCCGGTCCGGGGGATCCGGAACTGCTGACGCTGAAAGCGGTGGCGCGGTTGAAGCAGGCCGATGCTGTCTTGTTTGACGACCTGTCATCAGGTCCGGTCCTGGGATATGCGCGACAGGGCGCTGAACTGGTGGCGGTGGGCAAGCGTGCGGGCCGCCCGTCGCCAAAGCAGGACCATGTGAGCCGGTTGCTGGTGGATTATGCCTTGGGGGGCGCGCGGGTCGTGCGGCTGAAATCCGGCGATCCGGGGGTCTTTGGCCGGTTGGAGGAGGAAATCACTGCATGTCGTGCCGCGAACATAGGGTTTGAGGTCATTCCGGGTGTCACCTCGGCCAGTGCGGCGGCGGCGGCGGCGGGCATTCCGTTGACCCGCCGGTTGAATGCGCGGCGGGTGCAATTCGTGACAGGGCATGATGTGCGCGGCGCCTTGCCGGAGGGGCTGCACATGGCCGCTCTGGCCGATCCGCTGGCGATGACGGTGGTGTTCATGCCCAAGCGCACATTTCCGGAATTGGCAGAGGCGCTGATCGGGGCGGGCTTGCCGTCGCACACGCCCGCGCTGCTGGCCGAGAATGTCAGCCATCCCGACCAGCGTTTGACGCGGTCCACAGTGGGGCAGCTTGCGCGTGATTTGCAAGCCGAGGCGTCGCGCGACGGGCCGGCGCTTATACTCTACGGCCCGATATGTGAGGACGAGGGCATATGATCGAGTTAAGCCTTGTGGGGATTGGCACAGGCAATCCCGACCATCTGACCCGTGCCGCGATCCGCGCGCTGAATGCGGCGGATGTGATCTTGCTGCCGCGCAAGGGCGCTGACAAGGCGGAGCTGCTGGATTTGCGGCGGATGATATGCGCCGATGTGCTGACAGGGCCGGTTGTGCTGGCGGAGTTCGACCTGCCTGTGCGTGACAGTCAGGGTGCCTATATCGGCGGGGTGCTGGACTGGCATGAGGCGATCGCGCAGGTCTGGGCCGCGCAGATTGCGGCGCATTTGCCCCGTGGCGGGCGCGTTGCCCTGATGGTGTGGGGCGATCCGTCCCTGTATGACAGCAGCCTGCGCATTGCTGCGCGATTGGGGGCCGCAGGCATGCCGCTTCGGGTGTCGGTGGTGCCGGGAATAACCAGCCTGCAGGTGCTGACTGCCGAACACGGGATTGCGTTGAACACGCTGGGTGCGCCGGTGATCATTACAACCGGCAGGCGGTTGCGCGACGCAGGCTGGCCAGCGGGGGCCGACACTGTGGCGGTGATGCTGGATGCCGGCAACGCATTCGAGGTGCTGGACCCGGCGGGGCTACATATCTGGTGGGGGGCGTATCTGGGGATGCCGCAGCAGGCCTTGCTGGCCGGACCGTTGCCGGATGTCGCGCCGCAGATCACGCATCTGCGCGCCGCGCTGCGCGCCACGCATGGGTGGATTATGGACATATATGTGTTGCGCCGGTCCTGACGCAGGCGTTTCGCGCAGCGTCGCAGAGGGCCGGATAGACCCGCCGGATAGGCAGATGCATTTGCGGGTGGCGCCATGATGCAAACACGCCGAATACCTTCTGGTTGGTTGCGGCCTATGGCGCAGGATTGTGTATAGTTATTTATTTTATTTAAAAAACAATATGTTAAGGTCATCACAAAAAATACATTCAGAAAATGTAATTTTATGTTGCGACAATATGTCCTATCAGGTTAGGGTGATTCAGGAGGAGTGGATCAGGCCGCCGCTGTTTGACCGCAGGTGACGCCACAGCGCTGAGAATGCGCACATTGCGAGTGCGGAGCAGGCGCGCGCAAGCTGATCCAGGAACAGGAACGGGAGTGAGGTAAATGGAATATTCACGGCGGCACACTCTTGCGATGGGCCTTGGCGGGCTTTTCGTGACAGTGGTTCCAGTCCGCGTATCGGCCGATGCGGCAGGGTTGATCCAGGCGTTTACGGGCGGGGCGGATATCGTTGATGGCCCGCTAAGCATATCAGCGCCTGAAATTGCCGAGAATGGCAATGCTGTTCCGGTCACAGTGACATGCCCTGATGCGAAATCGATCCGTATTCTGGCCCCTGCAAACCCGAACCCTGAAGTGTGCACAGTGCATTTCGGCCCGCTTGCCGGTCGCCATTCGGCGACAACGCGCATTCGTATGGCAGAAACAATGGATGTGATCGCGCTGGCGGAAATGTCGGACGGAACCTTCGTTCAGGCCGCCGCGAATGTTCGGGTTACCATTGGCGGCTGCGGCGGCTAGGGCGTTTGGTCCAGCCCGCCTGCGCAAATGAATGACAGCGTCCGCAATGCCGGACCGTCGCCAAGAACAAGGAGTATAGCCTATGTCCGGTTTTGATGCCCGCCCCCGCGTTCGTGTGCCGCGCACCGCATCTGTTGATGAGGTGGTGCTGGTGCGCACATTGATCAACCACCCTATGGAAAACGGCCACCGTGTGGACACCGACGGGACCACTGTCCCGCGCCATATCATCAACCGGTTCACCTGCACCTTTAACGGTGAAACGGTGATCGATATGGAAATCGAACCCAGCCTGTCGGCAAATCCGTTCATTGAATTTGAAGCGCGTGTGCCTGAAACGGGCGAATTTGCGTTCACATGGGTGGATGATGACGGCTCTGTCTATGAAGACAGTGCCAGCATTACCGTAGGATAGCTTGCGCCAAGCTGTAGGCACTTAGAGCATGTTGCTCAAAAGTGGGAACCGGTTTTGAGCTTCTCGAACATGCAAAACCAATAAGTTAGAGCATGTCG